>UQLR01000003.1 GCA_900541975.1 uncultured Oscillospiraceae bacterium | reverse complement strand
CTGTCTACTCAACTTATCCATACCAATCCTATATACTCAACCCTCCGCCTATTTTTCCCCTCGATATGTTTCCACAGAGTAAGCACGCATAAAAAACCCGGGAGCCAGAACCGCTGTCCAAACAGTCCAAACTCCCGGAAATGCCTTGTTTCCTACACTTTTTCAGTTCCTTATTTATCCACTCGTGACATCAATACTACCGTCTCCACATGGTAGGTAGCAGGAAACAAATCAACACAGGCAATCCTTTCCACTTTATATCCTCGATCCTGGAATATCTCTATATCCCTTGCCAGACTTGTCGGTTTGCAAGCAATATATACAAGCCTATCCACATTAAAATCTATAATTTTCTCCAGAGCCTTGGGGTGTACACCCTCCCTTGGAGGGTCCAACATAATTAAATCCGGCACCTCACCAAGCTCATCAATAACTTTGAGCACATCTCCAGCCCAAAATGTACAGTTATCTAGTCCATTTAATTTTGCGTTTTCTTTTGCCGCCTCTACGGCCTCTTCTACGATTTCGACACCTAAGACCCGTTTAGCCACTGGTGCGAGAATCTGCGCAATCGTCCCCGTGCCACTGTACAGATCAAATATAACTTTGTCTTTCGTATCCCCAATATAATCTCTTGCTTTTTTGTAAAGGATTTCTGCACCAAGAGAATTTGTCTGGAAGAAAGAAAAGGGAGTTATCTTAAACTTCAATCCTAATAATTCCTCATAAAAATAATCCTGTCCAAACAGCACCTGGGTTCCTTCGTCTTTTACTGCATCAGCAATATTGTCATTAACCGTATGAAGAATTCCTACGATCTTCCCATCCAGCGGCAATCTCAGAAGCTGGTCTTTCCAACCTTTCAGCATTCTTTCCGCAGCCACACTGGAAATTGGATTGCCTGCGTCATTGCCGGAAGCAGTAATTAAGTCAATCAGAATTTCTCCCGTCTTAACCGCCTTACGAACCAGAAGATGGCGAAAGAATCCAGTATGTCGCATTCTGTGGTAATAAGGCATACCGCTGTCGATTGCTGCTTTCAATGTCCATTCCAGAATTCGCCTGTAATCTGCATCTACAATCTGACAATTTAGAGCACTTACAACATCATGAAAGCTGCCACGTTTATGCATACCTAAAGACATTGGGCCATCCTTCACTTCATCACCGAACGTGAATTCCATTTTGTTACGATACCCATTTATCACAGGACTTGGACTGATGCCTTCCCAAACATAATCACCGCATATCGCTTGGTCCATCATTCCCTTTACTTGTTCTGCTTTTATTTGAAGCTGTTGCTCATATGATAGGTTCTGATAGGTACAGCCCCCGCAGAGGCCAAAATGCGGACAGAGAGGAACTATTTCCTCTGGTGCTTTTTCTGTCACCTCCAGAAGCCTTCCTTCTGCCTGACCTTTGTGGATTTTATTGATAGATATACGTACTTTCTGTCCAGGAACGACATTTTTAACCAGAACGCTTTTTTCTTCCCCCGGAATTTCGGTAATTCCTTTATTGGGGAAATTCACTTTTTTGACAGTTCCTTCAACTATCTGCCCTTTTTTCATGGTTGCTCCTTCTATAAGAATACAAAAATATTTGCCCTCGTATTCTTTTTCAATCTAACATCAATTTTCTTCCAAAGGGCATCCACGATATTAACCTAAACAAATCGCCGCAGCTGACCTCCAACTTTTGTTACCACTCTGGAAGCCCCGGTGACAGGAATGCCTTCGCTCTTATTTGTATATTGCGAAGGCATTCCTGCATAATAAACTTTCTGTAGCTGTCTTTCCGCTTCATCCAACGGTCATAGCTTTATTTTTCCTCTAGCTTCCTTTCATAGCCGCAGCCTTCCTTTGCACAGTACAGCGTGGGCTTTTTCCCTTTTTTCTTATATAAAATTTCCCCGCAATTGGGGCATTTCTCGTTGACAGGCTCGCTCCAGGAAACAAAATCGCACTCGGGGTACTGATCACAACCGTAAAACGGCTTTCCTTTTTTGGTTTTTCTTACAATCACCTTGCCGCCGCATTTGGGACAGGTAACGCCCGTTTCCTGTACATACTTCTTTATATTTTTGCATTCCGGATAGCCCGGACAAGCAATAAATTTGCCGTAACGCCCAACTTTTACAACCATTTTTCGTCCGCAAAGTTCACAGACAATGTCCGTTTCATCTTCCTTTAATTGTATTTTAACGCCTTCCATGTCTGTTTTTGCTTTTTTCAGCGTCTTTTCAAATTCGCCATAAAAGCTGTCGAGCAGAGAAATCCATTCTTCGCTGCCCTTTTCAATTTTATCCAGGTCCTGCTCCATCTGCGCCGTAAATTTCAAATTGACAATTTTAGGAAATCGTTCTTTCATCAGCTTGGTAGAAACCTCGCCAAGCTCTGTGGGAACAAGCGTTTTTCCTTCTCTTTTTACATACTCCCTTCCGGTAATTGTCGTAATCGTAGCTGCATACGTAGAAGGCCGCCCAATTCCATATTCCTCCAGCGCTTTAATCAGCGACGCCTCCGTATAGCGTGCCGGCGGCTGCGTAAAGTGCTGGTTGGGCACAATTTCCCTTAACTTAAGCGGCATATCCTTCTCAAGCGCGGGGAGCTGCTTTTCTTTCTCGTCGTCGGTATCTTTCCCTTCCACATACAATATGGTAAAACCGTCAAAATCCACCTTGTAGCCAGAAGCCTTAAATATATATCCGTTAGCAATAATGTCCGCCTGCGTGGTCTTTTGCACGCAATCTGCCATTTGACAGGCTGTAAATCGCTCCCAAACCAGTTTATAAAGTTTATACTGGTCTGCAGTCAGGCTGCCCTTAACCTTTTCAGGTTCTAAAGACGGCATAGTCGGACGGATGGCTTCATGTCCATCCTGTGCATTGGCGCGCGATTTAAATACCCTGGGCTTGGAGGGCAGGTACTTTTCACCAAAGCGCTTTTGAATATATTCCGCGGCTTCCTGCAACGCATCGTTAGATATACGCAATGAATCTGTTCGCATATATGTGATCAAACCCACAGCACCAAGCTGCGGCAGCTCAACCCCTTCGTATAGTTCCTGCGCAACCTTCATTGTACGACGCGGCTGGAAGCCAAGCTTTCGGGACGCCTCCTGCTGCAGGGTAGAAGTAATAAACGGCGGCGCAGGCGTTTTTTTCCTCGTTCCGTTCTTCACTTTCAGCACGGTGTACTGCGCGCCCTCCAGGTCGGCAAGAATCTGGTCTGCCTGCTGCTTTGTACCAATGCTCAATTTGCCCTGTGCATTTCCATATAACGACGCCGTAAAGGTTTTCCTGCTCCCTTTCGGGATAAACTTTGCATCAATAGACCAATATTCCTCCGGCTTAAACGCACGGATTTCCTCTTCTCTGTCAACAATAATCCTGAGCGCCACAGACTGCACCCTGCCTGCTGAAAGGCCTCTGCGGATCTTCTGGGACAAAAACGGACTAAGCTTATACCCAACAAGGCGGTCTAAAATTCTCCTCGCCTGCTGCGCGTCCACAAGATCTTTATCAATCGCTCTGGGGTGTTCCATACCGGTTTTTACCCCTGTCTTTGTAATTTCGTTAAACTCTACGCGGTTGTTTTTGTCCAGCTCTAGCCCAAGTAAATACGCCAAATGCCAGGAAATTGCCTCGCCTTCACGATCCGGGTCGGTTGCAAGGTATACAAAGTCAGAAGCCTGCGCGGCCTTTTTCAACTCGTCTACAAGCTTTTCTTTGCCCTTAATCACTTCATACCTTGGTGCAAAATGGTTTTTGACGTCCACACTCAAACGTGTGGGAGACAGATCACGAACATGCCCCATAGAAGCAAGCACATCATAATCCTTACCCAGGTACTTTTTTATCGTTTTCGCCTTGGCCGGCGACTCGACAATCACAAGGTTTGACATTTGCATTCCATTCCTTCCGTGGGAAAAGGTTCCCTTGTTCTGATTTTCTATTTACTATAACGCCTTCCGGAACAGGGCTTTACAAGCCCTAAAAGTTCAAGCTGCGTCAAAGCCGGCAAAACACGTCCCGCCGGCAAACCAGTTTTTTGTATCAATGCGTCCGTGTGGACAGGTATTTCCGATAAAGCAGCGAACAGCGTTCTTGCATCATCGGAAATATCTCCCGGTAAATGCACCGGCGACATTTTATGCCGGTGCTCCCTCTGGGCGGTATCTTTTACAGTACCCGCCGGTTTATACGCTGACACTTGTACTTTCTTAAAAAAATCTTCGGGTGGAAGCGCGTCTGTATCCATATATTCTTCCAATATATCTTTACAGCAGGTTACCGCCTTTGCTCCCTGCTTGATCAGGTTGTTGGAACCGCTTGTAACAGTGCTGGTAATACTGCCGGGCACCGCAAAAACGTCTTTTCCCTGCTCCAAAGCCAAATCCGCCGTAATAAGGGACCCGCTTTTTTCTCCCGCTTCTATAACGACAACGCCGTTACACAAGCCCGATATAATCCGGTTGCGCATTGGAAAGTTACGCGCAATCGGCGGCGTATCCGGAGGATATTCAGAAACAAGTGCACCCTGCTTTGTAATCAGACTGCGCATAGGGGCATTTTCAGGCAGATAGCGGTAATTGATCCCGCAGCCAAGCACGCACAGCGTAGTGCCGCCAGCCTGCAGAGCACCCCTGTGCGAGGCGCTGTCTATTCCTACTGCTCCGCCGCTTACAACCACCGCGCCCGCCTGCGTAAGTCCTGCAGCAAACGAAAAGGCTGTACGTGCGCCCTCTTGTGTCGCCGTACGGGTTCCCACAACGGCAATACACAGGTTATTGTCTATATCCGGCAGCTCCCCTTGGCAATAAAGCACACACGGGGGATTGTAAATTTCTTTCAGCCTTTGTGGATACTGCGGATTTGCAAGCGTTATTATATTGTAATGCAATCTTTCACATCGGTCAATAACCGACTGACAATTTTCCAGTGAAAACTTTTCAAAAGCGTTGAGCTCTGATTTTGTAAAACAGCCAAGCATGCGCTTTTCACCAATAGATGTCCGGTAAAAATCTTCAGGTGTTTTATAAAAGCGTAAAACTGTTCTGATTTTTGCGCTTCCAAAACCCAATACATGCTGCAGCCATATATAATAAAGTACATTTTCCTTCATTGTGCTGACCTTCGCCCCCTTACCATTTCCCACATTAAAATAGAAGCTGCGACTGCAGCATTGAGCGATTCCGCCTTTCCCGGCATGGGGATCGTCACAAGGTCGCTGCAGCAGGAAAGCGCCCGCTGCGTAAGGCCCGCTCCTTCGTTTCCAATTAGTAGAATATAAGGTTTTTTTTCTAAAAAAGATATTCGCGTAATATTTTTAACGCTTCTGTCCGGTACTGCACCAAGCACAACCGCACCTTTCTGGCGCAGCGCATTAATATACGCAGGAAAATCCTGCACCGTCATAATGGGCAGGCGAAATACGGCTCCCATACTTCCCCGGATTACCTTCGGGCTGTAAACATCGCAGCAATCCGCCGACAGCAGCGCGCCGTTTATGCCCAAAGCCTCCGCCGTACGAAACACCGTCCCCATATTAGAAGGATCTTGAAGTGTTTCAAGCGCAATATAAGAACCCCGGCACAGCGCAAGCCTTTGCGCCTGAGGCATTTTACAGACGCACAAAATCCCCTGAGGCGTCTTTGTGTCGGAAACAGTCTTCAAAAGCCCATCCGTCAAAAGGCAAGTTTCATCTGCTACAGTCTGTATATTTTGAAAAAGCGCTGGAAACCTACTTTGAAAATCTGCCGTTGCAAACAGACTTTTAATCTGTACACCGCTTATAAAAGCGTCTTCGCACAGGCGTGCACCCTCTATGACAAATGCAGATGTCTGCGCTCTGTATTTTGCACTTTTTAAAAGCTTCTGTATTTCTTTAAGCCTGGGATTGTCCCTGCTCTGCAATAATATCTGCATAACAGCACGCCTCCTTTTCTGCATAGCTTTCACAAAGAGCGATCAGTACGAAAAAGAGCGTTTGGGATAAGAAAATCCCAAACGCAACAAATACTTTTCTATTAAGCGTTCTTTGTCTGCTCCACAAGTTTTGCAAAGGCAGCGGGGTCAGAAACAGCAATTTCAGACAACATTTTTCTATTGAGCGTAACGCCCGCCTTTTTCAGTCCGTTCATAAATGCAGAATAGCTGACGCCGTTGATGCGGCAGGCAGCAGATATACGAGTAATCCACAAACGGCGAAAATCTCTTTTTCTTTGCTTACGCCCAATATATGCGTAATTACCGCTTTTCATAACGGCCTGTTTGGCCATTTTAAAATGCTTGCTCTTTGCGCCCCAATAACCCTTTGCAAGCTTTAATACCTTTTTCCTTCTTTTGCGCGTCATCATCGCACCCTTTACACGTGCCATTTTATCGTACCTCCGTTTAATTGTTCATTTAAATGCATCATTTGTAGGGAATCAGCCTTTTTACCTGTGCAACATTGGTCCTATCTGCCACTGTCGTCTTTCTCAAACCTCTTTTGCGCTTTGTGGTCTTTTTATTTAGAATATGGCTTTTGTTCGCATGTGCGCGGATGACCTTACCGTTTTTGGAAAGCTTAAAGCGTTTTTTAGCACCGCTGTGTGTTTTAATTTTAGGCATAATATTTGTCCTCCTTAAAAGTTTTACTTTGTGGGCTTTGGCGCAAGGAACATCAGCATATTGCGTCCTTCGAGCTTGGCGGGTTTTTCTATGTTCGCAACTTCTTCGCAGGCCAGGGCAAACCGCTTCATAATTTCATGCCCCAGCTCCGGATGGCCCATTTCTCTTCCTCTGAAACGGATTGAAACCTTTACCTTATCGCCGTTTTTAATAAAGCGCAGGGCATGTGAAAGCTTTGTGTTGAAATCATGCGTGTCTATATTAAGGGAAAGACGAATCTCCTTTACCTCTACAACGCGCTGATTTTTCCGGGCTTCCTTTTCTCTTTTAGCCTGTTCAAAACGGTATTTCCCGTAATCCATAATCTTGCACACAGGCGGCGTAGCCTGCGGTGCAATTTTTACCAGGTCAAGGTTTTGCTCCGCTGCCAGTGCAAGCGCCTTGCTTGCAGGCATAATCCCCATTTGCGAGCCGTCGTTACCGATCACCCTAAGTTCTTTTTCCCGAATTTCATCATTAATCTGCAGTTCCCTGTTGCTAATGGTTAAGCACCTCCAAAGTTGTCGTTAAAAATAAGAATGCGGGCAGAACACTCCGCCCGCAACAATACACGTAAAAATGCCGTTGGTCAATTTCCCGCTGTATTGACCCATGCAGACGGAACTCCATAGGTGAAGACATTACTGCCCTGCTTTATTTTTCCTAAATATTGTAACAGAAAGCTTTGTGCTTGTCAAGCCTCTTTTCTTCTTAATTTGTCTTTATCAATCTGTTCCTGATATTCCAAAATCTGCGCATAAATCCGTTGGCAATTGTTATGATCATGAAAATGGTAAAAATCGTCCACTCGCTTTATATATTTTTCCTTCATACGGCAGTCATTTTCCATATATTCGCACAGCAGATCGACCAGCTGGCCGCTTTCCGTACAAATTTCCCCAAATCCCATTGTATCGTAAAAAAAGCAGCCGTCTTCGTAGTGCGCCGGCAACTGCGACGGATGAAAATACACCAGCGGCTTTTTCATGTACGCAAAGTCAAACTGAACGCCGGAATAGTCCGTTACCATTAAATCAGACTGGGTTAAAATCTTCTCATAACTCAGATCGCCAACAGAAGGAATTACCTCCACCTCTTCCGGCGGTGTAAAATCGTCGGCCTGCGCACTGAGGATCGGATGCAGCAGATATTTAATTTTGTATCCGGTCTTCCTTGCCGTAGCCAGCAGCTTTTCATTGTTAATCAGACCGTTATATATCTGATAATATACCGTATGCCGGAATTCCGGGTTATATTCTCTTTGCACCCCCTCGCTGGAAGTAACCGGCATAGCATTGTACATACGCCACGTCGGCGATAACAAAATTTGCCGCTTGCTGTCCGATATCAGTCCGTCGTATCTCCCAATCCCGGTAATTTTCAGTGCATCAAAGCCCTTGTAATTATACGCATGGTGCAGAAGATTCTGTTCTTCATAGCGGGACGCCAAAAAATACAGCTTGGTATTGTCAATAATTCTTTGCTGCGCCATTGCACATTTTTGCACAGTCAGGCCATGCTGCAGGCACATCGACCCAAAATTGCACAGTCCCCTTATAAAACGGGAACGGTCCATGTTATATCCATTAAACGGAAAAAGGTTCGAATTTGTAATCAACAGAATGTCCGCATGCAAAAACGCCAGCCTGTGCCAAAGCGACTTATTCACAAGCGGTTTATATCCGTCGGCTACCAGGTTTCTGTAATCGGACGTTTCCTTATCAATAACATAATATTTCGTAATTCCGTCGCGAAGCTTTGCGGTCTTTCTGTACAGATATTCGCAGCTGTCGCCGCCTTTATACATTTTATCATACATCAGCCAGATTTTTTTCCGCAGAAACAGCGGCCTTGTCACATCATATAAAAGACGGAGCAAAAAGTATTTCTTACTCTCCATAAAAAGCTCCGGAAGGAAGCGCAGCTCCAGCCCCCATGTCTTCAACGCGCTTGCACGCCGGATAATCAGTTCGCGCTCAGCAATCAGGTAACGCGCATAATATCGGTTAAATCGCCAATAAGAATGCTTTGGTTTCAGCGTAAGCTTGGCCCAGTGGTGTAAAAAAGAAAAATGCAGTTTAACTCTTGTCCGGTTAACGTTTGCATAAAACGCAAGCGTCTGTATCTGACTTGACGGATCCATAGGAAATTCTATATGAAACGTAAACTTTTTATACGCGCTTATACCGAAATATTTTGTAAGGGAGTAGCGGTCATTATTTTCCAGCATGTAATCTTTTCCGCAAAAACAGGCGGTCAACCGGAGATTCTTTGCTATAAACACATTGCGGAAAGAACCGTCTATCTTAAGCTTTCCATCCGAGTAATCCATCACATGTATACCCAGGCGCATAGAAGTAAGGTTAGACAAATGAATTTTATGCAGATTCAGATAAGCTTCTTCATTGCCCTCTACATGTATCAGCGGAAGCTGATCGGTATGTTCTTTCATATGCATAAACATTAAAGCCGCTTCCAGGCTATAATGTAAAGATTTATATTTATTTTTATTCAAAATATACCGGTCGTCGGTGCGTAGCAAAACCTTCCGCACAAGCTCCAGATATGCCTCCAGTTCCTGCTGATCCATCGTTTTTTTATTGCGGTTATTCATATTGGAAAGAAAGCGCGACTGCAAATAATACATGGTATGAAAATGTACAAAACCGGGAATTTCCCCAATTTGCGCTTCACAATAGTCAAGTAGCGGCAGCAAAAAAGTTTCTATGGAGCGTGCATACCAATCTTTAAAGTTTGCGGGCAGATGGTACAGATAATTGTCCTCCTGCGGCATAAAATAATTATACCTTGCCCGCGACGCCGTTGCATAAAACGGAACTTTTAAAAAGAGTTTTAAAAGAAAATCCTGCGCATATTCATAAGGTAATCCCGCGTTGAGGTTCGCATTGCGCAGCACGTTCGTTTTAAACACTGCCGCATGTAAAGATGTGTGTATAAAATTTGGCGTTTGTGTCAGGTCAATTAGTTCCGGGCGGTCAAAGCGCTGCACGTTTAAAACGCTTTCCTCTTCCCGGTTTAAGGAAGGGTTAAAGCAAAACGCCCGCACCGCTACAAACGGGACAGCTGGATGTCTGCTAAATTGCATAAAGCAATCCGACGCAAAATCAGCGCTGACCGTGTCGCCGCAGTTTAAAATTGCAAGAAACGGATTTTTCACAGCCTTCAAGCCCTGTTCCACCGCCACAGCTATGTGCGGTTTTTGTGAAAAGGCAAATTGCACGACATGCGTATTTGGTGCTGACAAATTGGATAAAAACTCTTTTTTCTGCATGCTCTCCGTACAATCGACGATCACAATCTGCACATCGCTGTCGACCCGCACGTCTTTTTGATGCAAAATGCTGTCTACCGTATCAGAAAGCATTTCACAGTTTTCATCAAATACAGGGATCATAAAAGACAGTCTGTACACTGTCTGCGCCCTTTCCTTATCATTTCTCCTCATAATTCAACCTCAATAATTCGTATATTCAAAATCAATGCTAATTATTATAACACAATTCTGTTAATTTGCAACTTGGCAAAAATCCTGAAAAGGCAAGGCTTCGTTATTTTTTGACATACACCAGTTGCGAAAAATTTTTCCCGCTACTATACAATCTGGCATGTAGTATTCCCATATTTATTCTTAGTATTGCTTGTATGCTAACGCCTGTGTTTAAGAAATACAAGCTCAATAGCAATGGCAGGGCGCCGCTTTATAAAGCGGCGCCCTGCCATTGAACCAATTGTAAATATCAGGCTTCTGTAATTTTTATATTTTCAAATTCAATACCGGATTGCCCATTTACAATATCCTTAATAACAATCACCTTGTCGTCGCTTAATTCCCCTTTGCAAACGACAACGCTGCATTCTCCGTTTTGTATAAAAGCAAAACATTCTGTAAAGCCTTTTGCTTTTATCAGGCTTTCTATGTTGGTTTGCTGTTCCATAATTTTTGCAATTTCCGCTGCCTGGGCAACGGCTTCCGCCTTTGCCTCTTCAGAAGAAGACGCCGCTTCAATCACTTCCTTTGCAAGGTCTGTAATTTCATCCTGTGTTTTTTGGCGTTCCACCTTGCTCTGGGCAAAATATGCAAGTGAATCCTCATTTGCCTTTACTGTGCTTTCCTGTTTTTTACTGCTTTCGCTGCTTTCTTTCTCTTCTTTGTCCGCTGTTTTATCTGTAGAGTTATTTACAAACTGCGCCTGCCCCAGCTCCTTTGCAGTACTGGAGGTAGTTGCAGTTAACAGATCCTCGTTCCCTGCAAACTGCCAATTCAGATACACTGCCGCTCCCAATGCTACCACCAACGCTGCCAAAACAAGCTGCCTTTTCCCAAATTTCATTTCTATATCCTCCTTGTTAATTTGAAAGTTTTGTCACGCAAACCTGTGCTGTTGATATGTCAAGCGCTTTGGTTACTGCCTCAAGTACCCTTTGCTGTACCAGTATATCGCCGCCACCGTCACACACAACAAGCACGCCGCGTATTTTAGGCTGAATTTCCTTAAGCACGATCGCCTGTTCCGTTCCGTCGGACAGGCGCACCGTTATGTAATCTTTTTCCGTGTCGCTTGATTGTCCGCTTTTGTTGCTATCCTCGTTGCTGTCATCCGACTGGTTGACGCTTTCTTTTTCATTGGCAAGATACACATATTCCTCGCTGCTATCCACCGTTACAAGGATTTTTGTCGTGCCGGCTCCCTCTATGGAAGCAATCATATCCGCCAAAAGCTGCTCTGTTTCCTGTTTGTATTGGGCAATGGATTGTGATCCTGTTATTACCGTCTGGGTATCCTGTTGCGGTGTGCCGCCGCCCTCAAAAAAATTGGAAAGGAAGATCAGCGCGATTGCCACAAATCCGGCTATAATAATTATTTTTTTATATTTGTCTTCTGCCAGAAAACGGCGAATCTTGTTTTCAAGTTTTTCCTTTTTTTCTCCGCTCATGGAGCTTTCTCCCTTTCTTTTTCGTTTATCCGGCCAGGTTGCCACCCTCTACGATTTTTATCTTTGTATCCAGTCCCAGTTCTTCTTCAATAGAAGCTTTTATTTTTAACTGCTGTTCTTTATATTCTGGTTTTACAGAAACCGTAACCAATATTATAGATATGCGCCCGTCCTCGCCGCTATCCATTGTAAGCTCTATTTTTTCCGCTTCAGCGCCTGTTTTTTCTATACATGCCTCTACAAGGCTTATAACGCTTGTTTTGGCAACCTGCTGCGATTGTTCCTCTACTTTCTCAGAGAACCGCGTGCTTGTGCTGCTGTCAAAGTCTATGCTTTGTAATTGCCTGTTTATGCCTTGTACCATATTGCCTGCCGGAAAAAGCACAGCGCACAGCATAAACGCACCCAAAACAAAGCGCAGAATTTTATCCATGGCGCCGTTTGGAGCCATCAGTTCCAGCAACAGCCCAGCGGCAGCACATATGCATATTGCAATTGCCCAGGATGCTACTGCGTCCATTCAACTTCCTCCTATTATCAAAATAATTGCCGCTGATATAATAAACACCGTCATGCAGCAAAGCAAGATAGCAATCATAGTGCTTATCACTTTTCCGGCTGCGCGCAGCAGCGCGCAGGGCTGCATAAGGCCAAACACGTCTCCGGCAGCAGCGCACACATGGATACTGAAAAGCCAGACCAGACATTCCAAAACCATTGGCAAAAAAATAACCGCCGCGCCAAGTATGGCAAAAACGCCAATCCCGGATTTGAGCATTTTCAGGCAACTTTGCACTGTCAAAAACGCGTCGCTTAACGCGCCGCCAACCACAGGAACAAAGCTGCTGATTGCAAAGCGGGCGGCGCGCACGCTGGTTGTATCCGCCGCAGCGCCCAGCATGGTTTGAAAAGTCAGAACAGATACAAATACAGACATTACAAAAGCAAGCACCCATTTTACAACCTTGTTACAAAGGCCGCAAATTCCTTTAAGATTTATGCGCTGGGAAATGGAGCTGACGATCGACATACCTAAAAAAATATTTAATAAAGGCACTAGAACGTTAGAGGAAATTTGTGTTACAACCTGTCCGGCTCCCATCATCAGCGTATAGTACGAAGCGCCGCTGACCGCTTGTCCTGCAGCGATCATAACGCCGACCATCACCGGTATGTAAAGCAGCATAAAACCGGAAGCTGTCACAATAACCTGTGCGCTTTTTTCAATAGCTTCCACAATTGGATAAACCAGAACACCGCATATACACAGCGTACCGACTATACCAATGATCCCTCCAAGCGGTTTTTCGCCAAATGAAAGTTTTAAACCGTCTGTCAGTGCGCATAAAAGCATCAGCGCAAGCACCTGCGCCATTGCAAGCGCCGGCGTCTGGCCGTTTTCCCCAAACATTTGCATAATCCTGGAAAAAATGGCTCCAAAGCTCAGGGCATTGAGCTCTTTCCAGTCGGGCGATTCTATACCCAGCTCTTCCAGATCGCGCTGCGCCTGTGGAGGAAGTTCGTCAAACAATTCCTCTGCGCCGCTGTTTTTGAGCTGCGCATTATAAATTTCATCTACGTTTTGCGGCTGTTCGTCAGCCTCGTCGTAAGCCTGTGCATGTACCTGCGAACACAGGAAAAATAAAAGCAATACCAAAACGGCTGCGCCTGCTTTTTTCATGTTTTCTAAGTCCTTTTCTGTTTATCCTTCTTCATTCCGCGCCCATCAGGGCTACGGCTGTGTTTATAATATCCTCCAGCATGGGTAATGCAAGCAGCACAATCATCAGTTTTCCGGCAAGCTCTACCTTAGATGCAAGCGCCGACTGCCCTGCATCTTTACAGGCGTCTGAGGAAAACTGGCATAAAAAGCAAATCCCCAACGCTTTAAACAGAACCTGTCCATACTGCAGCGGCATACCCGCTCTAGATAAAAGCGTGTTGATCTGTGAAAGCGCCTGCGGTATTTGGTTTAATACCAGAACAAAAATAATAACGCCTGCGCCGATTGCAAGAAGCATAGAGATTTCGGGATTATATCTTTTAAGTGTAACGGCAAGGATGGTCGCCGCCACAGCGGCTATACAGATTGCAAAAAGATCCATTTTTAAAGCCCAAACAAGGATTTAATGGTAGAGAAGAGATCGCTGATTTGCTGAATAATCATGAGTAAAACCACAATCAGCCCGGCAAGCGTTGTCATCATTGCCTGTTCCTCTCTGCCTGAACGGATCAGCACCTGATTGAGCACTGCGACAATAATGCCAATTGCCGCTATTTTAAAGATCAAATCAACATCCATTTCTGTATAACCATCCTTTTTATAAAATCAAAAGAGAAACACACACGCCTGAAAAAGCGCCAAGCATGCGGTAAAGCTTTCCCTTTTTCGCCTTTTCTTCTCTTGCCTGCTCCAACCGAGTGCCTGCAAGTGTTTTGTAAAGCTCACAATGTGCAACTTGCCCATCAACATCGGTTGTTCCAAGCGCCGCAGAAAAATCCTTTAGCAGTTTTCTGTCGTCGTTTGTAATCCCTGTTGTTTTCGGGATATGATCAACCGCCTGCGACCATGCCTGCATAATATTTCTGTTTTCTGTCTGCGCCGTTTCCCTGCATTCCTTTAAAAAAGCGGCAACCGCGGCATTTGCTTCATCTGTTACCAAGAGGCGGGACAAATCTTCTGCATTAAACCGGATCTGCGCCTGCAGGCGTACCAAAAAAGCAAGAAAACCTTCAAAAAAAGAGACCCTTGCTGTAAGCCGCTGCGAGGCACAGAGGCCTGTCAGCGCGCCGGAAAGTATAATCGCCGTTACGGCCGCCAAACGTAGCATGAAAAAGCTCCTTTGTCTTTTTAATTTCTTTGATTTCCCCGGGCTGCTGTCTTCCTTTAAAAAACGCAACACTTTCAAACGCGCCTGTTTTCAACAGCATCTTTCCCTGGCTTCTGGCCAGCAGCTCCTGTGGAGTTGCAGCATGTATGCTGGCAACAATTGAAACGCCTGCGTTGACGCCTTGTGCGATTGCCTGTACATCCTCCCTGCCTCCGGCCTCATCACAGATGATAACATCCGGTGAAAGACATCGCAGTGCCTGCATGATTCCTTCCCCTTTGGTATAACCGTTGAGGATATCACTCTGGCCCAGGTTGTTTTGGCATACACCGGCGTAGGTGCCGGCAAGCTCGCCGCGCTCATCGATCACACAAACCTTTTTCTGACTGTTATCTGTCAACTGTCTTGCAAGGTCGCGCAGCACAGTCGTCTTTCCACAGGCAGGCGCGCCGCAGAGCAGCAGACCTTTAAAGTTTGTTCCCAGGTTTTTCAGCAATTGATCTGCTGCGCCGTCGACCTGCCGTGCAACGCGGATGTTGACGGAAGATACATCCCGTATATTGGTAAGAGCATGGTCTTTATACACAGCCGTGCCGCATATCCCGGCCCGATGTCCGCCTCGTATGGTCAAAAAACCGTTTTGAATCTCTTTTTGATGGCTGTAGACAGAATAGCCGCATAAATTTTGAAAAGTTTCTAGCACCTCCTGTTGCTTAACGTTCCGCATTTTTCCGTTGACAAAGGTTGTAACCGGCCTTCCGTCTTCCGTTAGATAATACATTTTATTTGTGCAGTAAATTGCCACAGGCCGGTTTACGCGTATGCGAATCTCCTGCGCCTGTGCCTTTATGGTATCCGGCAAGGCAGAAACACTTGCAAAAAGTCCCTTACACAATCCTTTAGCTGCATTATCAAAACGCCGGGCATAATATTCTGTGTCCATATTAATCTTTCCTTCCTTTGACGCGTCCGTTTATGATTCAGGTTACTTCATATATATGGACAGGTTCTGGCGTTTAGAACTGCAAAAAAATGGCGCACAGCAAAAAGCCCTTTATGGACGCATTCCATAAAGGGCTTTTTGCATGATTCTGTATAGGAGTATTCTCTTTTGGTTACCGGGATCCAGATTCTGGTTTCATATTCCTGCCAGCTTTTTAAAACATATTTGCACTCCCGATTATGGGCGCACTTTTCTGCAAAGGTAAAATGCCTGTAATTTTCAGAGGATGCTTCCGAAAAAGGCGCCCACCGGCCGTTATAAGCCGCACATTTTTCTAAACGTTTCTTCGTCAATCACAGAAACGCCTATTTTCTGCGCCTTTGCAAGCTTACTGCCCGCTTCCTCTCCTGCCAAAACATAGTCCGTTTTTCCGGACACACTGGAAGAGGTTTTTCCACCAAGCTCTTCAATCATCTTTACTGCTTCGCTTCTTTTTAAGGTGGGGAGCGTACCTGTCAAAACAAACACCTTGCCGGTCAGCAGCCCGGCGGCCTTTTGTGCTGCCGGCGGCATTTGCACGCCACATTCGCGCAGATCTGCAAGCAGTCGTTTTGTCTGCGGCAGTGCAAAATAGTCCCGTACGCTCTGCGCCATAACCAAACCATAACCGTCAATTTGCGCAATACACTGTACATCAGCCTGCTCAATTTTTTCTATTGTTCCAAAATGTTCACACAGCAGCTTGGCCGCTTTTTGTCCAATATGGCGGATTCCAAGTGCAAAAATCAGCCTGTACAGCGCGCTTTCTTTTGATTTTTCTACCGCAGAGAGTAAATTATCCGCAGAAAGCGCCCCCATACGCTCAAGGGAAATTATTTTTTCCCGGTCCAGCCTGTAAAGATCGGCTGGGGAATGAACCATACCGGTATCCACCAGTTGGCGCAAAACAGCAGGACCAAGCCCGTCGATATCCATCGCGTCGCGCGATACAAAATGGATCAAATGCCGCATCAGTTGCGCAGGACAGTCCGTGTTGGTGCAGCGCAGCGCCGCTTCCCCCTGTTCACGTACAACCGGACTTCCACAGGACGGGCATAGCTTTGGCATGGAAAAAGGGGCCGTGTTTTCGCCATGCGCCTTCAGTGCGACAACCTCCGGAATAATTTCCCCCGCTTTGCGCAGTATGACCGTGTCTCCTATACGGATATCTTTTTCTTTAATAAAGTCTTCGTTGTGCAATACCGCCCTCGTTACGGTTGTACCCGCAAGTGTAACAGGCTCAAACACGCCGGTGGGCGTGAGCGCGCCCGTCCTGCCCACATTGATTACAATATCCAGCAGCTTTGTCGCCTTTTCCTCCGGCGGGTATTTGAACGCCTCCGCCCACTTTGGAAATTTTGCCGTGCTGCCAAGCAGGCGTCTGTGTGCAAAAGAATCCACTTTTACAACAGCGCCGTCTATCTGGTAAGGCAACGTCCCACGCATATTGCCAATTCGTTTAATTTCGTCTATTACACCTTCTATATGCGTAAAAACGTGATAAAAGGGCGGCGCCGGAAACCCCAGCTGTGCAAGGAATTGCAGCGACTGCGCATGCGATTGCAGAGTATGGCCTTCTATTTGCTGAATATTAAAAACAAAAATGTCCAAATCTCTTTGCGCCGTTATCTGGCTGTTCTTCTGGCGCAATGATCCCGCCGCGGCATTTCTGGGGTTCTTAAAAGGCTTTTCTTCATTTTCTTCCTGCTTTTCCAATAAGCGCAGGAAACTGTCGTTAGACATATAAACTTCCCCACGCACCTCAAGATACGGCAAAGGATTTGATAAACGTTTGGGAAGAGATTTAATTGTTATAAGGTTCTCTGTAATATCCTCGCCAACGGTTCCGTCACCTCTGGTAGAACCACGTACAAAAAGGCCGTTTCTATATTCACATGAAACAGAAAGACCATCAAATTTGGGTTCGACAACATAAGCGGGATCTTTCACCACGGCGCGCACTTTCCTGTCAAAATCATAAAGTTCCTCTTCCGAAAAAGCGTCGTGCAGGCTTTCCATAGGGACGCCGTGCACAACAGGGGCAAATTTTTGCGACGCCTCCCCGCCGACCTTCTGCGTAGGGGAAGTTTCCGTAATAAGCTGGGGAAACTGCGCTTCCAAATCCTCCAGACTGCGCAGAAGCATATCGTATTCATAGTCGCTGATTTCCGGCGCGTCTTTATTGTAGTAACGGTCGTTATGGTATTGAATCTGCTTTTGCAGTTTTTCAGACAATATCCGTGCCTCTTCTATATCCATCCTATTCACCTAATAATCAAAATTTGCACTGCCGCCTACTTTGTGGGTTTGTACATCCACGGCATAAGTTTCCATGTGAAAATTTTTCTTTTCAGCTGTGAATCTGTAGTTTTTCCGGAGACAAGCAGCGTTTCATAGCCTTTAAGCCTGATCGCATTTTTTACAGCGCTGTATCCCATCCCTTCTCTGAGTAAAAGATCAATACAGTCAAAAACAGCGCCAGGTAAAACCGTATAAATAAACAACTCATAAAGTCTTTGGCCGTCGCCATGGCTATAATGTAATAAATCTGAAATTTTTATAAGACCTTCAACCCGGTCAAAACAGGCAATTCCCAGGGGTTCCTGTTTAACAGGCGGAAGCAGGCGCTCCGTGTCACGATGCAACACGGCAGATGCCTGGTAATTGGCGTCCGTTTTTAAAAGCAGCCTGTATATAAACTCTTCCGCAAAACCATAACGGGAAGCGGCGTTGAAAAAAATGTTTTTCTTTTGCAAAAGCTCTCTGGAAATCAAAACGGCTGCAAGATCAATATTAATAATCCCTTTTACAACGCCGGTTATAACCTCCGTCCCTTTAATCGCTTTGGACTTTAACGCTGCGGAAAGCCTTGTATCGCATCCCGGCGCGCTGCCAAATACAAAATCCGCATGATGCTTCTGCGCGGTAAAAAAATATGGCGCAAGCATGTTTTTATATATTTTTCTGGGAAATAAAAACGTTACATATTTTCCCGTCGCTTTAAAAATCCCCGCATTGAGCGCCCCCGGCAGGCCGTCTACGCCGTTTTGTATGACAAATCCGCTTTGCCCCGATGCTTTAATCGCTTTAAGTGCAGAAAGCATGGTTTTATCGGACGAATACATATCTACAACAACAAGTTCCATACTTATGTCTGTAAGTTCCTGCGTAAGATTTTCAATAATTGCAGGAATATACTTCTCTATGTTCTTTACCGGGATAACAACCGATATTTCTATATCTGGCAAGGAAACCCGCCCCTTTATAAGCTGATAACAATTTGTAACTTTTAAATATAGTTTAACCCCTACACGCGGGAAATTCAAGAGAAAATTCAAAATGATACAATGTATATTTATACGTTTTTCTGAATGCGTTTTTTTCTGTACAGAAAGTTATATAAACTATAAAGCTGCAAGAAAGTGCGACACACCCTGCAATTTCAAAAAACATATTACCACCTGTAATACTCGGCGTTTTTCAGCAGTTATACAGCGGGTATTTTTAACTGCAGGCAAAAAAAACGCGCACTTTTAAAGCGCGCGTTTTTTTGATAATTCTGTTGTTTTTTTATCTTTTTGTAACGACCGACGTATGCTTTTCCCGTAAATAAGTAGATTCCAAATCTGCAAGATGCAGCTTGACTGCAATCGGATACTTCTCATAAGCCAGGCTCATTGAAAAACCTCCCCCATCTTCAAAACCGCCCATATGCCAGCGAATCGCCACTGCTTCTTCCACCTTGAGGCGCATGAATCGTTCAATCAAAAAAACAGATTTTTCCCCATGGCCGTAGGGAAACGTATCTTCCACCATATAAAACGGTTGTTTTTCCCATGCTCCGGTTTCTTCATTTTTTACGTTTCTGGTAGACACTTTATAAAACTGCGCCTTACACAGGTCATGCAGCAACGCGCAAATTGCAAAACTTTCCGCGCTGTCTGCCTGTTCGTCAAAATGTTTTTCCATCATCACCTTATACACGCTTATGCTGTGCATAATCAACCCGCTTTCACAGGCGCAGTGATATTTTGTGCTGGCAGGCGCCGTAAAAAAATCTGTGCGCAACAGCCAATCCAGCAGCTCCTTTGATCCCTGGCGCTTAATATTCTCCTGATAGATTTGTATAAATTCTTCTTTATAGGTCATTGTGCGCTTTCCTTTCGCAATTATTTTAACGCTTCGTCATACACCGCGCGCTCGCCGCCTACAAATTTGGGCCTGGTTCGGGCGCAGATCAAAGGTGCTTGCCCTATTTTCCGGATGGAAAGGCGTACGGGTACGACAGTTGGACGAAGATGCATACCAATTAAAACTCCGCCTATATCCATACCCGCCGCGGCAGCCACTTGCTCTACAGCCACCGGGTGTACAAAATTTTGATATGCAGTTGTTGCAAATGAACCGCCGGCTTTTGGCTGCGGAATTGCATTTACAATCGTAAAGCCGTTCGCCTGCGCAGCGGCCTCTTCTATAATCAGGACTCTGTTTAGATGCTCACAACATTGCGCAGCCAAAAAAACGCCCTGTTCTTCCAGGATTGGATAAATTCCTTTAAAAACCGCCTGCGCTGTCTCCAGACTAGAATTTGTTCCAAGGCGGCTGCCACATATTTCACTGCTGGAACAGCCTACAATAAAAACATCGCCTTTTTTCAGCTTTGCTGTCTGCAGCAGCTCTTTTATCGCAAGGTTCGCCTGTTTTGTAATTTCCATCAACATTTTATATACGCCTGCTTTCTGTAAAATCAAAAAATTTCTCCATTTCCTGCACACTGTGTTGCAGCTACAAGCAAAAAGGCAAAACGTATATCACCATACGCTTTGCCCTGTTTTAAAGTAAAATTATGCCTCTGGCGTCTCCTCATCTGCCGGAGCAGATGCATCTTCTGCAGGCGCCGCCGCTTCGGCAGGAGTCTCCTGCGCTGCCGGTACAGCCTCTTCTGTTGCATCCTGTGTTCCATTCGGCTTTTCCTGCTCAGGCTCCAAAAGCGCTCGAATAGAAAGACTCACACGCTTTTTCTCAAAATCAATCGCCGTAATTTTTGCCTGTACAGTCTGCCCGATTGAAAGCTCGTCCTCAGGTTTTTCAATCCTGTGGTTGGCAATCTGGGAAATATGAATCAATCCGTCAATACCGGGCAAAATCTTTGCAAAGGCCCCAAAAGACGTCATACCAACGACCTGTACCTCTACTACTGTACCGACCGGGTACTGATTTTTAAGCTTTTCCCAGGGATTATCTTCTGTCTTTTTGTAGCCTAAAGAAATATTGCCTTTTTCTGCGTCAATATCCTTTACATATACTTCTACCGTGTCGCCCACTTGAACAACCTCAGATGGGTGCTTAATGCGCTCCCAAGACAGTTCCGATATATGAATCATACCGTCTACGCCCCCAATATCCACAAACGCGCCGTAGCTTGTTAAAGATTTGACCGTACCGGTATATACTTTGCCAACCTCGCAATGTTTCCAGAACTCTTCCCGAAGTTTTGCATTTTCTTCTTTTAATACGCTGCGGATCGAACCAACCGCGCGCCTGCGCCTTTTGTCTATATCAATAATCCTGAAACGGACTTCCTTCTTTAAAAGACTTTCCAAAGCCTCGCCCCTTGAGGCAGTTGCCTGGGAAGCAGGAATAAATAGTTTCATTCCCTCAAAAGCAACAAGCAGGCCGCCTTTGATAATTTCCGTCACAACCCCTGTGAGAATTTCCTTATTCTCCGCGGCTTCCACAACCATATCCCAGCCTTTTAACGCGTCGACGCGTTTTTTGGAAAGCATGATAACACCTTCCTGGTCGTTTGTGCGCATAATCAGTAAGTCAAGCTTGTCGCCAATTTTTACAAGATCTTCTGTTTTCGCGTTCGGGTCATCCGTAAGCTCGTCAAGTTTTACAACGCCGGCCTGTTTTCTGCCCACGTCAACAAAAACCTCATTGGGAGTGATTCTCTCGACTATTCCCTGTACCCTCCCATCTGTATTGAAACTTTTCAGATTCTCTTCGAGCATCTGAGCAAAGCTAGTTTCTGTATTGTCCATTGTTGTTTCACCGGATTTGTTCAACATATCTGTCATTTTATCCAGTACCTCCTTTATTATCCTGGCAGGCGTTGACGCGCCCGCAGTTACGCCAATAGAATCTGCATGAATCCTTATTTCCTGCATATCCAGATCTTTGCTTGTCTGTACAAAAAAAGTCCTTTCACAGCGCTCCTTGCAAATATGGTAAAGCTTGCAGGAGTTCGAACTGTTTTTGTCGCCAATGACAATCATAAGATCAGATTTTTCTGCAAGAGACTTTGCTTCTTTCTGTCTTTCTGACGTAGCACTACATATTGTATCAAAAAAAGTGACATTTGTATATACCTTTTTTACAGTTTCTAAACATTTTTTCCATTGCGACACGTCAAAAGTGGTCTGTGCAACCACACAAATCTCTTTATTTTTCAGTTCCGGAAAATTAAGGACCAGTTTTTCAATTTCCTGCGGGGTTTTCATGGTAAAACTTTCCGTTGTACAATAGCCCTGAATTCCCTGTACCTCCGGATGGTCCCTGTCGCCGATAATGAAAATTATTTTTCCATTTTTAGATTGCTCATAAACCGTTTTATGTATTTTTGTTACAAATGGGCACGTGGCGTCGGCACACGTAAGTTTTCTGTGTGCAATACAATCATAAACGGAAAGCGGAACGCCGTGTGAACGGACCACTATCGTACAGCCGTCGGGTGCTTCTTCAGGGGTACGTACAATCAAAGCGCCCCTGTCTTTCAGGGAACGGACCATTTCTTCATTATGAATAATCGGCCCCAATGTACATACCTTTTTTCCCTCATCCAACAGCTTATCCACCATATGTACCGCACGGTCTACGCCAAAACAAAAACCTGCCGTTTGGGCAAGCGTTATTTTTTCATGAAGCGTTTTTTGCAAAATTCTACCGGTCCTTTCTTATATAAGCAGCAAGAAGCCAAATGAACGGCTGCAAAACACAGCCGTTCAAAAAGCACCAAAACCGGGTTAAATAGAAATATCCATTGCAATGTTATAAAGTTCGGTATTAAACTGCTTTTTCATGTTCAGCGCCTCTGTAATATCGTAATCGACGATCTGCCCGTTCTTCATGGCAACGACCCTGTTTCCAATTCCCTTTGCCAGAAGGTCGACCGCTTTATGACCCATGGTGCTTGCCACTACTCTATCGCGCAGCGTGGGGGAACCGCCCCTTTGCACATGTCCTAAAACCGTCGCTCTTGTTTCTATGCCTGTTTCCTCTTCGATCTGCTTTGCAATTTGCTCTACGCCGCCAATCCCTTCGGCTACAATAACAATAAAATGTTTTTTCCCGGAATTTTGCGTATAGCGCATTCGCTCTATCACATCGCGCTTTATATCGTACGGAATTTCAGGTACAAGAATCGCCGTAGCGCCTACTGCAATGCCTGTTTCCAGTGCAATATCCCCACAACGTCTGCCCATGACCTCAACTACGCTGCAGCGGTCGTGCGATTGCGCAGTGTCGCGGATTCTGTCAACCATTTCCATTGCGGTATTCATGGCTGTATCAAAACCAACTGTGTATTCGCTGCATGCAATATCGTTATCTATTGTACCGGGGATCCCAACACAGGGAATCCCGTGGTTTGTCAAGTCACGCGCACCGCGGAAAGAACCGTCGCCGCCTATTACAACAACGCCGTTCACCCCAAGGCTGCGGCAGGTGTTCGCCGCCTTTTCTACACCGGCAGGCGTATTAAACTCTTCGCTTCTTGCCGTATAGAGCGTTGTACCGCCTCTGTGGATAATATCTGAAACAGAGCGGAGGTTCATTTCAAAAACGTCGCCGTTAAGAAGGCCATTATAACCTCTGTGTACGCCGATTACGCGCATTCCTTTCGACAACGCCGTCCTTGCAACCGCCCTGACTGCCGCATTCATTCCCGGAGCATCTCCGCCGCTTGTAAGAACTGCTATAGATTTTACTGACATATTCTATTCCTCCGATGTAAAATTTCGCTGAATATCATTATAGTACAAATGCATGGGGTGAATCAAGCTTTTTTCTTAAATTTACAGGAATTTTGCGAATTTTTTAACAGCGCCTTTCAACCGGAAAATCGCGCTTATTTTATACCGACATTATGTTCGCCCAAACGCGCCTTTAACTCCCGCACCATTACATCGTTTAAATCAACCCACATATTTGCAGGCGCCCGCACCTGCCTTTTTTCTTCTGTAAGAACAAAGATCACAGGGTTTCTTCCATCAAATATATCAAGCACCTGCTTTGCCTGTTCATACTCTCTGCAATGCAGGTTTTTCACACGCAGATAAAGCGCCGGAACAGTCCTTTGCGCCTGTGGCTGCCCTGCAGGCATATTTGTCTGCGGGGCCTGTCCTGCTTCCTCTGCTTTCTGCGGTGGTTCCTTTGTCGCCAGCTTTGCCTGGTTACATAAAAGTTTGGGTTCTTCATCCTCCCGCAGACTGACGGAAGCCAAAATATCCAGCACGTTCCCTTCTAAAAAAAATGTACCATATTCCGCTAACGTCTGCGGAAACACCAGCATCTCTATGGCGCCTGTCATATCTTCTACCGTTACAAACGCCATCATTGCATTGTTTTTGGTGGATTTTAGTTTCACAGAGGAAACAATCGCAATGATACGCACTTTTGCAGCATCTCTGTACATACCATGCACGCCGTCGCTTTCAAGAATTTTGATAATCTTATCTGTACGCAGCGCTTTACAAACATCGGCATATTCGGCCATGGGATGGCCGGACAAATACATCCCCGCAATTTCTTTTTCCATAGCAAGCTTTTCATGGATGGGAAAATCCTGCACAGGCGCCAAAACTGGTTCCACGCTCCCGGCGGAAAACGCATCGTCAAAAAAACTCAACTGGCCATCCATATTTTTGCGCCGGTCCTGTTCAAGTCCGTCCAAAATCATTTTTACATTGCTTAACATTTCACGGCGGTTTGCTCCCAGATTATCGAGCGCGCCGCTTTTAATCAGGCTTTCCACCGCACGGCTGTTCATCCCATTTTTGCCATACACACGTTTACAAAAATTATAAAAAGAGGTATACGGGCCGTTTTGTTCACGCTCAGAAACGATTGCAAGAATAAATCCTTTGCCAAGGTTTTTTATAGCCATCAATCCAAAACGGATATCGCCGCCGGAAACCGTAAACCCGTCCGTACTGATATTCACATGCGGCGGCAGCACCTGTATATGCAGGCGATTGCACTCCGCTGTATAAGCCGCAAGCTTGTTGGCGCTGTCCAGCACGCTGGTAAGCAGGGCCGCAAGGTATTCTTTGGGGTAATGGCATTTCATCCACGCCGTCTGATAAGAAATATTTGCATACGCCGCAGCGTGCGATTTATTAAAAGCATAAGACGCAAAACTCTCCATTTCTCCAAAAACAGAAGCCGCCACCTGCTCGTGAATCCCTCTGCGCAGACAACCCTCTACTTCAACCTCTCCCTTTTCATTCGTCAGGCCGTGTATAAAAATTTTCCGCTCGCGTTCCATAACGTCTTTTTTCTTTTTAGACATCGCGCGGCGCACAATATCCGCACGGCCAAGGGAATATCCCGCAAGTTTTCTGAATATCTGCATGACCTGTTCCTGATATACAATACAGCCATAAGTTACCTCTAAAATCTCTTTAAGCATTGGGTGCTTATATGTGATCTTTTCCGGATGGTGGCGGTTTTCTATATATCTTGGAATAGACTCCATCGGGCCCGGTCTGTAAAGGGAAATAACGGCAATCAAATCTTCCAGGGATTCCGGTTTCAGCTGTGTCAGCACATTCTTCATGCCGGGGGATTCAAACTGGAACACGCCTTCCGACAATCCCTGTGAAAGCATTTCATACACCGCAGCGTCGTCTTCCCGTATATCCGCCGCAGAAAATTGTGGATTTGTCTTTAAGATCAGCTCGCGCGCGTCATCCAGAACCGTTAAATTGCGCAGCCCCAGAAAATCCATTTTTAAAAGCCCCAGCTCTTCCAGTGTGGTCATGGTAAATTGTGTAACAACGGCTTCGTCGTTTTTGGCCAATGGAACATAGGCGCTTACAGGCAGTTCTGTAATAACAACACCCGCCGCGTGTGTTGTCGCATGGCGCGGCATTCCTTCAATGCTTTTTGCCATATCGATCAGTTTGTGAATCTGTTCGTCTGTGTCATACCTGTCCTTTAAATCGGACGATATAGAAAGCGCCTTTTCAATGGTCATGCCAAGGTCATTTGGAACCAGCTTTGCAACGCCGTCTACAACACCGTAAGGTATGGCCAGGGCCCGCCCCACGTCGCGGATAGCGCCGCGCGCCGCCATGGTTCCAAAGGCAATGATCTGCGCAACATGGTCTGCACCGTATTTCTGGATAACGTAATCAATAACTTCCTGCCGCCGGTCTTTACAAAAGTCTATGTCAAAATCCGGCATGCTTACGCGCTCCGGGTTTAAAAAGCGTTCAAACAGAAGGTTATATTTAATAGGGTCTATACCGGTAATCCCTATGCAGTAAGCCGCAAGGCTTCCTGCACCGGAACCGCGCCCCGGCCCCACCGGTATACCCTGCGATTTTGCATATTGAATAAAATCATTGACAATCAGATAGTAATCCACATACCCCATCTGATGCACCGTATTCAGTTCGTATTCCAGCCGGTCGGTCAGCTCCTTTGCCGGATGGTCGCCATAATGCTTGTAAAGCCCTTTATAGCATTGTTCTTTAAAATAGGCAAAATGATCACGGCCGCCAGGTACGTCAAAATGCGGCAGCTTGGTATGCCCAAATTCAAACTCCACATTGCAGCGCTGTGCAATATGCGCCGTATTATCAAACGCCTGCGGCAAATCCGGAAACAACGCGCGCATTTCTTCCTCTGTCTTTAAATAAAATGCATCGGTTGCAAACTCCATTTTGTCATCGTCCAAAACGGTATGGTTCGTCTGTATACATAGCAGGATACGATGCATCTCGCTGTCTTCTTTTGATATATAGTGGCAGTCGTTTGTAACTACCAGCGGAATGCCTGTTTCCTTTGCAATCTGCATCAGCTGCGGGTTTGTCCGCTTTTGGTCTTCTATTCCATGATCCTGCAGCTCAATATAATAGTTCCCTTTTCCAAAAACGTTTTGGTAATACAGCGCCTTTTGTTTTGCGCCCTCATAATCACCGTTTAAAAGGCGGCGGGGCAGTTCCCCCGCCAGGCAGGCAGAAAGGCAGATTAACCCTTCATGGTGTTTTTCAAGCAACGAATCATCCACGCGCGGCTTATTATAGAAGCCCTCTGTCCAGGCTTGCGAAACAATCTGTATTAAGTTTTGGTAGCCTGTATTGTTTTCGCATAGCAGTACCATGTGCCGGCTTTCCCTGTCCAGTTCCGGTGTTTTATCAAACCGTGTTCTGGGCGCAACATAAACTTCGCACCCAATAATGGGCTTTATTCCTTGCGCCTTTGCCAGCTTATAAAAATCCACGGCCGCATACATCGCGCCGTGGTCCGTAACTGCAATCGCCTGTGCGCCTTGCGCCTTTGCCGTTTCCACCAGCCTTTTCAGCCTGCAAGCGCCATCCAGCAGGCTATATTCACTATGTACATGTAAATGCACAAACGCCATAGAATCACCTCATAAATATCTGAAATCATACCGTTGCCACAAATTGCAGCACACATCACCTGCAAATCAAGAAAAGCTGCTGTTGCGCCGCCATAAACGCTTAAAATGAAAAAAATTACGCCTCTTCTATTTCCCGTGCGATTTCCATAATCCGCTGTATCCGGTGGTTTACGCCGCTGCGGCTGATCGGCATTTTAAGCTGCTTGCCCAAATCACGCAGCGAAAGCTCCGGGTGCGCAATACGCAGCAGCGCTACCTCTTTTAAATCGTCCTGCAAAAAGTCCAGCCCTTTTGCATGCGCAATTTTCTCTATCGCTTTAATCTGAAACGCCGCTGCCTGCGCCGTTTTATGAATATTTGCAATCTCCGAATTCGTTTTTCGGTTGGCGGTGTTTCGAATATCTTTATATATTTTTTCCTGCATGATCGACATTGCCGCCATCGGCGCGCCAATAAACGCCAGAAAATCAGAAATCTGTTCACTGTCTTTAATATATGCGATAAAACAACCTTTTCGGTTAATGATGCGCGGTTCTTTTGTAAGCTCCGTTACTTCGGACACCAAGCGGCATAAATCGCTGCAAAGATTTTTATAAGGCATGCTGAACTCCAGATGATACTCTTTTTGCGGATTGGTAACCGTGCCACAGCAAAGGAATACGCCGCGCAAAAAGGGCGCCACAGCGCTTTCTTCGTCCAAATTTGCACGATTGATGCGAAGGTTCAGCTGCGTACTTCCATGGCCAAGATCCATAAAAATTTTTTTGCAGTCACGTTGGTCCGGTACACTTACTGTAAACAGGCGCGCACTGCCCTTTTTTCTTGTAAGTGCCGTCTTTTTTTCTGTAACAGTCTGCCACACCTCTGCCAAAATCTGCATATATCGACTGGCCACAAAAGCATTTTCTGTGCTGAATACAATCTTTTGTTCTGAAAAGTTTTTTGCAAATAATAAAAGCCCATATCCCTCTGCCCTTTGCACAGCAAAATTATGGTCTGCAATCTGGCACAGTTCGCGCTTTGTATCAAAAGCAAACGACATATTTCTACGTTCCTTTCCAATATACTCCTTAAGGGTTACGCTTTCCGGATATCTCTATGATGAATGCTCGCACGCTGGCCATTGTCGACAAGATGACTGTAAAGCAACCTTGCAAGCGCAACGCTACGGTGTTTTCCTCCCGTGCAGCCAAATGCAATCACAAGCTGGCTTTTTCCTTCTTCAATATAAAGCGGAAGCGTGTAGTCCACAAGGTCAAAGACTCGTTTGACAAGCCCCTGGGTCTGCTCCCATTTCAGAACATATTCCCGTACATCTTCATCCAGCCCGGTCTTGTGTTTGAGCGCTTCAATATAAAACGGGTTTGGCAAACAACGGACGTCAAAGACCAGATCGGCTTCCGACGGCGCACCGTATTTAAAACCAAACGACATGCATGTTACCGTAAGCGCCAGATGTGCTTCCCCCAAAAACAATGTGGAAACGCGCTCTTTAAGCTGTGCCGGGGATAAATAGGTTGTGTCAATGGTGTAATCCGCATGCTCTTTTACACTTTTTAAAAGTTCTGCTTCCAAATTAACCGCTTCTATGGTAGAGCCGCGGTAGGTTTCGCTTAACGGATGCTTCCGGCGCGTTTCCTTATATCTTGTAAGCAACACGTCCTTTTTCGCATCCAAAAACATAATTTTAAATGGTTTGCTTTCCCCCCTGAGCTTTGACAAAATATCTCTAAAACTTTGAAAATCTTCCCCTGTGCGGATATTGGTTACTACTGCAACCTGTTTCATCCTTTCTTCAGAGGAATTCTTACATAAATCATAAAAGGTAGGAATCAAAACAGGGGGAAGATTATCCACACAATAAAAATCTATATCTTCCAGCGCATGCATGGCAATCGTTTTGCCGGCGCCGGAAAGTCCAGTTATAATAACAAACTCCATTGTACATTCCTCCCGTAAAATACGGTTTATCGGCCTACATACCGCACTTCGCAGACAAGATCCACAGCAAAATCTCTGTGCACTGTGTTTTGAATATGCCGGATCAAAGCCAAAACGTCCTGTGCTGTAGCATCGCCCTGGTTAATAATAAACCCCGCATGCTTCCTGCTGATTACAGCGTCGCCTATACTGTAGCCCTTTAATCCGGCCTGCTCGATTAGGGTTCCAGCAAAATACCCTTTTGGCCTTTTGAAAACGCTGCCGGCGCTTGGGTATTCCAAGGGTTGTTTTTCCCTGCGCCGCCGCATAAATTCATCCATCCTGCGCCGAATCTCCGTTTCCGAATCTTTTTGCAGTTTAACGACAATGCCCGTAATAACAAAGCCGTTGTCCGCATATACGCTATGACGGTAAAAAAGCTGCAAATTCTTTTTTTCTATGCTGCCAACCGTCCCGTCCGGCGTTACATGATGGCAGCAAAGCAGCACGTCTTTCATCTCTCCCGTATAAGCGCCCGCATTCATAAAGGCAGCTCCCCCGGCGCTACCGGGAATCCCCCATGCAAACTCCAGTCCACTTAAAGAATGTTCGCAGGCAAATGTACAAAGCTTTGCAAGACTAACACCCGCCCCACAAAAGACGGTGTCGTCATCTACTAGAGAAATGCTTTTAAAATCGCCGTCAAGCCGAAGAACAACCCCTTCTATACCTTGATCTGAAACCAGCAGGTTCGAACCCCTGCCAAGGATAAAGCAAGGTGCCTCCTGCGCTCTGCACGCCTTTAAAACCGCAACCAGCCCGTTTAAGCTTTTTGCTGTAACCAAGAGCTGTGCGTCTCCGCCGATTTTAAAGGTCGTATAGCTTTTCATTGGCTCGTTTTCCTTTACATCACAGCCAAAATCCAACGCTATTTGTTTGATGCGGTCAAGATTTGTCATAGTCCCTCCAAATATGTATGTATATGATATGCACCTGCAGTAAAACCCTCTCTATTTAAAGAGATATGCCGCAGGCGCGCAGATAATCCTTAAAACGCCCGGTATCAGCGTTTACAACCAACTCCTGTGGAAAATCAATTTCTGCAAGCATGGCAAGCGCCAGGTCTGCGTTTCCAACCGCTGTGGAAAAATGCGCATCCGAATTCACCACAATATACGCGCCGGCCTTTTTGCAGGCCTTGGCAATTTTCATACAATTTTCCACTGAACTTTTTCGAACGCGAAACGTTGCATTGTTAATTTCAATTAGCTTTCCCTGCGCTGCAAACTGCGGAATAACCTTTTCATAATCATAGGCATAGGCAGGCGCGCCGCTATGCCCAATTACCCGAACATGCGGATTTTCCGCTACGCGCAGCCAAAGCTGCGTACACGCTTCATAAGACGGTTCTCCGTCAAGCAAGAGCCCATGGATAGAAGCTACAATCCATTCCATGCTCTTCTGTATATTCTGTGGAGCATCCAAATTCCCGTTAAAATCAATCACATTGGCTTCCATTCCTCTTAATACGCGCACACCGTAGAGCGTGGATGGAATTGCATGCAGGTTTTCAAAAAACCACTCTCCGGGAGCGCCCGGCATTCTGTATGCATGGTCGGTAAGCGCAATTGCATACAGCCCCTTTTCCTTTGCCGCTGTAATCATTTCCTGCGCTGTGCTGTAGGCGTGCGTGGAAGCGACGGTGTGCGTGTGCGTATCTGCAATGATCTTCATAAGACAATCCCTCTTTAGACAAATCCCTCTTTAAAATGTACCGTGCATAAATCAAGGCGCCCAGTCTATTTTGTTTTTTCCGCTTACCTCATCCTTGGTAAACTCCATGCCAAGGCTTGCAAGCAACTCCTGGGCTGCGTTATATCCCATCTTTTTCTGCCTGTTGTTCATGGCGGCCACTTCAATAATAACCGCCAGGTTTCTTCCGGGTTTCACAGGAATGGTAAGCACTGGAACGTTGATTCCAAGGATATCCATATACTCATTATCCATGCCCATACGGTCATACACCTTGGAGCTGTCCCAAATTTCCATATTAATTACAATATCAATTTTTTCTGTCAGCTTAACGGCGCCCATACCAAATATCCTGCGTGCGTTAATGATACCAATGCCGCGCAGTTCAATAAAATGGCGAATATTTTCCGGCGAAGATCCCACAAGCGATTTATTGGAAACGCGGCGGATTTCCACCGCGTCGTCTGCAATCAGGCGGTGTCCTCTTTTTATCAGCTCAATTGCCGTTTCGCTTTTTCCCACGCCGCTGTCACCGATGAGCAAAATACCTTCGCCGTAAACCTCTACCAATACGCCATGCCGCGTAACGCGCGGGGCAAGCTCTACGTTTAAATGTGAAACAAGCGCCGCGCTTAAAGAGGAGGTTGCATCTGCAGAGCGTAGAACCGGAACTTGATATTGCTTACAGATATCCATCAGCTCTTCAGAAAGCGGCAAATTTCTTGCAACGATCACAGCCGGTGGTTTTTTTTCAATAATATCGGTCAATATTTTTACCTTTTGATCGCACGCAAGCTGGCCTAAATAGGCGCTTTCTGTGTTTCCAAGAATAATAATACGCGTTTTATCAAAAAAATCCAGAAAACCTGTAAGCTCCAGCCCGGGACGGTTAATATCCCGCGAAGAAATCAATATTTTTTCAGGATCTTCAGGCATATACGCCGTTTCCAATGAAAGCTCCTGTATAAGGTTTGCAAGCGACACCGTAAATATGGAAGACACAACCCCACCGCCTTTATATTTTAAGTATCTTTATTATAGCTTAAAACGTCAAGCATTAAAAGGGGGTTCGGCCAAATTTTGTTCAGTTGACTTTTATATCGGCCGTTACTGTAAACTCCGCTTTGTTAAGAGCCGACATCGGGTCGTCCAAGGCCTTAAAATACGCACAGTTTGTTTGCATCAGGCGTTTTAAAAAGCCAAAAACATCTGCATTGTGCTGTTTAATACACGTTTCAATTGCATTCTTACACACTTGCGTCGCTCTTTCCTGCAGAGAAGCCTGTACCTCTGTCTTTAATTTGTGCTCTGCATACACGTCTGCGCGTGCGGAAATCTTTATATGATAAGAAAGCGTTTCTCCCTGAATCTTTGGTGAAATATCGCTTTTACAGTTGGAAAGCGTAAAATCCACATTTCCCTTTTCATTCAGGATCAGCTCAGACGCTGTATCCGCCCTGCCGCTGATCATCAGCGCGCCAAGCGATTCTTCCGGCGACAGAAAAAACGACAGGCGGTCTTTCTGAAATACGGCGGTTCCCGCCGCCTGAACCATTTCCCCATCTGTCGTAAGACACAGGGTTTTCGGTGCGGTTATCCCGCTTAACAGATCGTTTTCCATCTGCATTAATGTCGATACAATCGCCCTGCCGCTTCTTTTTTCATTTTCCGACAACATATCAATCTGCTGCGCTGTAATTTCTTTCGTCTGCATAATTGCAGCGGCACTTTGCTTCGCTACAAAAATATTTACGTTTGGCCGCGATTCATAATACGTTGTAAAAAAAGACAACGGCTCTTCAAACCCTGCTTTTGCTGTTTTTTCCCCTAAAAGAATAAACAGGTTCTGGCTGTAAAGCGGTTCTTTTCCCGTTTGCATAATGCTGTTCGTCATACAATCCATCACGCTTTTCCCGCTTGCCGACATACTTTCCGTGCGCGGCTCTTCCGCTGCGTCGTCGGTATTCAAATATAAGAGTGTCAGCTGGTACTCCTGTCCCTGTTTATCAATCCCAATTCCCTGGATAATCAAGCGCTCGCTGAGCTGCCGCGCACCGGTACAGGAGGCCAGATTGAACATCAGCAGCAGGCAAAGCAGACATATCCCTGTTTTTTTCAAGGTTTTCCCCTTCCTTTCTTTTTAAAAAGCAGGAGCAAAGGCAAAATAACACCGGTAAGCACCGTCAAAAACAATAAAATATAGTTGTTAAACAGAATCTCCATAACCGTTTGTGAAGCAATGATTCCAAAAGTAATCAGCAAAACAACGGTTCCGGTTACGATAACAGATATTTTCCCAGCTTTCTCTCCCCATATTTTCTTTATACAAAGGGAAACCAGATAAATAAACAATGCGCTTTTAATAAAGATGCCTGCTGTCCATACCCCCAGAAAAACGGCGTCCATACGCTGGAAAATGCCAATCTCCGCAACACTTGTAGCCGTATAGACCGGGAAGGGCTGCGTTCTGACATAATCGCCCATAACACCCGTAACCAAAAAAATCATCAAAGCTGTCGTTGCATATACGCCAAAACACCACCAGAAGATTCCTTTTTTAATATTTCCTTTCTGCGTCAGCGGCAGAAGAACTGCCATTGCCGGAATACAGGAATTGCGTGCAAGCATTAAAAGCACACCGTCTACCGTCCCCTGATAACCGTTATAAAACATTGGTGTAAAGTTCATTGGATCTACCTGGGCAAAAAGCGCGCAAACCAAAAATACACCGGCTGCCAAAATAGCAATAAATACAAGGCCAGAAGTCCTTGCCAGAGCTTCAACGCCTTTATATGCTCCATAAATAGACGCTGCCATAACCCCAAGCGAAAGCGCCACCGCCGATATTTTGGGATTCATCAGGTCCGTTACAAACAAATCAAACAACGACAGCGTATAACAAAGCACCCAAAGAAAATAAATGGCATAAACCACTGCAATTACAGCGCCTGCCTTACCAAGGCTGTTATAACCGCAGTCTAAAACGCTGTGTTCATTGTTTTTTTTATACAGCAAATATACAGGGACCGTCATCAACAGCGTAAGCAAAAACGCGCACAGCGAAGAGAAAAGATGGTCGTATAGCTGTGTGGTATCCGCCACATATACGCTATAGGTAATATTTACAATGGTTCTGCTGATAAACAGCATAACAAAAAGCTGTGAAACAGATATTTTTACTTTTTTTTGCACAGGTTATCTCCGTCCTACTCTTTAAACTGTTCGCTTCCCCTTTGATCCTGTATAAAATTTCGTTTTTTGGAAAGCGTTTTCCACCCTGCCCGAATCAGCACGTCGCGCATACCGAAAAGAGAAAACGGCGCAACCGGCGACACATACGGCACGCCAAAGCTGAGCTTTCCGCAGATATTGACAAGCACAACGCAAAACAACAGCACAATCCCCCATACGCCGCCAATCCCGCCTGCAATAATGAATAAAATACGCAGGATCGCCACAGGCGGGTACAGGTCTGGTATAACATAAGAGGATATGGCGGTCAGCGCAACCACCATCAGCGTGGGCGCGCCAATCAACCCTGCATTGACAGCCGTTTCGCCGATCACAAGCGCGCCCACAATGCTGACGGCATGCCCCAGCGGGCGCGGCAGGCGCAGCCCCGCTTCCCGCATAATTTCATAAATAAAATGAATGATAAGGACCTCCGCCATTAAAGAAAAAGGCGTGTCTGCAATAGAAGCTGCTACCTTACTCAACAACTGCTGCGGAAAAAGTTCCGGATTAAAAGTTGCGATTGCTACATAGAAGCCCGGTGTAAATACCGCTACAAAAAAGGCAATATACTTCAGCCATCGTGTGAATGTTGCAAAATAAGCACGGTTGGAATAATCATCCAGCGTTTGAAAATTTTCTAAAAACAGATGCGGCACAATCAAAACGCTTGGCGTTCCGTCAATTAAAATAGCGATGCGCCCTTCATGGATCTTCCCACATACCGTGTCCGGCCGTTCTGTAATTCCCACACCGGTAAAAAGGGAAAAATCCCTATTGTTTTCCAAATATGGAACAAGATACCCAGATGCAAGAACCGTATCCAAATCGGTTTCCTTAAGCCTGCGCTTGAGTTCGCTCAATATCCCTTTCGACACAATTTTATTTAAATAACAAAGGCAAATATCCGTCTTGCTGGTCGTTCCAACAGACATTGTTTCAAATTTCAGCTCCGGCGTTTTCATGCGTCTGCGGATCAATGTCATATTAATACGCAGCGGCTCTACAAAGCCTTCTCTTGACCCGCGCTGTACAACCTCTGACTCCGGTTCTGACACGCTCCGAAAGCTAAAGCCCTGTACGCCAATTGAAAGCGCCTTGTCGCAGCCGTCAATTGCCAAAACGGCAAACCCTGACATAATAAAGGTGAGCAGCTGCTCAAATGTATCAATTTGCGTAATTTCCGATGCGGAAAGCACGCTGCGCTCAATATATTTTAGCTTTTCAGCACCGCTTCCCGGAGGAATATCCGCCTGCACAACCGGGTTTGTAATACTCAGCGCCAGGGTTTCCTTGTTTGCCATCCCCTCAATTGTAAAAAGCGCCGCTTTTCCGCCGTCTTTAAGAGTAATATTCCGGACTGTAAAATCAACGCTTCCGTCATAGGCGCTTTGCAGGTAGGCAATGGTTTTATCCAGACTGCAATACAATTTTTTCGTCTGTATATTCTGCTTTTGTGTAGGTACGGGCGGTAAAAATATAGTTTTTAATTTCTCCCAAAAATGCATGCTTATTTTTTACACCTTCTTTCCGCTTACTTTTTTAACTTTTACCGACGCACTTTAATTATTCGTATATTCCTAAGTTTACAACCTAAAATACATACAGGTGATATAAGTATGTTGATTTCTATTATACGAACCTTTTTGCTCTACCTTGTTATTATTACCGCTGTGCGCATTATGGGAAAACGCCAAATCAGCGAACTGCAAACAACTGAACTTGTCGTAACCCTGCTCATTTCAGACATTGCCGCTATTCCCATGCAAAACACTGCACAGCCTCTATTAAGCGGTTTTATTCCCATTTTAATTCTTGTACTGTGCGAAATTGTCCTGTCTGTTGTTATGATGAAGCAGTCAAAAATTCGCAAACTAATCTGCGGCAAACCGCAAATTGTAATTAACAATGGAAAAATCGATCAAAAACAAATGAACCGTCTTCGTATCAGTACGGAAGATCTGTGCGAGCAGCTCAGGCAAATGAATGTATTTCACATTGAAGACGTAGCCTATGCCATTATTGAAACAAATGGTAAAATGAGCGTGTTAAAAAAGCCGGAAAAAGAAACGCTTACGCTTGAACACATGGGGATCCGTGCAGCGGACAAAGGTATTGAGGCAGTTGTTATAAGCGACGGTGAGCTTTCCGATTACTCCATGAAGCTCTGCGGTGTAGATAAAAACTGGATTGAGCAAACACTTAAAAGTAAAAACCTTACAAGAGAACGCGTCTTTCTGATGACTGCAAACAAAAAGCGCGAATACAATATTATACTAAAGGAGGATAAGCCATGAAAAGACTCTGGATTGCTTTTATCATCGCCGTTTTTACCGCCTGTCTATGCGCAACGGAAATGATTTATACGCTTTCACTGGCAAACAAAACATCAGAATATGTCCAACAGGCGTCCAAGGCTTACGAAAACGGAAATATACAGGCCGCTCAGGCCACTTTTCAAACGATCAGCCACATCTGGGAAAAGGAAAAAGGCGGTATGGATATTTTTCTTTATCATGAAACCATCGACCATGTTGCGACTTCCATAGCGGCGGCAAATAAGTATGCAGAAACCTGTAATGAAGAATTCCTGGTAGAGTGTGAAAAAATAAAAAAACAGCTCCAATCACTTAAAGAATCGGAGCTGCCCAAATTTGAAAATATTTTATAACTTAACTGTATAAAATTTGCGTTTAAAAAAACCAATCATCCAAAATAATAAAAACGCAATAATATTAGCTGCAACTATACTTGCACCTGTTGGTGTTTCATACAAAAAGGATGCTGTTATCCCTACCACAAAACATAAAACAGAAAGCACCGCGGAGCAAACAACAACCGTCTTAAAGGTCTTACAAAGGCGCATGGAGGTAAGAGAAGGAAAAATAATCAGGCTTGATATAAGCAACGTTCCCATAATACGCATGCCTACCACAATGGTAAGAGCAGTAAGCAGCGCAATAATCAAATTATACAAATTTGCCCTTGTTCCGGTTGCTTTTGCAAAATTTTCATCAAACGTCACAGCAAAAATTTTATGGTAAAACAGAACAAATAAAAGAATAACAATTACAGAAAGTACAACGCTGAATACGGCGTCCTCCGGCGTAGTAGCAAGAATACTTCCAAACAGATAGTTGTTGAGATCTGTATTCATTCCTTTATTGAGCGTTGCAACAATTACGCCAATCGCAAGCGCACTGCTGGATATAATCGCAATTGCCGCGTCGCCTTTTATTTTGCTGTTCTCACTCAATCGCAGCAGCAAGAAGGCGGCAAGTACCACCACAGGAATTGCAACCTCCAGCGGCGCCAAATTGAGCGCCGCTGCAATCGCAAGCGCGCCAAAGCCGACGTGTGACAATCCATCGCCAATCATGGAATAACGCTTCAGAACAAGGCTGACGCCCAACAGCGCGGCGCACAGCGACACGGGTATTCCCACAATCAGGGCTCTGGACATAAAAGAATAGGAAAACATTTCCATAAGAGTCTGTAACATAAAGTTAGATCCTTTCTAAAAAGCAGCGGCTCTTATGTGGAGCTGATATGGCTGCGGTCATTATGTGTTTTCTGCCTGTGCGTGCAAACTTCACAATGGCAATTATGCAATAAAAAGCGGCTTCCCATTTCGCTGTGCAGATATTCCTCTGTTGTTCCAAAAAAAACAGCTTTGTTGCTCAAATGCAAAATATGGTCGGCATATTCCACCGCGCTGACAATATCGTGCGAAACCATGACGACAGTTATACCATTGTGTTTATTCAGACGGTTAATCAATTCATACAGCTCGTTTGTTGCAATGGGGTCCAGCCCTGTTACAGGCTCATCCAAAATCAAAAGCTTTTTTGTGGCACATAGCGCTCTTGCAAGCAAAACGCGCTGCTGCTGACCGCCGGAAAGTTCTCTATAACATTTTTTTTTCAAATCCAACACCGACAGCCGCTCCATGTTCTGTAAAGCAATCTCTTTCTCTTTTTTTGTATAAAAGGGCAACGCTCTTTTTCGATTGAGGCACCCGGAAAGCACTACCTCGTAAACGGAAGCGGGGAAATCGCGCTGAATACCCGTTTGCTGCGGCAGATACCCAACCTCTTTTTGTACAAGCCCTTCAGAAAATTGGAAGGCGCCACAGGAAACCGGCAACAGGCCCAGCATTCCTTTCATAAGCGTTGTTTTCCCAGAGCCATTCTCCCCAACAATACACAGATAGTCTCCCTGGTTAATTGTAAAATTCAAATTCCTCAGCACAACGTTGCCGTCATAGCTCATGGCAACATTTCTACATGTGAACAAAGGCATATGCTTTCTTCCTTTCCACGCGCAACAAATCCAGTCTATTTCACAAATAAAAAACGAAAAGGGCATAACCTTCCCGGTATGCCCTTTTAGTATATCGCATTCAAATTTTGGTTGTCAAACCGACTGTTAAGATTTACTCTTTTTCCCCATCTTATGATTTTGCCAAATTACCCAGAGCGGCCCTGCTATACACAGAGAAGAATAGCAACCTACAATAACGCCGACCATCATGGGCAACGCAAAGGATACTACGGAAGAAAGGTTAAAGATCAATGAAACAACCAGCACGCAAGCAATTGCGATCAACGTTGTCAGGGAAGTACATATCGTTCTTTTCAACACTTGCGTAGCACTGATATTAAACAGTTCAGCCGGTGTTGTTTTATTGCCCAAGAGCGACTGATTTTCTCTGACCCTGTCGTAAATAACAATCGTATCGTTCAAAGAGTATCCAAGAATCATCAAAACAACCGCAATAAAATTGCTGTCCAGCGGCATCCTGAAAACAATAAAACAGAAATATACCATAATTACATCATGCAATAACGCAATCAATGCCATTACGCCGGCAGAAAGCCCGCTGATTTTCTTAAAGCGAAGCGTTACATACAACACCATCAACACACATGCAATCGCCACCGCAGTCATACATTTCAGGAAAAAGTTCCAACCCATTGAGGGTTCTACCGAATTGGATTCACTGTACTGGAAGTTATTATCCGCGTATGTTTCCTGCAGTTTTTCCGTCAAGGCCTGCTGCTCTTCCAGGCTGATCGCTTCATTTCCGGGGAACTGTACGGCAATCACGTAGCCTTCGTGCGTGTCGGCATTTGTGTCCCCTGCTATCAGATTTTTGCTGATGGTAAAGCTTACCTTATCCGTTGTTTCGTTCTGCAGAAATGTCTTAAGCTGCTCTTCATTTACCTGGCCGGTGTAACTGTATTCTATAATTGCACCGCCTGTAAACTGAATATCCATTTGTGTCCCAAAAATAATATTGCACACAATGCCAATTACAAAAAGTGTAATAGAGATGCCAAAGAAAATTTTTGTATGGCCAATAAAGTTCTTTATTTTTTTCATTTCCCAGCACCTCCGAACAATACTTTTTTCCGCACAATTTTATATCCGGAGATAGATCTAAGCATAAGCCTTGCAGCGCCTACACCCATAATAAAGTTGGAAATTACGCCAATCAAAAGCGTGTATCCAAAGGAATAAATGATACCTGTAGTAGACGGACCAAAAATCATGGAAAGAATATTGGACGGGCCAAATACAAGTAAAAGAATAATGGAAACAATGATCACGGTAACATTCCCGTCAAATATGGCAGAAAAACTGCTTTTTGTTCCCTTGTCAATCGCACCGTCTAGCGTCTTTCCACTTTTAAGCTCTTCCTTTACACGCTCCGCGGTTATAACATTTGCATCCACACCCATACCAATGGAAAGGATTAATCCGGCAACGCCGGGCAGGGTCATTGTAAAACTAGGAAATATCGAAAAATAGCCGGAAATCGCCGCAATAGAAAGCCCCATTTGTCCAAGCAGCGCAATCACGGCAATAAACCCGGGCAGCCTGTACATAATCAGCATAAACAACGCAATAATGATAAACGCAACTACGCCGGCATAGGCCATGGCTGTCAGGGAAGACGATCCCAGCGTTGGGCTGACAGAACCAAAGCTTGCGGTTTCCAGTTCAAAAGGCAGTGCACCCGCATTAATCTGCATAGCAAGCTGCGAAGCTTCCTCCGCTGTAAAGTCTCCTTCAATCATTGCATTTCCGTCTGTAATAACAGCATTCACCGTTGGTGCAGAGAGCATAATATCATCCATCCAGATAGAAACGGTCTGTCCCTGGTATTGCTCAGTAATATCTGCAAACAGATCGGCATTTTTTAACTTTAAGGAAACAATATAATTATTGGCTCCGCTGGATGTATCAATCCCTGCCTGCGCACTTTCCACATTGCTGCCATCCATTAGAATTTCTTCTGAATCTCCCGTCGGGGTTTTATACACCGGGTTTCCGTCAGCATCAATATCTGTTGTTGCATAAGAATTGCCGGGCCGAAAGGTTAATTGTGCGGTGGCAGAAATTTCCTGGATTGCCTCTTCCGGGTCAAAATCCTTTTCATCTTCCTTCCAGGGATAACGCACTATAATACGATCTGTAGTATAGTCTGCATACAGCTCATAGTCCGTTATGTTGTTGGAAACCATTCTGGTTTCGATAATCGCCTTTGCACTATCCAGCTCCTCGTCGGTTGCATCCACATCGCCTGCCGGTTTAAAGGTAGCTTCAACGCCGCCTTTAATGTCTATTCCCCATCGGATATCCCCTATCCCTTTGATCCAGGTGGTCTTAATGTCGCCATATTGGGTAGAAAAACCAAATATGGCGGTGTAACTGAATAAAAGGATCAGGAGGAAAACAATGAAGAATACTGGCTTTGCCACTCGTTTCATGTATATGTCCTCCAATACAAAAAATCAATCTGTGCTAAAAAACAACTCTGTTAAGCTGTGAAATAACACGGACGTAACAGAGTTAATTATAGGATTATTTATGCGAAAAGTCAATGCAAAGCAGTTGGAATTCTACTATATCTCGGTAAATTTGTGTAAATATGCTAGATATTTTCTTTGCTTATCGACATAAGAGCTTTTCCACAGCCGCCATTTTTACGCAGAGGCAGAAAAGGTCCATAGCGATATTCAGTTCGTCCACCGGCGGATAAGTCGGCGCAATCCGTATATTGCTGTCCTTGGGATCTTTTCCGTATGGGAAGGTAGCTCCCGCGCCCGTTAAAACAACACCGGCTTCCTTGCAAAGCTGCACAACACGCTTTGCACACCCCTCCATAACATCTACACTGACAAAATAACCGCCGTTTGGGGTAATCCATGTCGCAGTATCCGTACCGGAAAGGCTATTTTCCAAATGTTCAAGAACAGATTGAAATTTTGGCGCTAAAATTTTTTTGTGTTTCTGCATATGCGAAAGCACACCATCCATATTTTTAAAAAAAAGCATATGTCTGAGCATATTAATTTTGTCAAAGCCAATTGTTTGATATTTATAGCGCTCCTTAAAAACCCGCATATTGGCTTTAGACGCCGCCATGGCTGCAACGCCGGAGCCAGGAAAAGTAATCTTTGAAGTGGAGCAAAACAAAACAGGCAAATCCTCCGTTCCGTTTTTCTCACACTCGCCCATGATACTTAGCAGCTTATCAGAATGGTCGGTAATATCATGCACACAATATGCGTTATCCCACATAATGCGGAAATCCTTTGCCGCAGGTTTTAATTTTGCAAAGCGCCGAACGGTTTCGTCCGAATACGTAATCCCCTGCGGATTAGAGTACTTCGGCACACACCATATCCCCTTAATCGAGTCGTCAGAAGAAACCAGTTCTTCGACCAAATCCATATCCGGACCTTCATCTGTCATAGGAACCGGAAGCATTTCAATCCCAAAGTACTCAGTAATACCAAAATGCCGGTCATAGCCGGGTACAGGGCACAAAAACTTTACCCTGTCCAGTTTACACCAAGGCGTACATCCGCCAATTCCGGCTGTCATTATGCATGCAATTGTGTCAAACATCATATTCAGGCTGGAATTACCACCAACCATAATATTTTCCGGAGCTACCTCCAGCATAACAGAAAACAGTTCTTTAATGGACGGCAACCCATCCAAAAGGCCGTAATTGCGGCAATCCAGTCCATCGCGCGTTTTGCAGTCGGAACTGCTGCTGACAATATCCAGCATTGGCTGTGATATTTCAAGCTGTTCATTACCGGGCTTCCCTCTGGACATATCCAGCTTCAAATTTTTCTGCTGATACGCACTATATTCTTTTTCCAGAGCCGCCTGCAATGTCAAAAGTTCTTGTCTGGACAAGCTTAAAAAGCTTTTCATGATGCACTCCCCTTATCCAAATGCAACTTTATTTGTAAACTGTATCATATTTTAATACTTTCAATTTAAAAATGCAAGTTTTATTTATTTTTCCTGCAAATTTGTTACTTTATTGGCTTTAACAGACAAATGCTATTTTTTTCTGTGCTTATTTACGGCATTCTCTCCAAAAATACATTCCTGTTATATATTTTTTATTTTAAAAGGTATTGGGCCGGAGGTATAATTTCCACACGCAATAGAAAAGGCCGGAAATCCCGGCCTTTTGCTGTTTCTGTAAATTCCTCTTCCCATCATGTTCTGTAATAATAATTATATCCTACTTTGCTGCGGCGCTTGCCATCGTGGATTTTACAACCTACTTCTAAAAAACCAAGAATCTGACTGTCCGCCAGCTTTATATTCCGTATAAGTTTTTCTATATCTCCATGCGTAGTGGACCGCTCACGGATCACCACAACATACCCCGCAATATAATCCTTGAGCATCAGGGCATCTGTTACAAGACCGATCGGCGGCGTGTCGAGCAAAATGTAATCATAGTTGCTTTCCAGCCGTTCAAAAATATCCTTAACCTGGGCAGAACCCAAAAGTTCCGACGGATTTGGTGGAATTGGTCCGGATGTAACAATGTCTAAGCAAGGCAACACCTGAGAATGAATCACTTCATCCATATCTTTAAACTTGCCCAGCACTTCAGAAAAGCCGCTTTCGTTTCCAAGCTTTAACAAATTATGAATATTAGGCTTGCGCAGGTCTGCGTCAATTAACAATACACGCTTTCCCATTTTGGAAAGAGAAATTGCCATATTCGCTGTTGCCGTGCTTTTCCCCTCACCCTTTGACCAGCTTGTAAACGCCACAAATTTCCTGTCGGACGCAGCGATGGAAAACATCAGGTTAGTCCGTGCAATTTTATATCCCTCTATCACGGCAAAACGGCTGTTATCATTGATTACATTTTTGGTCTTTTCCAGATTGATCTTTTTCCTGCGAAGGCTTATTTTCATTTTTTCTTTCCCTTTCCTTTTCCTTCCGATTCAATATCCACAATCCCGGCAAAAACAGGAATCCCATACATTTTATACAGATCATCCCCAGGCTTGACGGTCGTATCAATCACCTCAAGGAACAGGGCAAGCAATACAGAAAGCACCAAACCTCCGGCTAAACCGAAAAGCGTATTTTTTTTAATATCCGGAGATGAAGGCGTTGTTGGAACGCCGGCCTTATCTGCAACGATAATTTGGCCATAAGGGAAAAAAAGTTTATACAAATCCTGGGCCGCCGCGGGAAATGCATTTGCAATTTTTGCCGCCGTTTCCGGTTCGGTGCCGGTTACACTCACGTGTAAAAACTGTGTGTCTTCCGAAGCAGTGATAGAAATCATACCTTTAAGCTGTCCGGGTGAAAGCGACAAATCCAGATATTCAATCAGTTCGCTCATCATTAAATCTGTTTTAAAAAGCGTCGTGCACACCTGGGCAATCCTGGAAGAAATAATAATATCATTGGAACCGGACTTTTGCACTTCGCTGGAATCCGTATTATCCGTGCTGCTTGTAATAGCAGAATCCCCCGGCAATTCTTCTGAATTTGTAACATACAGCAAGGTGGATGTGCTGTACATCGGCGTAATCATATATGCAGAATACGCATATGCTAAAATGCCGCCGACCAGCGTAATAATAATAATCAGCTTAATATGCGCCCGAAGCATTTTTAAAATTTCATTTATGGTAATTTCTCTTTTCATCTAGTATAAAAACCCCCTGCGCATATAAATTATATATTATTTTACCAAAACACAAATGTTTTTTAATGACAAAATGGAATTATCATGTCGAAGTCCGTGTTATTTTGCCTTGTCTGTATACATTTTGATTTCGTGACAGCGTTACAAAGAAAAGCACAGAGCCTTGCTTTTTGCTCTGTGCTTATTTTTTCAGAAATACAGGCAATTATCCTAAAACGCTGATCAAAACGCCAGCCGCAACAGCAGAACCAATAACGCCTGCAACATTTGGCCCCATGGCGTGCATTAAAAGGAAATTTCCCGGGTTGTCCTTTTGCCCAACCTTCTGTGCAACGCGAGCAGCCATCGGTACAGCCGAAACACCTGCAGCACCGATCAGCGGATTAACCTTTCCGCCGGTAAGTTTGTACATAAGCTTTCCAAACAATACGCCAAACGCGGTGCCCAGGGCAAATGCAATCAAGCCCAGAAGAATGATCTTGAGGGTATCCACGCTTAAGAAAACCTCACCTGTCGCTGTAGCCCCCACCGTAACGCCAAGGAAGATCGTTACTATATTCATAAGTTCGTTTTGCGCTGTTTTAAAAATTCTGTCTACAACGCCGCTTTCACGGAAAAGATTGCCCAACATGAGCATACCGACCAAAGGCGCCGCGTCCGGCAGGAACAGTGCAACCAAAATAACAACAACAATTGGAAACATAATTTTTTCCAACTTGGAAACAGGGCGCAGCTGCTCCATAACAACCATGCGCTCCTTCTTAGTGGTCAACGCTTTCATAATAGGCGGCTGTATAATTGGAACCAATGCCATGTAGGAGTATGCCGCAACGGCAATCGGACCGAGCAGATGCGGTGCAAGCTTTGAGGTAACAAAAATAGCCGTAGGCCCATCCGCACCGCCAATAATACCAATAGAAGCCGCTTCCAGAGAATTAAAGCCCAACAAAACCGCTCCAAAAAAGGTCAGGAAAATACCAATCTGTGCGGCTGCACCTAAAATAAAGCTCTTGGGGTTTGCAATCAGCGGGCCAAAATCCGTCATAGCGCCGATGCCTAAAAAGATCAGCGGTGGATATATCCCCAGTTTTACTCCCTGATATAAATAATACAGCAACCCGCCGTTGGTTGGAACGTTATAATATTCTACGCCATCGAGCACAGTAATTGCGTAATTACCGGCCTGTCCGCCGTGGTCAGCCATATACTGCGTAACAGAAACCAGTTCTGTGGAAGGAGTCGCCATAATAGCAGGAAACAGATTGACAAGCAGCATACCAAACGCGATGGGCAACAGCAAAAGAGGCTCATACTGTTTTTTAATTGCAAGATAGATTAATACAATCGAAACCAATATCATAACGTAGTTCTGCCACCCCAATAAGGTAAGGCCCGAAGCCTGCCACAGCCCTACGATAGACTCCCAAAAGCCGTTTAAAATATCCATAAAGCAAAAACATCCTTTCCAATTGTACTCGGTACAGGCAGCGCTCAGAAGGGTTTTGTCTGATCCATAAGCCCTGCTGTACTCCATACAGGACGTGTGCGAGGAAGTCTTTTTATGCTCTTCACTTTAGCTCGGCCCGTACCATACATGGCATCTACCGCCGCTGTAATAACCGCCACCGTCTCCAGTGAGACGCCTGCTCCGTTTGCTTCATCGGAAGGGCTCTGCACAGAAGAAACAACCTGTTCTTTCTTTAACGCTTCCTGCTCTGCAAGACGCGCCTGCCGCTCTTTTTCAGCTTTTTTTTGCGCGCTCCTGTTTTGTGCGTTGTACACAGCTGTGCTGTACAGCTTGATAATCGCGATCAGCAAAATCAAAACAAGAAATACAACGACAAATCCAGTGATAAGCAACGTAACTGAAAGACTGATATTATCAGACATATTTACTCTGTTCCTCCCTTTTGTGACAGAAAACCGCATACCCCGCCATTTTGAATTTTCCATATTATTATAACCCACGAAAATTTATATTGCAATCCTAATTTAACTCCCTTTTATCAGCTTTCCCAAACTTTGTTATATTACCTAATTTTTTCATAAATTTTTATTTGTGATTATTACATCTTGGTAAATTTAGCTTATTTCTATCTGGATTCTTTACTAAATTTCGCTGTTTTTCGGTCTATATAAAATTTTACCGGCGTTATTTCTCATAACGCCGGTAAAATGAATTTTTAGATATTTTAAAGAATAATACAGATTAACCCGTTGCAACCCTCGTTAATAATACGCTCTATGGTTTCCTTTAACTTATTTCTGGCGTCAGCCGGCATTCTGTACAACTTATTGTGCAACCCCTCGTTGACAAGTTCATGCACTGATTTTCCAAAAATATTGGATTCCCATATTTTTGCAGGGTTTTCTTCAAACTCCTTAAGCAGATACATGACAAGCTCTTCCGATTGCTGTTCCGACCCCACAATAGGCGTGACTTCTGTAGTGATCTTTGTCTTAAGCATATGTACAGATGGAGCGGCGGCACGCAGGCGTATCCCGTATTTTCCACCCTGTTTAATAATTTCCGGTTCCTCAAGCGTCAATTCCTCCATTGTGGGCATAACGATCCCATAACCGGTTTCATTGACGTCATTGTATGCATCGCGCACCTTCTCGTATTCTTCTTTCAGTTTTGCAAGTTCCAGCATGCAGTCGAGCATATCTCCCTCATCACGAATTGCAAAGCCTGTTTTTTCCCCAAGCACCTTGTAAAAAAGATTTTGGTTAAGCGTTAACGTAATTTTTGCATGCCCCTGCCCCAGATCAATGGTGGTAATCTGTACATTTGCAACATGCTCGCAGCTGCCAATTGCTTTTGTAATATCCTGTACCTGCCGGATTTTTTCAGCGCTTTGCGCTGCACTTACAATACTGGTAAAAATACTGCTGCGCAGCCAATGGTCTTTTTCAAGAGAAGAGACCCATTTGGGCATATCCACCTTAATCTCTTTGATCGGAAATTCAAATAAAATTTGTGCCAGAATGCGTTTGATTTCGTTTTCATCCAACTCCATACAACTTACAGGCACAACAGGCACCTGATAATTCCGGCTCATTTCCGCCGCCAGCATATGCGTTTCCTGCGCGTTGGGATTTACACTATTGAGCAAAACAACAAACGGCTTGTTGATTTCTTTAAGCTCTTGCACAACGCGCTGCTCGCCTTCTTCATATTCTTGGCGCGGAATATCGCTGATGCTTCCATCTGTAGTAATTACAAGTCCAATCGTGGAGTGGTCTGTAATAACCTTTTTCGTTCCAATTTCCGCCGCCATGTTGAACGGGATTTCTTCTTCAAACCACGGTGTTTTGACCATGCGCGGCTGTTCGTCTTCTATATAGCCGATTGCACTGGGGACAATATACCCTACACAGTCAATCATACGCACCTTAAAGGTGGCGTTTCCTCCTATATTCACTTCTACCGCGTCTTCCGGTATGAATTTGGGCTCTGTAGTCATAATTGTCCTGCCCGCTGCCGACTGCGGCAATTCATCAACCGCGCGGTCGCGGCGGCTGTCGTTTTCAATGTTGGGGATTACAAGCGTATCCATAAAGCGTTTGATAAACGTAGATTTTCCCGTCCTGACAGGGCCGACCACACCTATATAAATATCTCCGTTTGTCCTGCGGGCTATATCTTGATAAATATTTCTTTCCTCCACTGTTACTTCCTCCTTTTTATATATTGGGGATAAGCAGCATTTTCCCCTGTGTTACCATGTCTTCTGTCAGTTCGTTTTCCGTTTTGATCGCATCACAGCAGATACAATATTCTCTGGCAATATCCCAAAGCTTTTCCCCAGCATCTGCATAATACAAGGTAAGCGCCACCGAATCGTCCTTTTGCCGTAAATGTTCCTCATTTGCACCGGCAGAGGATATGCAGCGCATTGTTCTGTTTTCAAATATTGGAGCCGTCAGCCGAATTTCCGTGCGCAGGTCCAGGCTGCTTTCGCCGTTTAAGCGATAGCTAATAGACACTACCTGCGCCTTTGGAAGCGCCGTAAGATCATGCAGCTCGCCTTCTGTCTCCAGCGGTTGGGTAAAATCAATGGTTCGTTCTGTATAAAAAGGAGCGTTTTCATTGTCAAGTGCTAAAATACATATATTTAATTTTCCTGTAAGGATCATCGTTCCATTTTCAATAAGCGCCTTGACTGAACAGTGCTCGTTCCATAAATCAATGACCTTGCTGATCCCATCTGTGCTGACTTCCACCGTATCCTTCTTTATACAGGTGTCGTCAAATATGGACCGAAGCCTGGAAAACGAGGTCTGTCCGAATACAAGGTCCAGATCATAAACAGTGGAATAGGCGTCTGTCACAACCTGTATCTCTTCATCGCCAAAAGAAGTAACCGTAACCGCAAGCTTTGCCTCTAATGTGATAATCGTGTCGTTTTCCGACAAATCGTTGCGTATTCTTACTTCATAAGTCAATACCTCAAGCTGTGTATCGCAGACGGCATTGTCCTCCATTCCCTCGGCATCCAGAATCTGGCTTATTGGAAGCGTATAGTCCAAAACCTCTGTAGCGCCGGTATCCAGATCCGTCAAATAAAGCAGCCTTAAATTTAAATCGCCTTTCATCATCATTTTATTTGTGATTGTTTTGCATTCTGCCAGGGCGGCCCGTACCTCGCTGCGCAAAATTGCCTCTACCGGCGGTTTGCCACTGCCAAGCTCTATGTCCTCCGTAATAGTAAAAAGCTGTTGGGTACAGCCCGTTACGGTTGAAACAGGGCATAGCGCAGTCTTCATTTGAATGTCGTCTCCTTCTATGCCGCAGACCGCCTCTTTTTCCGTTTTGCTTACCACACGGGCACATACAGAAAAAGCGCCATGAATATCCAGCCGCCTTGGGCTTAACGCTCTGCAATTTAAGTACTCGGGCTTGGCGTATGCAAACGCCACCGCATTTTGCGGCGTTGTTTTCAAATTGAACGAACAGGTAAAAGGCACGGTATACTCGCTGCATCGAACCGATTTTTTCACAGAATCCAAATACAAAATTCGCACGGCGGCGGCGCCGTCTATATCCAGTTTGTCACCGGATATGTTTCTGGTGAAAATTTTGGGGTAGACCTGGCATTTTAATATTTTCTGCATGTCGGGACAATAATCAGGCAGACTATAATCCAGATCAATCGGCTGTTCTGCACATCCTTCAAATACCGTTTCGTTTACAGACAAAGTTTTTTTTGACAACGGGTATTCCATATTCTATATCTCTCCTTTTTTAATACCTGTCCGCCCACGGCGACGGTATTTGTTTCTACGATATATCTATGTAGGCTCCCGTTCCAATATGACAACCCGGTAAAAGGCTTTTACAGAAAAACCATTTACCGGGTTATTTAAGGTCTGTATAAATTCTTAAAGCACCGTAAATCAAATATTGGAAGCAAGGCACACTTAAGCTTCTCCAAGGTAGGCTTTTTTGACTTCATTATTGTGCAGCAGGTCTTCCGCTTTTCCCTGTAAAACAATTTTTCCCGTTTCCAACACATAAGCCCTGTCTGCAATAGAAAGCGCTTTTTTTGCATTTTGTTCAACAAGTAAAACGGTCGTCCCACTTTGGTTGATACTGCGGATCATTTCAAACACCTGTTTAATCAGTAAGGGCGAAAGGCCCATGGAAGGTTCGTCCATTAGTACGAGCTTTGGCCTGCTCATCAGCGCGCGCCCAATGGCAAGCATTTGCTGTTCACCGCCGGACAATGTTCCCGCCGCCTGCTTTTTTCGCTCTTTGAGCCTTGGAAAACGCATATAAACCGCTTCTATAGATGCAAAAATTTCCGCTTTATTGTTTCTTGTGTAAGCGCCCAGTTTCAAATTTTCATATACTGTAAGCTCATGAAAAATCTTTCTCCCCTCAGGAACATGGGAAATCCCCTTTCGGACAATTTTATGCGCGGGCATCTTTATAAGTTCTGTTCCTGAAAAAAGAACTGAACCTGATGTTGTTTGCCGCAGCCCGGACAGCGCATGTAGAATTGTCGTTTTCCCTGCGCCGTTTGCACCGATTAAAGCTACAATTTCCCCCTGCTCAATCTTAAAGGAAATCCCTTTCACCGCTTGAATGGCGCCATAGTGCACCTGTAAATCCGTGACCTTCAGCAAAGGCATGGATTCTCCCCCCTTACTGCCCAAGATAAGCTGAAATCACTTTCGGATCGCGTAATACATTGGACGTTTCGCCACTGGCAATTTCCTTTCCAAAATTAAGCACAGTCAGCCGCTGGCAAATTTCAGAAACCAGACGCATATCATGTTCGATCAGCAAAATCGTCATATGAAACCGATCACGGATAAACTGGATTGTTTGCATAAGTTCTTCCGTTTCCTTTGGGTTCATCCCTGCAGCTGGTTCGTCAAGCAGCAAAAGCCTGGGGCCTGTTGCCAGTGCACGTGCAATTTCCAACTTACGCTGCTGGCCATATGAAAGATTTTGCGCCAAATCGTGCGCTGACGCATCCAATGCAAAAACCTTTAACAACTCCAAAGCAGACCTCTGCGTTCTTTTTTCTCCCCTCCGGTACGCTGGTAAACGAAGCGCCGCGGAAAAAACGGAGTATGAATTTTTCCGGTTCATCGCCGCTTTTACATTGTCCAATACAGAAAGATTTGAAAATAGGCGAATATTTTGAAAAGTCCTGGCTATCCCTTTGCGGCTGATCTCTGCTGTGGATTTTCCGCTTAGCTTTTCATGGTCTAAGTAAAAGCTGCCTGTTTCCGGTTTGTACACACCTGTAAGCAGATTAAAAACAGTACTTTTTCCAGCTCCGTTTGGCCCGATCAATCCGTACAGCTCTCCCTTTTCTATTTTCAGATGAAAACGATCAACCGCCTTAAGCCCGCCAAAAGAAACACTCAAATTCTCTGCTACAAGCAGTGCCAAATTAAATATCCTCCTTTACAACCACCTTTTCTTTTCTTGTGTATAGCGCCGTTTTAAACAGCCGTGTCTTAAAATTTTGAAACGGCTCATTCGTTTTTAAAAGCATAATTCCAACCAGGGTTATAGAATAAAACAGCATACGGTATTCGTCTGCGCCTCTGAACAGTTCCGGCAGCACAGTAATAACCGCCGCTGCAATAACCGAACCTCTAATGCTGTACATACCGCCTAAAACAACCATAACCAAAATTTCAACCGATTTATTATAGTCAAAAACAGAAGCCTGCAGAATACTGATATTGTGTCCGTACAAAACACCTGCAATTCCTGCAAAAAATGCGGCCGAAGCAAACACACATAACCTGTAGCGGGTTACATAAATTCCCATACAGGATGCTGCAATCCGGCTATCTCTAATGGAGGCAATCGCTCTGCCATACCGCGAATCCATTACATTACTGAGAATCATCACCGTTAGAAGCACCAGTATAAAAGCGACAGGGTAGCTGGCGTCCTGCGGCGTACCCTTTAAACCCGACGGACCGCCTGTAATATTCAGATTCATTGCTACAGAACAGATAATCTGCCCAAAAGCAAGCGTTACAATTGCCAGATAATCGCCCTTAAGCCTTAAAACCGGAATTGCAATCAAAAAACCAAAAACGGCTGCAAGTATTCCGCCAACCAAAAGGGCAAGCGGAAAACGGACCGCCGCAGGCAAAGCTTCTTTTGAAAAAATGGAAAATAAGCATCCCGCATACGCCCCCACTGCCATAAAGCCTGCGTGCCCAAGGGAAAGCTCTCCCAAAAAGCCCACAATCAGGTTTAAAGAAATTGCCAAAATCATGTTGATCGAAGCAGGTACAAGCAAACCTTTTATCTGCCTTGAAAGTATACCAAGCTGGTCCATAAAAAAAACAGCGGCAAATGCGGCAAGCAAAATTGCACAAGTAATCCACTTGCTTTGCGCTGCTGCTTGAAACGGATCTCTTTTCAATTTACCCGCCTACACTTTCTCCGTAACTTTTTTACCCAATAAGCCTGCAGGCTTGATAACAAGTACAACCACCAGCACTCCAAATACAATTGCATCGGCAAACTGGCTTAAATTCAGCATTTTTGCAAAGCTCTCTGTCAACCCAAGGCATATACCTCCCAAAAATGCGCCCGGCACGCTTCCTATTCCTCCAAAAACAGCCGCCACAAAAGCTTTTATCCCCGGCATAGCGCCGGTATATGGCCCTATATAGTCGTAAGAAAGCCCATAAAACAGGCCTGCAACCGCGGCAAGTGCAGAGCCGATTGCAAAAGTCAGGGCAATCATTTTATCCACATTTATGCCCATCAATTGAGCGGCTTCTCTGTCCGCTGCCACTGCTGTCATCGCCCTGCCCGTTTTTGTTCTGTTAATAAACAAAAGCACAGCGGTCATCAACACAAGCGTAACTACAAGCGTAACTACAGAAGCCCCCTGTATGACCAGGTTGTCCGTTATATGGATTGGCGCAAGATTTAATAGATTGGGGAATGGTTTTCTCCCTGTTCCAAAAACAAGCAGCGCCAGGCTTTGTAAAAAATAGCCCACGCCTATAGCAGTGATTAAAACTGAAAGGGGCGATGCATTTCTTAGCGGTTTATATGCGACCCTTTCTATGATAATTCCCAAAACCACGCAGACAAAAATTGCAAGAAAAACAGATACGGCAGGCGGCATAGCCATACTAGTTGTTACAATAACTGTAAAAGCTCCCACCATAATAATATCTCCATGCGCAAAATTTAACATTTTTGCTATGCCGTAAACCATTGTATAACCAAGTGCAATCAGCGCATAAATGCTGCCAAGACTCAAGCCGGTAATAAAGCTGGATAAAAATTCCATTGTATCCTCCGTCTGTTTTGCCGGGTGCGTTTTAACATATTGTCTAAAATAAAAAAGAGCAGAGCCCACTGTGCTCTGCCTGCTGGTCAAAACACGGCAGTTCATTTTACAAAAACATATTTTCCTTTTTTAATAGTAACTGCCCTTGCCTGCTTTGAAGGCTCGCCATCCTCCGTCCAGGTCATGGCACCGGTCAGCCCGCTTACCTGAATTTGGGTCATTGCCTCCGTAAGCTGTTCGCCAAGCGCACGAATTCCGATCGATACATCCCGGATACCGGCCTTTTCCATAGCCTCTTTCACGGTGTATACAGCATCATAACCGTCCGCCGCAAACTGGTCGGGCGTTGTACCGTAAGCGCTCCGGTAAGCCGCGACAAAGCTTTTTGTCTGCACATCGTCAGCGTCTGCGCTAAACGGTGTTAAGAACATAACCCCTTCCGCCGCGTCCGCATTACCTGCACCAAGTTTCTCAAAAAGCCCATCCAGTCCGTCGCAGCCAAAAAACGGGATCCCTATTCCGGCCTTTTGTGCCTGTATCAGAACCGAAGCCGCTTCCTGCGCGTAAACAGGAAGAAAAATCAAATCTGCTCCGGCACTTTTTGCTTTTTGCAGCTGCACATGAAAATCTGTGTTGGTCTGCTCTGTAAAAGCCTGTTCTGTAACAATTTCAAGTCCGTGTGCATTTGCCTGTTCCCGGAAGCTCTCGGTAATTCCGACGGAATAATCATTTGATTGATCGTAAATAACCGCTATTTTTCCCACGTTAAGATTCTTGGCAATATAGTCGGCGGATGCTTTTCCCTGCTGTGGGTCTGTAAAGCAAACCCGAAAGCAATTATCATACTGGACACATTCCTTCTGGGAACCGGAAGGTGTGATCATAAAAATTCCATCTTTTTGTGTTTCTCCCGCTACCGCGATACACGCACCGCTTGTTACCGCCCCTAAAGAAACCGTCATTCCAGCGTCAATCAGACGGTTGTAGGCATTGACCGCTTTAGCCGGGTCTGCTTCATCATCCTCAAATTTCAGTGCAAAAGTAATACCGTTGACGCCGCCGGAAGCATTGATCCGGTCTACTGCGATTTGCGCCCCCTGTTTTACAGACACACCATATGTCGCATAATCGCCTGTCAACGGGCCGATACCTCCAAGGATCAAAGTATTTTCCTGTTCCGGCACAGTGGAGCAGGCCGCCATACAAAACACGGCCAAAAGCAGTATTTCCACAAGCAGCACCGACAGCTTTTTCATAAAAACGCCTCCGTTTAAACGGTGTATATGGCGTTATTATTATATATGCTTTTGCTAAAAATATGCAGTGCCTTTTTTAAAAAAACAATCATAAAAAACGCTGTAAAACTAAGAATTTCAGGTTACAGGAAAGTATATTCTAATTAGGCGGTACAAGCCCTTTACAAGGGTTACCTTGTCTTTTCACATTGTCAGCGGCGCAACAGGTTGTTCAATTTTCCGACAAAGTTTAAAGACAATATCCACAGATATGTAAAAGAAAACCGCTACAATCCTTAAAAGGCCTTACCGCTCTTTTTGCCCAATTTTTGCAATTTTTTTGTTGTTGCACCTACAATAAAAAGCCTCTTGAAAAAATTTGACTTTTATGCTATTATAAAGTCAAATTTCAGACCGTCAAATATTTTCATGGAGGGTTTCTATGGATCGCAAAGAGGTAAGAACGTATGTCAACCAATATTGCAAATTGCGGGATGTTCAATATGCTGCCTATGAAATGTATGCAAGAAAACACAACTTAACGGCAAAGGAACTATTTGTACTGGATATAATCTGGTTTGCGCCAGACGGCTGTTTACAGTCCGAGATTTGTAAACGGCTGTCCGCAACAAAACAGACAATTAGTGCAATTATCAAAAAGTTTTTGAAACAGGGCTATGTATCATTAACCGAATCTAAGACAGACCGCCGAAACAAAATCGTCCGCTTTACCAACACAGGAATTGAATACACAAAGAAAATTATACCACCCGCCGCTAATGCGGAAATAGACGCTATGAGCGAATTATCGGAAAAAGATATCACTGAACTGGTGCGTCTTACAACGCTTTTTTCTCACCGTATGAAAGAAAAGTTTGAAAAAATACAGGAGGTGCAGGTATGATCATCAATACAGGCGGACGAACAGACACCGTACAATATTACACCGAATGGTTGTTGCGCCGTTTTTCAGAAGGCCATGTTCTTTCGCGGAATCCGCTTTTTCAAAACAAGGTAACGCGCTATGAATTGAGCCCCGACAAGGTTGATTGCATTGTTTTCTGCTCGAAAAACTATAAACCGATATTACCGCGCTTACATGAGATCACCAACCGTTTCCATACCTATTTTCATTATACAATTACCGCTTATGGCAAAGATATTGAGCCGGGTGTTCCATCTATTGAAGAAAGTATGCAAACACTGGTCAAGCTGTCAAAGCAGGTTGGCAAACAACGTATTGCCTGGAGATATGATCCCGTTTTACTTACGGAAAAATATACGATTTCACGCCACTTGGAAACTTTTGAACAAATGGCAAAAATCCTTGCCCCTTATATTGATCGCTGCATTTTCAGTTTTGTAGAGATATACAAAAAACTGGAAACAAATATGCCCGAGATCATCTTGCTCTCTGAAGAAGATAGGAACGCTTTGGCGCAAGGCTTGGGTACAATCGCAAGTAAATATGGTATTTTTATTCAAACTTGTGGTACAAACGGGGATTTTTCACGCTATGGCATTCATGCTTCCGGGTGTATGACGCTTGACATTTTAGGAAAAGCAAACGGTCTCTTGTTCAAAGACTTGAAACATAAAGGCATGCGGCAAGGCTGCCATTGCATTGAGAGCCGGGATATAGGGGCTTATGATACCTGTCTGAACGGCTGCAAATATTGTTATGCAAATACCAACCCGCAAAAAGCGCGGGAAAATTACAGGCTCCATGACCCTGCTTCTCCTTTGTTGTTGGGACAATTAGAAAAAACGGATGCCATACAGCAGGGAGTACAAAGATCGTTTCAAAGGAGGGAAAGCCATGTCGGAGCTGATCATTAACGAAATACATGTAAAAAATATTTTGTCAAAATCGAATTTGCCCGTATGCGAATATTCGGTTAATCCGTATGTAGGGTGTACGCATGGCTGTAAATACTGTTATGCCTCTTTTATGAAGCGGTTTACAGGCCATTCGGAACCTTGGGGCGCTTTTTTAGACGTTAAGTATTGGCCGGAGATAAAAAATGCCAAAAAATATGCAGACAAAGAATTATTCATTGGTTCTGTAACAGACCCTTATAACCCACAGGAGGAAACCTTTGAACGCACAAGAGCATTGCTCATGCAGTTAATGGGAAGCGGCGCAAAGATCAGTATTGCAACAAAAAGTGATTTAATATTGCGCGATTTGGATCTGATACAAAATTTTCCAAAAGCCCGCGTATCTTGGTCGGTCAACACACTGGACGAAGATTTTCAAAGGGATATGGACAATGCGGCATCAATTGAAAGAAGGCTTGCCGCCATGGAGGCTTTTCATCACGCAGGTATCCGCACCACTTGTTTTATATCTCCTGTTTTTCCGGGCATTACAGATGTAGAGGCGATTATCAGGCGCGTAAAGGGACGATGCAATTTAATTTGGTTGGAAAACCTTAATTTGCGGGGCGGCTATAAAACGGTTATCATGAACTATATAAAAGAAAAATATCCCAGCCTAATGCCCCTATATCATACAATTTACAACAACAAAAACCGCAGTTATTGGGAAATGCTTGACGCAAAATTGAAAACCTTTACCGCTGAAATGGGGCTTGACTATGTAACGAACGACGACAGTATGGAAAGGCCTTTTGACGCGCCGCCCGTCATTGTGAATTATTTTTATCATGAGCAAATTAAAAAATCTGCAAGAAAAGGTGGTGACAGCCATGCCGGAACTGCCGGAAGTGGAAACTATAAAACGGGTACTTGAACCGCAAATACAAGGGCTTACGATTGAAAAAGTTTTAGTCAAACGGCCCGAAGTGATTGCATACCCCAATGCCGACGAATTTTGCAGACGGCTTGCAGAGCAATCTATTTCCAGTATGGCACGCCGGGGAAAGTTTCTGCTTATTTTGCTGAACAGCGGCGACCGCATGGTTCTTCATTTTCGAATGACCGGCTGCCTTTTACTGGCACCGGCGGACTTGCCGGAAGAAAAGCATACGCACCTTGTTCTTCAGCTAGATAATAAAAAGGAATTGCGCTTCTCCGATACCCGCCGGTTCGGAAGATTCTGGCTGCTCCAAAATGATGAAGTTGATACATACAGCGGAATTGAAAAGTTAGGCATAGAGCCATTTGACTCTGCTTTTTCCTCCGAGTATCTGAACGCTCATTGGGGAAAACGAAAAAAAGCCGTCAAGGAATGCCTGTTAGAGCAGAATGCCGTTGCCGGAATTGGCAATATCTATTCTGACGAAATTTTATTTGCAGCGCGGATTCATCCGGCGCGGCCCGCAAACAGTTTAACCAGGGAAGAATGGGAACGTCTTGCCGTAGTTATTCCAGAACGGTTATCCTATTTTATAGAAAAAAACAAAATAACACCAAAAGAATATTTAGAAACCAAAGGGCAAAATTACCGCAATACGCCGTTTTTACAGGTTTACGGACACGAAGGAAAACCTTGCCCTATTTGCGGTGAGACCCTTCGCCGTATGGTAATCAGCGGCAGAAGCAGTACGTTTTGCCCAAATTGTCAAAATGAAATTCATTAAACAATGTGGAGGATACTATGAAAGATACCATTTACGCACTCTTTCAAAATGTGGTTGCAAATAACAAGCATAAAACAGCCATTGTTGAAAACAACAGGACGATGACTTTCGGTGAGTTGTCCAATTTAGCAAGTATCATTGCAGGTACTTTTCCGGAGAAAATAAGCAGTATTGGTATTGTTATGAGCCATCGCGCGGAAATGATTGCAGCCATGCTGGCCGTATTAAAATGCGGCGCAAGGTATGTTCCGGCAGAACCAAGTTTTCCAACAGGCAGAATTCATTACATGATGGACGAAGCAAAAGTGGATTTTATTTTGACGGAAAGAGAATGTACAGACAAACTGAACGGATTTCCATTGCGGCTTGCGGAATGTGAGATTTGCGGCCTGGATGCACCTGCCACAAAAAGAACGGACGAACAATCCCCCGAACAGCCGGCTTATGTGCTTTATACTTCCGGCACGACAGGGCGGCCTAAGGGCGTTTGCATAACAAACCGTAATGTCTGCCATTATGTACGGGCATTTAACGATGAGTTTCACCTTAACGGCGAAGACATTATGCTGCAATATTCCGTATGCTCATTTGATATTTTTGTTGAGGAAGTTTTTGCCAGCCTCTTAAACGGTGCGGCTATTGCTATTCCGTCAGAGGAAGACAAAGCGGACATTCATTCTCTTATGAAGTTTGTGGAGAAACACCATGTAACAATGATCAGTGGGTTTCCCTATCTGTTGGCAGAGATGAACCATTTGCCCAAAATCCCGTCCTCTCTCCGGCTGTTAATCAGCGGCGGGGATGTTTTGCGCGGCGTTTATGTAGATCATCTGCTGGAACAGGCAGATGTATATAATACATACGGCCCGTCCGAAACAACGGTGTGCGCGTCTTATTATCATTGTAATGGAGGAACCGTTTTAGCGGATGGGACATATCCAATTGGACTGCCTGTAAAGGGAAGTACTATTCACATACTGGACGCAAATGGAAAGGAACTTCCTGCCGGGGAAACCGGGGAAATCTGTATCTGTGGCGGCGGTGTGTCTTTGGGTTACATTGGAAACCGCAAGGAAGAAAACAAAGCCTTTGAAGCACTGCCGGATGGCAACATCATGTATCGAAGCGGTGATTTAGGTTATTTTCTTCCAGATGGTAATATTGCATTTCTTCATCGTAAAGATACCCAAATTATGATCTATGGGAAGCGTGTAGAAGTATCAGAAGTAGAATCCCGCCTTTATCAGTGTAAGAGCGTACAACAGGCGATTGTCCGCGCTTTCACAGATGAAAATGGGCTTTCCTATATGACAGCTTATGTTGTTCCCGCCCACCAGACTATAAAAGTATCTGCAGTAAAAAAAGAGCTTTCGGAAAATCTGACATCATTTATGATACCGGAATTTTTTGTGAAAATGCCGTTTATTCCTCTAAACACAAACGGTAAGCCAGATATGACAAAGCTGCCCGTTGTTATGAAAGCAGGAGATTTTTAATGGGAATTGTAATACGAAAAGCGACATTGGAAGATATGGAATTGTTAGTAGAATGGCGTATGGAGGTTTTACACGAGGTATTTTCCATTCCTCAAAACCAATCTACAAAAGCCCTGGAAAAAGAAAATCGTTGTTATTATCAAAAAGCATTACAGACAGGCGAACATATTGCCTGTTTTGCCTGCCTTGATGATAAAGTCATAGGCTGTGGCGGCATTTGTTTTTACAGGGAAATGCCATCTCCAGACAATCTCACCGGAAAATGCGCTTATTTAATGAACATCTATACCCGTCCGCAATTCAGAAGACAAGGTGTTGGTCAAGCAATTATAAAGTGGCTTGTAAAACAGGCGGTGCAGCTGGACATATCAAAAATCTATCTGGAAACTTCCAAAGCAGGTGAACGCCTATACATAAAAACAGGCTTTGTTCCCATGCAGGGCATGATGAAGCTGCCTGTTGACAAAATATTAAAATAAAGAACAGGTTCTCAAAACGGCGTTCTACTGCGCAGTATTTTCAAATACTGTTTTTATTTGTAAGTACGATAATAAAGCGATACTATTATTTATTTTCTTCCATATTTCTGCATAATTTTACACTTTTAAGTTTGAAAAAACCGCACTGTGTTTTAACACAGTGCGGTTTTTGATGAAACCACAAATAAAATAACAACGATCTGTCGTTTTTAATACATACCCATATCCGGAGCTGTAGGAGCTGCCGGTGGAGCAGCGGGTTCTTTTATATCTGTTACGAGCGATTCTGTCGTAAGAACCATAGCTGCAACAGACGCCGCGTTCTGCAAAGCGCTACGTGTAACCTTTGTAGGATCCACAATTCCTGCAGAAATCATATCTGTATATTCCTGTGTAAGCGCGTTAAAACCATAACCGACCTTATTTTCCGCCTTTACCTTTTCGGCGATCACAGAGCCTTCCAAGCCGGCATTAGCAGCAATCTGGCGCAGCGGTTCTTCCAAAGCCTTAAGCACAATTGCCATGCCGGTCTTTTCGTCGCCCTCTACAGTTTTTACCGCCTGCTCTACAACCGGAATCGCGTTCATCAGTGCAATGCCGCCGCCTGCTACAATTCCTTCTTCTACAGCTGCTTTGGTTGCCGCCAACGCATCTTCAATTCTCAGTTTCTTTTCTTTCATTTCAACTTCCGTCGCAGCGCCCACTTTAATCACAGCTACACCGCCTGCAAGCTTTGCAAGACGCTCCTGCAGTTTTTCCCTGTCAAAATCAGAAGTCGTATTTTCAATCTGCATACGAATCTGGTTGACTCTGCTCTTGATTTCACCGGAGTCGCCTGCACCATCAACAATAATTGTATTTTCTTTGTCTACCTTTACCTGTCTTGCACGGCCAAGCTGATCCATGGTCGTATCTTTCAGCTCTAAACCAACATCTGCAGAAATAACCTGCCCGCCAGTAAGGATAGCAATATCCTGCAGCATTTCTTTTCTTCTGTCGCCAAAGCCCGGAGCCTTAACTGCAACACAGGTGAAAGTGCCTCTTAATTTATTCAGCACCAATGTGGTAAGCGCTTCGCCTTCCACATCCTCTGCAATGATCAAAAGCTTTTTGCCCGCCTGCACAATTTGCTCCAAAATCGGCAGAACCTCCTGAATATTGGAGATTTTCTTGTCTGTAATCAAAATATAAGGGTCATCCAAATCTGCAACCATTTTATCGGTATCTGTCACCATGTATGGCGCAATATAGCCGCGGTCGAACATCATCCCTTCTACAACCTCAGAATAAGTTTCTGCTGTCTTGGACTCCTCAACCGTAATAACACCGTCGCTGCTTACCTTTTCCATTGCTTCTGCAATTAAATCCCCAATGTACTCATCGCCGGAAGAAATGGACGCTACCCTTGCAATATCCTTAGAACCGTTTATGTGCTGTGAATTCTTATTAATAGCTTCTACTGTTTTCTCAACGGCGCTTTGAATTCCTTTTTTCAAAACCATGGGATTTGCGCCCGCCGTCACATTTTTCATTCCTTCACGAATCAGGGCCTGCGCCAGAAGCGTTGCGGTTGTTGTACCGTCGCCGGCTACGTCGTTGGTTTTTATGGAAACCTCTTTAACAAGCTGCGCGCCCATGTTTTCAAAAGGATCTTCCAATTCTATTTCCTTGGCAATGGTTACACCGTCGTTTGTGATCAGCGGCGCGCCAAATTTTTTGTCCAGAACAACATTTCTGCCCTTAGGTCCAAGCGTAATTTTTACAGTATCTGCCAACTGATCAATACCGCTCATAAGTGCTTTTCTTGCTTCTTCACCATATGCAATTTGTTTCGCCATGAAAAATTCCTCCTATAGTACGTATACAATTTTTAAACTATTATTCAACAATTGCCAAAATATCCGCCTGACGTACAATGGTATACTCCTCGCCGTCAAGCTTAACCTCTGTTCCGGAATACTTGCTGGTAATCACCTTATCGCCAATCTTTACATGCATCGTGATATCCTTGCCATCCACAACACCGCCGGGCCCCACCGCAATAATTGTGGCAAACTGGGGCTTTTCCTGTGCCGAACCTGCAAGCACAATTCCACTTTTCGTGGTTTCTTCGGCTTCCTCCATTTTTAATACAACTCTGTCAAGAAGCGGTTTGATTGTCATATAAATTGCCTCCTTAAGCAAATAATTGAAAAGTATTTAGCACTCTTGCTTCTTGAGTGCTAAATATATACTAACCTTTTCCTGTAAAAAAATCAAGTAAAATTTTCCTTCTTCATAAATTATTTACATATTCAATAAGTCTATGTGCAAAACAGTGGAAAATATACCTTTCTTTTACAAAACAAAAGAAACCTTTGTTTTTCTCAAACAGCAAGTGAAAGATAAAAAAGAAAGCACACAGAAAATTTCATATGTCCCTAATCCGTTTCATTCTTAAAATACATATATACCTGGCATTTGATCATCCCGTTATAAAGCTTCCTGCGCTTATCTGCCTGACGCCCAAAAAAGCGTTCAAACAATTTGTCTGGGCTGATCACCGTATAGCTCCAGCCCGGTTTTTTTTCAAAACGGGCGCCCATTATACTATATAATTTTCGCGCCTGTTTTAAATCAAGAAGCCGTTCTCCATACGGCGGATTGCAAATTACGCTGGCGCGCGGCATTGTTTCATAAAAATCGCAAATATCTCTTGCTTGAAATGCAATTGCATCTGCAACACCGGCCTTGCCGGCATTTTCTTTAGCAAGCTGCAGCGCCTGTTGGTCAATATCATACCCAAATCCTTCAAAAGCGCTGTCCCTTCTAATTGCATCTCGTGCCGCCTCTTCTTCCCTTTTCCAAATAATTTGCGGCATATTCTGCCATTGCTGCGCTGTAAAATGCCTGTGCAGCCCCGGCGCAATATTCTTTGCTTTCATGGCGGCTTCGATTAAAATCGTGCCCGAACCGCACATGGGGTCGATTACCGTATGATTTGCACGTACTCTTGATAAATCCGCCATAGCCGCCGCCAAGGTTTCTTTCAACGGCGCCGGCCCGGCATGGCGCCGGTAGCCTCGTTTATATAGCCCCGCGCCGCTTGTGTCAATCATCAGACTGACCATATCCTTCAAAATCAAAAACTGTATTTGATAAAGAGAACCTGTTTCTTCAAACCACTCTGTCCGGTATTTGCTCTTAAGTCGTTCCACCACTGCCTTTTTGATAATTGACTGACAATCCGGGACGCTCATGAGTTTGGAAGAGAGCGTTTTTCCCTTCACGGGGAACCGATCTTTTTTTCCAACAAAATTTTCCCAGGGCAACGCCCTCACCTGTTCAAAAAGGCCGTCAAATGTATCTGCCCGAAAAACGCCCATAAAAATTTGTACACGCTCTGCAAAACGTGAACATAAATTTATCCTTGCCAGCATTGTAAAATCCCCGTCACACAGCACCCTTCCGTTTTCCGGGCGCACGTTTTGCGCTTCCATTCTTCGCAGCTCTTCCGCAACCAGGCCTTCCATACCAAGCAGACAGGGGCAAACCAGTTTAAATTGTTCCATAATCATTTCCTTTACTTTATACGATGTTTATTACTATAGCACCGTACAAATTGTTTGTCGAGTTTTTTCTCTTTCCCACAAAAGAAAAAAGCGGAGCGCCCGGCGCTCCGCCAAAAAAATATATCAGTCATCCGTAGGTTGCAGCAATCCGTAAGCGCCGTCGTCGCGGCAATAGACAACATTGATCTCCTGCGTGTCTGCGTTTCGAAACATAAAAAATTTGTGATTTACCATATTCATACGCAAAATCGCTTCGTCGACCAGCATAGGTTTTACTGGGATATTTTTCACCCGGCAAACTTCATAGCTGATTTCTTCGTCAATATCGTCCAGTTCCGGCGTCTGTGCAATATATTCGTCGAACATCTCAGACCGCAATCTTTTTTCCAGCTTCGCTTTATTTTTTCGGATTTGTCTTCCTAAGACATCTACGACCTTATCCAGCGCATCGTTCATTTCGGGCGCAGTGTTTTCCGCACGGTAAATCATCCCGTTGTCGTTTATGGTTATTTCAACCGTCTGCCTGTTTTTCTCAAGCGTTACTGTAACATTTACCACTGCGTCTTCGCCAAAAATGCGCTCAAATTTTTTTAGTTTTTTTTCAACACGCTCCTTAAAATTATCCCGTAAATTTACCTTCCTTGCTGTATAGGTGGTGGTCATAGCTTCGTCCTCCTTTTCTGTTACATAAAATAAGGAAAAGCTTTCCTTATTTCTTTTTTAGTATAGCACATATTTTATAAAAATGAAACACAATTCTGTAACTTATTTATTAAAATTTACACTTTCGGAGAAGCACTTTACCGCACAGGTTTTTGAAAAACAAAAACCGACGTCTGTCAGGCGTCGGTCAAAGCATTGATTTATTCATTATTTTTGCGGCTTACGTCTGCGCTGCATATTTTCCCCTCTTTTTAACGCAGACATTTTTTCATCGCTAGATTGTTTAAAGCGCAGCATCATATCCTCAAAACTGGCAGGCTCACTGGATTTACTATGCCATTCAAAATCGCCGGGGCCTTTTACGGGCGGTGCAGGAGATGCGGTACGCCTTCTTTCAGCTGCGCGCGGTTTTTCTATTGCTTTTTTTATAGATAAACTAATTTTTCCATCTTCGCTGATAGACAGAACCCGCACTTTGACCTCCTGCCCAATTTTTAAATGATCACGAATCTGGCTTACATAAGTAGGCGCTACTTCAGAAATATGTACCATGCCGGTCATACCGTCAGACAGGTCTATAAAGGCACCAAAATTTGTGATTCCTGTAACTTTTCCTTCTAAAATATTTCCAACTTCAAGCTGCATAAAAAAAACTTATCCTCCTTGGACGGTTGGGTCAGATGTAGAAAAACCGCTTATTCGCCTGCTATATTTATAAAAATGCGCTCGTCCGGATTTGCGTAATCAAATTCTTCCCGCGCAATACGCTCAATATAAGAGGCGTTATCCTCTTCGTCAGAGTTATAAACTTCCCCTATCTCTTCATTTTTGACCTCTTGAATAACAATATCATTTTTCAGCGCAGAAAGTTCCGCCTCTTTTTGATTAATTTGAATTTGCTGGTTGACAAGCGTAACAACTGCATATATGGAAAAACCGGCTAACGCCAGATACAACACAAAACTCTTCTTTTTTTTCTTTTGCTTTCTCTGCTTTTTTGAATCTTCCAGATTAACTTCCTGAATCACTTTTTTATTTGCAACGTCAGACATATTTGTTCCCCTTTCCTTTTTTACAAGCACGGGAAAAAATAAAAAACTTTTTTTTATTATACACCATGGAAGAATTCAGTTGCAAGTTGTTTTTCTTCTTTTTTTCACAATTTTTATAAAAAATAATATTTTTTTGAAAAAGCGCGCGTTTGCAGGCAAAAAAGCATTTCCTTAACCAGCCGCACGCCGCGGTTGCGGCATGTTTAAATGCTTTTCCCCCATTTGCAAACAAATGAAACAAACGGCCTGTGAGCAAACCAATTGTAAAGCGGTAAGCCAAAAGGCCGCACAGATGTCCGGCTACCGTATATACGCGTACCTCTCCATTATTATAAGCCACGGCAAAAAAGAAAGCGCAAACGGCCGCTATAGACATAAAAAGGATATCCTGAATAAACGTATGCACAAATGAACACAGACCCATCGCTCTTAAAAAACGGAAAATATCATATACAACACCCAGCACAGCACCTGCCGCGGCCGCCAGAAAAAAAATGAGCGTTTGATTGAGCTCCGGCAGTTCCACATATGCCACATCCTATCTGAATAGCTTTGTCAGCAAGCCGCCTGCAGGGCGGTTTTCTGTATAAATAAGCGATACAATATCGCCGTCTATTGAAACTTCTCCCGTTTCCAGGCTAAGTTTATTAATATGCAGCGTACTGCCTTTAATATTGAGCTCTCCAAAATCTGTATAAATAACAACAGACTGCTCATCAAAGCTTCCAACGTCTAAAACACCAGAAAGCGAAAGAAAATTTCTGTTTTCCAATATCATACTGTGCGGCTTTTTCTGTTTTACCTTATCTTCAGCCATATTGCACCTCCAAATAATCCCTGCTGTTAATTTTATGAGGAGGCGCTGACATTTATACCGGAACTCAAGGGATTATTCTATACATTTGCGCAGCGTCTTCTTTTCTTATATATTCGTTTACTGCAAGAACTTCCAATTTCATCGCCCGGTTTCCCAGCTGGATTTCAATAATATCGCCAGGTTTAACTGTATAAGAAGCCCGTTGCGGTCGCCCATTGACACACACCCGCTCTGCATCGCAGGCTTCGTTTGCGATTGTCCTGCGCTTAATAATTCTTGCAACCTTTAAGTATTTATCCAGCCTCACGTACACAACTCCTGTCAAAATATTTTATATAAAAAGGCTGTCCTGGTACGCGCCAAGACAGCCCTTACACACTACAATAGCAAAATTACTGATCCACAGCCTCTTTAAAAGCCTTTCCCGCTTTAAAAGCAGGAACCTTAGACGCAGGAATTGTAATTTGTGTTTTCGTTCTGGGATCACAGCCGGTTCTTTCATTCCTCTGGCGCTGTTCAAAAGTGCCAAATCCAACAATTTGTACTTTTTCAGCCTTTGCTACACAATCTACAATTGTGTCCAGTACTGCTGTTACTGCCTTTTCAGCGTCTTTCTTTGAAAGCTCGCTTTTTTCTGCTACTGCTGCAATTAATTCTGTCTTGTTCATAAAAAAATCCTCCATGCATTTTGATATTGTTTTTTATTTTTGACACTCCTTAACTTCATCCCACAAAGAATCAAGTTGATTTAGGGGCGTCTCTTTTACATCAATGCCGCGCTGTGCCGCCAGCTGCTCTAAAGCAGAAAAGCGCTTTATAAACTTGTCACAAGCGCCATACAAAGCTTTTTCCGCATCTGCGCCGACAAAACGCGAAACATTTACTACAGAAAAGAGCAAATCACCCAGTTCTTCCTCACAGGCGCAGGCATCGTCCTTTGCAAAAGCGTTCTTTAACTCACATAGCTCTTCTTCTACTTTTGCAAAAGCACCATCTGCGCTTTTCCAGTCAAAGCCAGTCTTCGCCGCTTTTTGCTGAATTTTTGTACTGCGCATAAGCGAAGGCAATGCTTTGGAAATACTCTCCATTGCCTGCCCCTGGGTCGACTGTGATTTGGTTTCCATTTTTATTCTGTCCCAATTACTTAAAACCTTTTCAGGCGTATCTGCCTTTAGGTCAGAAAAAACATGCGGATGCCTTATAATCAGTTTTTTACAAATTCCATCTGAAACGTCATTTATATTAAACGAACCTGCTTCAGCTTCAATTTGTGCATGAAAGACAACCTGTAAAAGCACATCGCCAAGCTCTTCTTTTAAAAGCCCGGTATCTTTTTGGTCAATTGCCTCAACAACTTCGTATGTTTCTTCTATAAAGTTTTGCCTTATGGAACTGTGGGTTTGTTCTCTGTCCCAGGGACAGCCTTGCGGTGTTCTTAAAAGCTGCACAATACGAACTAAGTCATCAAATGTATAACTTGCTTTTTGTGTAAACTCCAACGTGCGTTGCACCCCCAAGTCAAAAAACAAACATGCTAAGGATGTTTCGTAACATATTCTACCTTATTAAATGATGTTTTTCAAGTGTTTTTACAATTTTCTTCCCTTTGGGAAGCATGTTCATATCATCTTTTGTAATAGCGCGCAACAAAAAGAGCGCAATTACATAGATTACCACCGCTAGAAGGATCGCCAAAATTGTTGCGATTTTCGTCGGTATCGCCAAAACAATTAGATTATAGCTTAAAATTGCCGTAACTGCGCACAATAAAGTTGCGAGCAAAGGCTTAATAAAGACAGTGACAAAGTTCGGTATTACTTTTGTCTCTTTGCAAAGAAAATATATTCCCATTACCAGCACAAAAAGATACCCGACCAGAGAACCTACCGCCGCCCCCTGAATATTTACGGAAGGAATTCCTACCAGCGTGTAATTTAAAATAATTTTAATAACCATGCCGATGGTAAGAAGCTTCAGTGGAAGATCCACTCTTCCAACCGCTTGCAACATGCTGCAAACCGGCGTGCTGGTAGCAATAAAAATAACCGATATACCCATAATTTGTAACACAGTAGAAGCAATTTGAACCTCTGCGCTGTTATTGCCGTTGCCATAAACCAGATTTGTAATTGGCCAGGCGAGCACCGACATGCCAAAACCTGCCGGAAGCGTTACCAGTGTTGTCGTGCGCAATACCGTTTCAATACTTCTTCTGATCCGTTTCTTATTCCTTGCCGTCCATGCAGCGGTAATGGAAGGCAGTGCGCTTGTGCCAAACACCTGCGTAACCGCCGTGATAAGCATCATAAGCGTCAGGCTATAGCCATAACTGCCAAATAAAAAAGTCTGTATTTTAAAATTCCCGTCTGCATTTGGCAGAAAGTAGGACGGATCCACAAAATTAAAATAAGATTGCAGCAAATCCGGCTGCGATTCCATAATATCCAAAATACGCAATTGCACCAAAGTTGAGTCAATTGTACCGGAAATACTCATAATAATTGCGCCCAGCCCTATTGGAAACGCCGTTGTTATCAGTTGCCTGGTAATCGATTTTGCCGGACGCGACGGCGGCGCATGTACAAGTTGTACACGACGGATGCCGTCGCCTTTGAGCTTATGCCTTAAAAGCAAATAAAGGAACCCACAAAACGCGCCGATTGCAATCCCCAATATGGCGGCCGCCACCGTATAGCTCATCAGTTGCGTATAAAAGGCTTCTTCATCCGCAATGGCCTGCCCAAACAGTGTGCCGCTTGTTTGATATTCCTGCGTACCAAAATAAGACACAAGATAAGCCAGCGATAATCCCAACAGCAACTTTCCGGACGCTTCAATAATTTCTGAAACCGCCGTGGGCACCATGTTGCGCAGACCTTCGTAATATCCGCGGTAAATAGCCATCAGACATCCAAATAAAATCATTGGCGAAAGCATAAAAATAGCAAGCTTGGATTCCGCCGACTCTACAAGATCTGCATAAAAATTGCCGCCAATCAGCATTAGTAAAAAGCAGACCATTCCTGTGCAGATAAAAATAGGAATCGATATCCTGTGCAGCTTCCGAACATCTCTGTACCTTCCCTGCACAACACTTTCAGAAACCATGCGTGAAATGGCAATAGGAAAACCTGCCGTCGCCAACATAAACAAAGGGGTATACAGTTCATATGCTATATTAAAAATGCCGTTCCCAACGCCGTCTAAAACACGGGCCAGCAGGATTTTGTAAACCATTCCCATAATTTTTACAATAACCATACTGACGCCCAGCACCATAGCCCCCTGTAAAAACGACTGCCCGCCTGTTTTTGCTTTTTTCGCCACCGGAACACCACCTTTTGACCTTCATAATGATAGGCGGGGTTTTCCCCGCCCAGCCGTATCTTTCACAAATTATTCCTGTGTGGATGTGCCGCCGGCAGTACTCTTCGGCTTTTTCTCTGCATTGGTGCTCTTTTCGTTTGTCCCCGATCCTTTTGAAGGCTGGCCCGGCTTTTTGTCCTTTTGCAGCTTTGCACCGCATTTATGGCAGATAAAAGCTTCTTTATCATTAATGCTTCCACAAGCCTTACAGCATTTTTTATTTTTGGCTGCTGCAAGCATTTCCCTGGTCATTTCAAGCTGCTGGTACAATTCTGTCAGCTGCTCTATCTTCTTCTCCAACAGCTTCGCGTCTGTTTCTCCCGCTATGGTTGATTCATATACAAAGCCGCCTAAATCCCGCAACTTTTCTTCAATTTCATGGTGAATACCGCTTTCTGCATATTTTAACTTTGATAAATCCACCAGTTGTTCTGCTTTTTTACCAACAACATTGACCGCAGATTTTGCATTAATTACCACATCGTCAAAAATTCCCATATTGCCTTCTCCTTTTCTTTCCAACCAAATTCTTGTTTTATTATAGCACTGCTAGCATTTCGATTCAATGAAAATATTGTAAACAGCTGTCAATAGCTGTAGCTTCCGCCTCCAATAAATTCTCTGAGCAGAGAATCCTGCGGGATCAGCTGCAAATCCAGCTTTGCAAAAAAATACAGCTTTTCCAAAAGCGCCTGCGCTTTCCAACGGTGGGGGCTGTCCTTTTCTATCGTTTTGAGTAATGGTACGGCAAGCCCGCCAATCGCGCACGGTTCGTAGAGATGAATCGTATTCAACGTAAAATCTGAATGGTTTTTATAAGGCGCGATGTTTCTATTTTCCCCATCGCATACAGACGGCCAGACATCAAACGTAAAAGCAGGCAACGCCTTGCGGAACTGATAGTCGCGTACCATGCGCCTTAAAAAGCGAATATCCTGCGCAGATAAAAGCTCCTGCCCGCCTGCGGGGATCCCCTGCTTTACACTCGCGTACAGCTTAAAAAGGCCGTGGCAATTAAATTCATCTGTAAAAATTGGATTCAGCGCGTGAAGCCCTTCTATTATAGCTATATGCCCTTCCGGTAAAGTTATGATCTTTTTTTCTTTAAATGGTTTTCTCATGCGAAAGTTAAATTTTGGCATTTTACAATACCCATAATGAAGCAGGTCAAACATACAGCTATGCACCTGGGGAATATCCAAAGCATAAACAGATTCATAATCCGGTTTTCCGTTTTTTCCCGGTGCGGTATGCGCTTCTCCCAGAAAAAAATCATCCAAAGAGATTGTCACCGCTCCAAAGCCACGTTTTGTAAGCGCGTCAGACAGTTTTTTTGCCGTTGTCGTTTTTCCGCTTCCAGAAGGCCCCGTCAGCATTACAATTCGGCATCCGCATGCAGGTGAAAGAATTTGTTTGGCAATATATTCTACATCATTATTATATGCATCTTCAATATACCGGATAAAATCCTGCGGCGCAGTGCGCACAGCAGTATTAATTTGCTCCGCTGTTGTAACAAAGCGGTGATAGCTGTTAGGCATAATGTTCATAAAATGGTTCTAGCCTTTCCTTGCGCCTGAGCATTTCCTCAAAACGATTGATATATTCATATGGGTATTTATAATTAAATATACGTTCTAAATACGTTCCAGAGGGCTGTTTCAACTTTGTAACAGCACCTGCGCCGCAGCCCAGAATGGTATGCGTTTCATCCATAATAAAAACATTATACAGTCCCTCATGGCCTTTCGTGGACCATCCTACATTTTCAAGATTCCCTACCATTCTGCTTTGCCTGTATAAATAATACGGACGATACCCGTGCTTTGGCAGGGATAACGCGCAAAGCGCATGCATATTGGCGGCCGTCGCCGCATCTTCTCTGTACAACCGCATCCCCTCTTCTGTCAGGCGGGAAGATTTTTTCATTGCAAGCGTATGTACCGTAACGCTTTCGGGAGAAAGGGAAAGCAGCGTGTCCAGCGTATGTTGAAAACTTTGAACGCTTTCTGTTGGCAGCCCGGCAATTAAATCGGTATTGATATGGGCAAAACCCGCCTGGCGCGCAAGAGAGAATGCTTCTAACGTTTGCTTTGCCGTATGTCTCCTGCCAATTTGCGCAAGAATTTTATCGTTTAAGGATTGCGGATTGATACTGATCCGTCCTGCTCCGCCGTCGCGAATCGCCAAAAGCTTTTGATAGGTAATGGTGTCCGGCCTGCCGGCCTCCACTGTAAACTCCTTACAGGTCTGCATGGCAAAGCTTGTATGAAGGGTTTCCATAATTCTGGAAAGCTGCTCGGCAGACAGAGTGGTCGGCGTGCCGCCGCCTATGTATACCGTTTCAAGCACAAGTCCCAACCTATTCGCCAGCCTGCCGGTTTCGGCAATTTCTTTACACAAAAGCTGTGTATACGGCTCAATCAATTTTGCCGCCCTTTCTACCGACTGTGATACAAAAGAACAATAGCTGCAGCGGGAAGGACAAAACGGGACAGAGATATAAAGGGAAAAGGAATTTTTTTTTGAAACTGCCAGAATCTCCCGTTCTACACGCTCCGTTTCAGCTGCCAACTGTGTTTTGTCGGGGGAAACAAGGAGCTTTTTTATAAAATAATCCTGTGCATACCCGCCGCCGTACGCGTCGGTCAGCGCACGCAGCAACTTAACCGGCCTTACACCCGTCAGTATTCCCCAAGGCGGATACACGTTCGTTTGCTCGGAAAGCATCCTGTACAGCAAAACCGCCATGACCCGCTCGCATTCATCTTCTGTTTCACTGCATGTGCGTGAAATCTTCTGCGAGGCTTCCTGTTTCTTTCCATCAATTGCAACAGCCGCATATACGGTAACGTGCCCGGGCTCCTCATTGGCAAGGCGTGTTAAAATATATGGCGCCCGGCAGCTTCCATCTGAACAACTCTTGATAACTTCCAGTTTTTCATTTGGAAAAAACACCCGGACAAGATTTTCTATTTCATAATGGAACGAATGGTTTTCAATATAAATCTTCATATTACATATTCCTTAAATAGTGATTCTTCTCTCTTTCAAAAGTAAGCGTCGTATCTTCGCCATGTCCTGGATGTATAATATAATTTCCTTTTAATTCTTTTAGCTTTTTTAAAGATTGCCGTAATTCTTTAACATCGCCGGTAGGCAGGTCTGTTCTTCCAACCGTACCACACATCAGCGTATCGCCGGAAAAAATCCTTCCATCTGCTAAAAAACAGGCGCTGCCGCTTGTGTGCCCCGGCGTTTTGAGCATACAAATCTTTGTCTGGCCAAGCGTTACAGACGCATTTTCCCCCAGCAGAATATCCGCTTTAAACGGCTTGACGGAATATTGTGTAAACATTGACGACAAATTCAGCGCGGGGTCGCGTAAAAGAGCGGCTTCATCCTCACATAAAACAATGGACGCGCCTGTCATTTTCTGAACATCCGGCGCGCTGCACATATGGTCAAAATGCCCGTGCGTAAGAAAAATATAACGAAGATTTTGTTCGCATCGCGCAAGTTGTTGCAAAAGGGGCGGCGTTATGCCGCCCGGATCAATGATCGCATATAAACTGCTTACCGCATCTTTTATAAGATAGCAATTGGTTTCCAGGCTATTGACAGTATATTTCTTAACTTCCAACATCAGCGGGCAAGCTCCTTTGAATCTAAAATAATCGTAACAGGGCCATCGTTACAAAGCGACACCTGCATATCCGCGCCAAAAATGCCCCTTTGTACATCTTCTATTCCATTTTTTCGCAGACATTCACAAAAATATGTGTATAATTCGTTTGCTGCATCCGGTAAAGCCGCGCGCATAAAATTGGGCCGCCGCCCTTTTTTGCAGTCTGCACACAACGTAAAGTTTGAAATCACCAGCATACCGGCCGTAACATCTGCAGGCGCAAGGTTCATTTTTCCCTCTGCGTCTTCAAAAATACGTAGTCCCGCTACTTTTGCAGACAGTACCTCTGCCTCTTTACAGTTGTCGCCTGCTTCCACGCCAAGCAAAACTAAAAAACCGCGGCCAATTTTTCCTACCGTTTGCGCTTGCACGCAAACTTCAGCACTGCGCACACGCTGTATAACTGCTATCATGTTTTTTTCCTTTCTGAAAATGAAATTCACCTAGTAAAACAGTTACAGGCTGGGAAGTCAGATTCTCTCCACAGTAAGAATCCCCGGAATATCCCTTAGTTTATCCATAATCGATTGTAGATGTTCCCTGCCGTTTACACGAATGGAAAAACGCACGATCGCACGGCCGCTTTTGCTTTCCCTGGAATCCATATTATTAATAAAAATATGCATATTTGCAAGTTGTATGGCAAGGTCTGCAAGCAGCCCGGTTCTGTCGGAAGCCAAAATGCGCAGGTTCGCCTGAAAAACCTCTTTTATCTGTTCTGCCCATTGGGCTTTTACCCAACGGTGCGGCGTTTCGCATTGATCCATGTTTTGCGGTACGTTTACACAGGTTTTTTTATGGATGGAAACGCCGAAGCCTCTTGTGATGAATCCGACAATATCATCGCCCGGCAACGGGTTACAGCATTTTGAAAATTTAATCAGCATGTCATCTACGCCTTCAACAATCACACCACTGCTGACCCGCCGCTTTGGCGGAGCTTCCTTTTGCATAATTTGTGGAGCTTCCGGAGGCGCAGGATTTTTCAGTTTAGCATACTCTTCTTTAAGACGCGGCATAATTTTCCATAGCTGCACACCGCCGTACCCAATTGCAGCAAAAAGATCTTCTTTGCTTGCAAAATGCTGCTTGCGCAGCACAGTAAATACAAATTGCGCCATCTCGTCTTCGCCAAGTGTAATTCCGGCGTGCTTAAATTCGCGCTCCAGCTCTGCTTTACCCTCTGCAATGTTTTCATCGCGTTTTTCTCTTTTAAACCACTGGCGGATCTTACTTCTGGCTTCGCTCGTTTTTACAATTTTCAACCAGTCCCTGTTGGGCGCGCCACCTTCCTTTTTGGTAATAATCTCTACAATTTCGCCCGTTTTGATCTTATAGTCTATAGGCACAATTTTTCCGTCTACTTTCGCACCCGTCATTCGATTGCCGACAGCAGAATGAATCGCATACGCCACGTCTATGACCGTTGAGCCAAGCGGCAGGTCGATTACGTCTCCCTTTGGGGTAAAAACAAACACATCGTCGGAAGCAAGATCCGTTTTAATATTGCGCAGAATATCGGTTGCATCATCGTCCGCCTGGTTTTCAAGCATTTTACGGATCCAGGCAACCTTTTCCTCCAAAGAGTCCTTTTTGGACAGACCCAGTTTATACTTCCAATGGGCTGCGATCCCATATTCCGCCGTATGGTGCATTTCCCACGTGCGAATCTGCACTTCAAAAGGAATTCCTTCTTTCCCAATGACAGTAGTATGAAGCGATTGGTACATATTGGGCTTGGGCGTTGAAATATAATCTTTGAAACGATTGGGCAACGGCTGAAATATATCATGTATAATTCCCAGAACGTTATAACAGTCGTTTACCGTATTTACAATTACTCTAACTGCAAAAATATCGAAAATCTGCTCAATGGTTTTTCCTTTCATATAGGTTTTACGGTAAATCCCGTTAATGCTTTTTACACGGCCTTCCACATATACGTTGGGGATAATCCCTTTTGTGCGTGAAAGAATGTCATTTTTAATTTCAGATATAAATTTATCCCGCTCTGATTCACTCAACGCAAGCACGTGCTCAATTTCACAATACCCTACCGGATCCAGATAACGAATCGACAGGTCTTCCATTTCCTCCTTCAGCGCGCGGATACCCAGTCTGTGCGCAATAGGCGCAAAAATCTCCATATTTTCCAGCGCTATATCTCTGCGTTTTTGCTCCTCCATACAGTCAATTGTACGCATATTATGCAAACGGTCAGCAAGCTTTATAATGATTACGCGAATATCGTCCGCCATTGCCATAAGCATTTTGCGTATATTTTCGGCTTGCTGCAGCTCACGGGAGGAAAACGGAATTTTACGCAGCTTTGTCACACCGTCAATCAAATGTGCAATTTCTGCTCCAAACACCCTGGATATTTCATCCAGCGTGACCGGCGTATCTTCCACAACATCGTGCAGAAGAGCCGCTGCAATAGACTCGGTGTCCATACCCAGGTCGACCAAAATACATGCAACCGACGTGGGATGCAAAATATACGGAACACCCGAAACACGCCGCTGGTCTCCATGCGCCTGCAATGCAAGGCGATATGCTTTGTCGATCAACGCCATATCAAAATTTTGATCGCTCTTTTTGAGCATGCTCACAAGCTCGTCATAATCCTGATAATGTATCATAGATTGCGGCATTCAATACCAATCCTCTCTTGCTTTTATATAAATGGAAGCCTATTGTAAGTTTTTAAGGGTTCTCATAATCGGCGCAGTCTCCAGATCTGCTTTCCCAGAAAATACCGGTAAATGAATTCGGCATATGTCTCCATCATCTTTCAAATTTATAAGTAAAAGCTGCGCCATTGCCATAAGAATTACCATTAATTTTCCATAATTTATAGACGGCGCTTCCAGACGGCAACATAGCATATCTGCTCCAAACCGCCATCCTCCGGCATTTTTTAAAAAACGGTATACATGCGCAAACTCTTCTCTTTGCGGTGTAAGATAGGCATACTGCTCTGCACTGAGAGCTTCTGCTCTCATAAATGCCTCAAACAGCCGCTGCGCATACAGCATTTCTTCATTCTCTGCTTTTGAAAGCTTTATATCGCGGATAACAATGCTTAAGCGTTCCTGTCCATTATACACATGTACATCCAATGTTACTGCAATGTCTACTATATCTCCCACCAAAAAGGGAAATTGCGCAGCTGTACAGGCAAAACGCATCGCTTCTACAAGCGCCTCCTCTCTTGAAAGGCGCAGGCGCAGATGCTTGCCCCCGCCCACCGGACGAATGTCATCTATACGCATTGTGTACAACCCAAACAACGCTGAAGGATTCCCTGCACCGTAAGGCTCCAAGACGGAAAGCTGCTTTGCAAGGCCTGCAGACAACGCTGCAGGATTAAGCTTACAGTCAATTTCCAACGTGGGCAGCGGCATTTCCTGCGTGGCAGCCGCATATTCGTTTACCGCCTTGCGAAAGGCCTCTATACGATCAACCGCGAGGCTTATCCCTACCGCCATAGGATGCCCCCCGTAATGTGTAAGCAAACTGCTGCAAGAAAAAACGGCGTCGCACAGTGAAAACCCTTTTATGCTTCTCCCCGATCCTTTCGCCATATCGCCGTTGCGCGTGATCACAATAACGGGCCTACCATAAATTTCTTTTAACCGGGAAGCAACAATGCCAATTACGCCCTGGTGCCAGTTCTCCCCATCGACCACCAATATTCGGTCATGTTTTAAAGCGGGGTTTTGTGTCAACATATTTATAATGCTTGTTAAAATTTCTTTTTCAATTGTTTGTCTCTTCCGGTTGTCTTGTCCCAACGCCACCGCAATCTGCTGTGCCTGGTCTGCATCCTCTGTCAGGAAAAGACGGACAGATTTTTCTGATAATCCCATTCGTCCGCATGCATTAATGCGCGGAACAAGCGTAAACGAAACTCTCCCGGCGGTGAGCTTCTCCCCCTCCAGCCCCGCTTCTTTCAGCACTGCGGCTATCCCCGGCCTTCTGGTATTTTCTATTATGGACAATCCATGCCTGACAAGCAGCCGGTTTTCGTTTACAAGGGGAACGATATCGCCAATTGTACCGATTGCTGCAAGGTCTGCATAAGAAGCAATCAGCTTTTCCATATCCAGCGCTTCGTCCTCCAGCGCCATAATCAGTTTAAATACGACGCCTACGCCAGACAGTTCTTTAAACGGTGCAGTACAGTCCGGCCTGTGCGGGTCAACCACTGCAACTGCATCCGGTAAACTCTGCGACGGCATATGGTGATCCGTGACAACCGTATCGACAGACAGCTGTTTTGCATAGGCAATTTCACGATGAGCGGCAATCCCGTTATCCACTGTAATAATCAGTGTAACATCCTGCGCACGCAACGTATCAATTGCATCTGTATTCATCCCATAACCTTCTGATTCCCTTTCCGGAATATAATACATGACGTTTGCACCTACAGACTCCAGATATGTGCATAAAAGTGCCGTAGAAGTAACGCCGTCGGCGTCGTAATCACCATATACGCATATTTTTTCAAAAGTCTCTATTGCAGCCTTAATGCGCCGGACGGCTTTTTCCATATCCGCCATAAGAAAGGGGTCTGAAAAATCTGCTTCGTCGCTTAAAAATTGTAGGACTTCCTCTTCATTTTTAAAACCGCGTATTTGCAACAGCATTGCTACCAATACAGGCAATCCCAATTGCTGTGCTATATTTAGCGCCGCTTCTTTATCCAACTTTGCAATGGTCCATTTTTTCATAGCTCATCCTGCTTTTGTGATCAATTTACTGCTTTTCCAACATCTCTTCCGCATGCTGTAATGTAAGGTCGGTAATTTTTACGCCGCCTATCATCCTTGCCAGCTCATACTTTCTTTGTTCATCCGTAAGACGTTCTACCTGTGTAAACGTTCTGTTGTCTTTCACCATCTTCTGTATTAAAAAATGTGCATCTGCCAGCGCTGCAATCTGCGCCTGGTGCGTTACACATATCACCTGTTTTCCCTTTGACACCGATTTCAGCTTATAGCCTACTTTTTGGGCCGCGCTTCCGCCAATGCCGGTATCCACCTCGTCAAAAATAAGCGTTTTGGTATGCTCTTCCTTATCCGACATTACATTTTTAATGGCAAGCATCATCCGCGAAAGCTCGCCGCCTGAAGCAATTTTTGATACTGGCTTTGCCTCTTCCCCCGGGTTGGCAGAGATTAAAAATTCTATTTTATCACAGCCGTTTTCTGTAAGAGGGGTATGCTTAAAATCGACAAACAGGCGCGCATCTGGCATATCCAGATACGTCATTTCCTCACCGACAAGCCGGGTAAACGTCTGCGCGCATTTTCGCCTTTTTTCAGAAAGATGCTTTGCCAGCGCAGACGCCTGCTCCGCAAGCCTGTTAAACTCTGTCTGAAGCTTTTCCAGATTAACTTCGTAATCCTCCAGTTCTTTCAGCTCGGCATGTGCTTGCTGCGCAAATTGTAAGATATCCAAAATGGTCGCGCCATATTTCTGGGAAAGCCGGTAAATTAAATCAAGGCGGGTTTCAATTTGTGCAAGATTTTCCGCGGGTGCTTCATTTTGCTCCTGGAAATGCGCAAGCTCCGAAGCACAGTCCTGCAGCTCATAGAACATATCCTGTAAACGCGCCGTAAGCCCAGCCGCCTCTGGAATATAGTCCTGCACGTTCTGTAAATCCGACGCCGCCTCTTCCAAAAGCGATAAAACCCCCGCCGGATCCCTATTAAGAATGTCGTAAGCGTCTGCAAATGCCCGCATAATTTTTTCTTTATGAAGGATCACATTTCTTTTTTCTGTTAACAGCTCCTGCTCTCCTTCAACGAGCTGCGCGCTATCAATTTCTTCCGTCTGGTAACGCAGCAGGTCCATCTGACGCGCACGCTGCGCATCGTCTGTCTGAGCGCGGTCAAGTGCCCGCTTGCAGGTCTTTAACTTTATAAAAACCTGTCGGTATGCAGCCAGTTCCTCCTGCAGGCTTCCAAAGCTGTCTATATACTCCTGATGCCGCTGTGCAGATATCAACTCATAGCTTTCGTGCTGTCCATGCAGATCTATAAGGTTCGCTGTAACATCTTTTAAAACGCTTACCGGAACCGGCCTTGCGTTAATCCGACATATATTTTTTCCATTTTGCTGAATTTCCCTTTGCAATACCAGCGTACCGTCGTCTTCCAAAGGAATCCCATATGTTTCCATCGCTGTGCGCGTAGCTTCATCTATCTTTTCAAAAACGGCGCTGACAACGGCGTATTGCGCGCCGGTACGGATAATATCTCTGGATGTTCTCCGTCCCAATACCATGTTAATTGCGTCGATTATAATCGATTTGCCTGCACCTGTTTCGCCTGTCAATACATTTAATCCCATTGTAAAATCAATAGACGCTTTTTCAATTACCGCTATATTTTCAATAAAAAGAGTCGCAATCATAACAATCTTCCTTTAAAACAAGGTTATAAAAGCTTTTTAAACGCAGTTGCAAGAGAAACAGCCTTATTATAGCTGCGCGCAACGATAAAAATCGTGTCATCCCCTGCGATTGTCCCTACAATACCCTCCCAGTCCATATGGTCCAAAGCTGCGCATACGCCTTGCGCCATCCCGCTGGCTGTTTTTAATACAATCATATTTCCTGCAAAATCCACCTGCAAAACGGCGGCGGAAAACAGCGTATAAAAATTACGGCTGGCATCTGCATCGTTTTTGTTTCCCATGGTGTACTTATATTTTCCATTTTTTTCAAGCGTTTTTAAAAGGCGCAGCTCTTTAATATCTCTGGAAACAGTTGCCTGCGTGACGTCAAAACCTTCCACACGTAAAAGACGTAAAAGCTCTTCTTGCGTATCAATGGCGTTTTCCTGAATCAATTCAAGTATTTTTGCGTGCCGCCTCGTTTTCATAAAACAACCCACCTTTTTACCCCGTATGTTCGCTTAATTTTTCGCTTAGAACTCTGTAAAAGCTTTTATTATGCAGGGAAATCAGCTTTGTCTGCATATCTGCTTTTTCAATTTCTATTATATCCTCTGAACAGACCGGTACAAACTCCTGCCCATCCACTGTAAGAAAAACCTCCGCATGTTCCTGGCGCGCCGCTTTTACCGTCAGCTTTGAATGCGCGCAAAATAAAACGGAGCGTGAAAAAAGAGAATGGGAACATATAGGTGTTAATAAAATACACTGCATATGCGGTTGGATCACCGGGCCACCTGCTGAAAGCGCATATGCCGTTGAACCGGTCGGCGTTGAAAACAAAAGGCCGTCGGCGCGGTATTCGCATATTTCCTTTTCGCTGAGTGAGACCGACAAATCAATCATTTTAGAAAGCGCGCCTCTGGATACGGTTACATCATTGAGTGCGTAAAAAACATGTTTTTCTTCTTTATGTGTCAGCGTGGCCTTTAGCATCATACGGGTTTCGCAAGTATATTCGTTTTTAAATAAAAGCTCCAGTTTTGAAAGTTCATGCGGCTCAAGCCCCGCTACAAAACCAATTCTCCCAAGATTAATGCCCAAGAGCGGTTTGTCGGCAACCGCCGCATATTTGGCAACGCGTATAATCGTACCATCTCCGCCGACGGTAATCATGATGTCGCTATGCGCAGCCAATTCTTTTATATTTTTATATAAGGCAACATGCTTTTCCTGACAAAGTTCTTTGCTTTCTTCCAACAAAAGCGTTTGCCCTCCGTACTGCGCAATAATTTTTGCAACGTTGCGCGTACATTCCTTCGCACCTTTTTTTGTCAGGTTTGGAACAATTGCAATTTTCATCTGCATAGCATCACTTTTCCTTTTTATCCAGTACTGCATGCGACCTCGCCGCTAACTCCTGCGGCGTTACACCCGCAAGCATTTTTCCATGCGCCGCCGGTTTTATATAAATCAGATATTCAATGTTTCCTTCCGGCCCTTTTACGGGGGAAAAATCAAGACCTGAAACATCAAACCCATTTGTCAGACAAAACGCGCATATACGTTCTATTACTTCTGTATGTACAAGAGGGTCGCGCACAACCCCCTTTTTTCCAACTTTTTCTCTTCCAGCTTCAAACTGCGGTTTAATTAAGCATACGCCGGACGTGGTTTCTTTCATAAAGGTGCTTACAACAGGTAGAACCAGGCGCAACGAGATAAAAGATACATCCACACTGAAAAAGTCAATTTGTTCCGGTATATTTTCCTTTGTTACCTTGCGGATATTGGTTCGTTCCAGGTTAACAACCCTTTTGTCGTTGCGAAGCTTCCAGTCAAGCTGTCCGTAACCAACATCGATTGCATACACCTTTTGCGCTCCATTTTGCAGCATACAATCGGTGAAGCCTCCGGTAGACGCCCCAATATCCATCGCAATACAATTTTTCAAATCGATCTTGAATACCTCGATAGCTTTTTCCAGTTTTAAGCCGCCCCGGCTGACATATTTTAGCTTTTCCCCTCTGACTTCTATCTGCACATCCACAGGATACAGCGTTCCCGGTTTGTCTGCCTTCTGGTTATTTATATAAACCTGCCCGGCCATAATTACCGCTTTTGCTTTTTCTCTGCTTTGTGTATAGCCTCGTTCAAAAACAAGCGTATCCAATCTTATTTTGTCTGCCAATTTAATTTATGTCCTCCTGTATTCCTTTTAAAACGACATGAACCATGCCCTCGTCATCCAAATGCAGCGCATGCAAAGAAGCGTCTGCCGGTGCATGTTGTACATAGCGGTTATCAATGGCTGTAAGCGTATAATTTCCATTCCAACGACGCCGGGAAAGCTCATACATAAAATGCTCCCCTGTACCACCTGCCGCCATACCTTCCTCAAAGAAAAAAATGTGCCTGAAACGCAGCGATTCCAAAATTGCCTCTCTGGGAACAGGCTTAATCCTGTTTAACTTTAATATAGTAACGTCCACACCGCTTTTATAAAGTGCTTCTTTTGCAATACAGGCATAGCTGAACAACCTGCCGTATGTAATTACAAGCGCCTGCGCAGACATTCCGCCGTAAAAATCGAAGGTCTTTTTTCCTGGCAAAAAATCGGCCGGGCGATACAACTCCCCACCCTTTGGATAGCGCACGGCAACCACCCCGCTGTTGGAATACGCCGCCGCTTGCAAATCGCGGCGCAACTCTTCAAAATAGCAGGGGCTGTAAATTTCCACATTCGGTATGGGGTTTAAAAGCGCCACGTCAAAAACGCCCTGATGCGTTTCGCCGTCTTCACCCACAATCCCGGCCCTGTCAATAGCAAGGATTACATGCAGTTTTTGTGTTGCTACGTCATGAATAATCTGATCCACACTTCTTTGCAAAAAAGTGGAATACACAGCAAACACCGGCAGCATACCACCTGCGGCGAGGCCGCCGCTGAAAGTAACTGCATGTTCTTCTGCAATGCCGACATCAAAAAAGCGGTCTTTATAAAGCCTTGCAAAGCCACCAAGCCCTGTACCAGATTTCATGGCTGCCGTTACTGTGCAGATTCTTTTATCATCCTGCGCCATTTCACAGAGCTTTTCACCAAATACATCTGAAAATCCAATTTTAGAGGTGATGGGCTCCCCGGTTTCTACATCAAAACTTGAAATTCCGTGAAAGTTTTTGGGGTCGTTTTCCGCATATTGATAGCCTTTTCCCTTCGTTGTTACCACATGCACCAAAACCGGCCCGTTTACATGTTTTGCCGCATTAAAGGCATTTTCCAGCTCCAGAAGACTGTGCCCCTCCACAGGTCCGTAATAGGTAAAGCCCATATCGTCAAACAGCGTATCTTTATATACAATCTTTCGCACGCTTGATTTGGATCGTTTGAGAAAACGCCGCAACGGATTGCCAACCACCGGTGTGTGAAGCAGTGCTTTTTCCACTTTTGTTTTCACCCGCAAATACGCCGGTTTCATACGGATACCCGATAAATAACGTGCTACAGAGCCCACATTCCTTGAAATAGACATTTTATTGTCGTTCAATACGACTATAAAATTCTTTTTAAAACGCCCGGCATTGTTTAACCCTTCAAACGCCAGGCCGCCCGTCAAAGCGCCGTCGCCAATGACTGCAATGGTATATCCATCTTCCCCTTTAAGAGCTTTCGCTCTTGCAATCCCATATGCAGCAGAAATAGATGTGCTGCTATGCCCCGCATTAAACGCATCATAGGGGCTTTCTGTTCTTTTTGGAAAGCCCGAAAGCCCGCCTTCTGTCCGAATTGTTCCAATCTCCTGAAATCTGCCGGTAAGAATTTTATGCGTATAGCTTTGATGCCCAACATCCCAGACAATCTTATCGTGAACATCCGGAAACATTTTTAAAAGGGCGACTGTTAATTCTACCACACCTAAGTTTGAAGCCAGATGGCCGCCGTTTTTAGAAACGGTTTCCACAATTGTCCGGCGTATTTCAGAACAAAGGACATTTAGTTCGGAAATAGAAAGAAAACGGAGGTCCGATGGCGTACGGATCTTATCCAGATATTGAAAATCTGCCATTTTATTTTTAAGCCCTCCTCTTCACAGGCGCATTAGCTCGTCCTTGTTACAAGAGCGCGCGCCAAATCCGCCAATGGCTGCCCGCCGTCTTCAAAAATATGCAGCGCGTAAATCGCTTCCTGCGTCAGCTCCTGCGCAAGCCGCCTGCACGCCTGCAGGCCCAGCAGGGAAACATAAGTAGACTTCTGCCTGGACATGTCGCTTCCAACCGGTTTGCCCAATGTTTCTTCATCAGAAGTGATGTCTAAAATATCATCCACAATCTGGAATGCCAGGCCAATTTTTTCTGCATACACGGCTGCAGCGTGGATTTTGTGCGCATCTGCATCCGCAGCGATACACCCCAATACGCATGCCGCCTTGATTAGCGCGCCCGTTTTTTTTGCGTCCATAATTTTCAGCGTTTCAATCGGCGCATTCCGATTTTCATTCTGCAAGTCAATCACCTGGCCACCTACCATACCACAGGCTCCGCAGGCATTTGCAAGAAACCGGGCCGCCATACTGCAGCGCATGGCGTTTTCCGGTGTACAGGAACGAAAAATAGTTTCAAAGGCTAGGCTTTGCAGTGCGTCGCCTGCTAAAAGCGCAATATCTTCTCCAAATGCAATATGGTTTGCAGGCTTTCCCCTGCGCATAGCGTCGTTGTCCATGCACGGGAGGTCGTCATGAATCAACGAGTATGTGTGTATCATCTCCACAGCGCATGCAAATGGCAACGCATCACGGCTGGTTCCTGCACATGCCCGGCAAAATTCCAGCGTAAGCACCGGACGGATGCGCTTTCCTCCTGCCATTAAGCTATAGCGCATTGCCTGCACCACATCTTTTTCCAGGCAATTTTCAGACGGCAACGCGTCTTCCAAAGCCTGTTCTATCAACCGGATATCGTCATTCATTTTCATTTTCCTCCGGTATAGTTAAAATTTTTATCTTCTGTTGCGCATCCTTGAGCTTGCCATAGCAGAAAGCCGTCAGTTGCGTTCCTTCTTCAAATAAAGCCAGCGTCTCTTCCAAGGGTTGATCACCGGTTTCTAAAAGCGTCACGATTCTGCTCAGCCTTTCAACGGCTTCTTCATACGTCTTATATTCTTTCATCCTACTCATTCCTTTACTACGCATTCTGCCTGTCCGTCGCAAAAACACAAGGTAAGAACGTCTCCCTTCGACAGCGTCTTTACGCTCTTGACCGGTTTTTCCTCTTTTTTAACCAACGCATAACCGCAAGACAATATGCGCAATGGGCTGAGCATATCCAACTTGACAGATAAATTGGCCAATTGCTGCTCTTTACAGGAAAAAAAGCGCTCAAAACTGCGCTGCAATTCCGTCGTTATTTGATCCAACGCCAAAAAACGGGTTTGTATATGGACCGACGGTTTTTGCATTACATCTTTTGCAGCAAGTGCATACAAGCGGTTTCTTGCCTCCCAGACCTTGTGTTCCGCCATTCTGTGCATGGCAATAAATTGATCAAGCAGCGCCGTCTGGAGCTGCGCTGCGTCCGGCACGGACAACTCTGCCGCGGCAGAAGGTGTTGGTGCACGCAGGTCTGCGACAAAGTCGCAAATTGTAAAATCTGTTTCATGCCCAACCGCAGAAACAACGGGCGTCTGCGCGCGGTAAATTTCTCTTGCCAGAAGTTCGTCGTTAAACGGCCAAAGGTCTTCTGTGCTGCCGCCGCCCCGGGCGATAATAATCACATCGCATAAATGCATTTGATCCAAATACCGTAATGCTTTGCAGATCTGCCCCGCTGCCAGATTTCCCTGCACAAGCACAGGGCAGAGCAAAATTTCCGCCAACGGAAAACGTCTGTTCAGTATATTTTGTATATCTTTTATCACTGCTCCTGTTGGGGAAGTAATTACCCCAATTTTGTACGGCAATTTGGGCAGCGGCTTTTTATGCGCCGCGTTGAAAAGACCTTCTTTTTCCAGACGTTCTTTGCACTGCGCAAAAGCGACAGCCAGCGCACCCGCTCCATCTGGTTGCATATCTTCTATATAGAGCTGGTATTGCCCCCCCGCTTCATATAGGGAGGCCTTAGCACGTACAATCACTTTCATGCCATTTTGCGGTATAAATTTCAGACGCGACGCGGAATTTGCAAAAACCACACATTTTACCGCCGCTTTTTCATCCTTAAGTGTAAAATAAATATGGCCCGAGCGGTATTGGTCAGAAAGATTGGAAATTTCCCCGGAAACAAAAAGCGCAGCCAGGTTGCTGTCTCCATCCAAAAGAGAACGAATATAAAAATTCAACTGCGAAACAGAAAGTATAGAAGCCTCCATAGATCCTTCCTTCTTAAAATCCATTTTCTTTTAAATCCGCCAAAACTGCAATCCCTGCGGCGTTATCGCAGGAAAATTCCGGAGATGCAAAAAAAGCAGAAAAGCGTTCCGATAGAATCTTCTGTATCATCGCGTTTGACATAACGCCTCCTGCAAATAAAACAGGCAGTCCAGCATATTGCATAAGAAGCTTTTCACACATAAGAACCACCGTTTGCTCAACATATTTCAGGCAGTATTTTGCAATATACGCATCCGGCGCGCCTTTCTTTTTCAGGTTTGCACAAATATTTTCCAAGCCGGAAAAACAACAATTTGCATCCTTTAAGACCGGCCTTACTTTTATTTCTTCATCACAGCCCAACGCCAGCCGCTCCAGCTCTTTCCCACATGGAAAAGAAATTCCAAGCATAACGCCTGTTCTGTCAATGACCTGACCCGCGTTCAAATCCAGCGTACTTGCAACAATCTGCGTTTTACAGATTTCCGTGCGATCCGGCTTTACAAGCAATGCTTCCGTCGTACCGCCTGAAACATGGAACGCCAAAAACGGATGCTTCAACAGCTCCAGCTTTTCGGCGCTGTACAGTGCTGCCGCAATATGCCCTTGTTGATGAGAAAAAGTGTACAGGGGTACCTTCAAAACGCTTGACAACACCCGGGCTGCTCCAAGCCCAACAGTAAAACACGGCATATAAGAGCCCGCTTCCCTTCTGGGGGCGTCAGACGCACCAAGCAAACCGGGCGGCACCTGTGTAAAATGCACCTGCAACGCTTTTATTACCTGTGGCAGCTGGCTGGTATGATGAAAAACTGCTTCGCTCTGGCGCAAGCCCTTTTGACCTTTTTTAACAGGCAGCGGCAGTTTTGCCTGGTAGATCGCTCCATCTTTCAAGACAGCCGCGGACGTTGTATAATTGCTGGTATCCAGCCCAAGCGCCGTTTTCATTGCTCTTTATCCTCTGTATCCGGCAATTTCATGCACTTTTCATGTTTGGCTATTGTTCCCAGCACACCGTTTATAAAGGCCGCATCTTCCGGGGTGGAATACTTTTTTGCAAGGCGTACGGCGTCGTTAATCACCACGCTTACAGGGTTTTCCGCATCCCTGTTTTCCTGTACGAATAAAATTTGAAAAACAGACAGCCGCAGCAACGCCAAACTTACCTTTGATAATCTGCCCATCTTCCATCCTTTGATGTTTTTTTGAATCTCACAATCAATTTCGGGCAATTTCCCTTCCATAGCCCTGACCAGCGTAACAGCGAAGTCATCAGGTTGCCGGTCGTCAGACAAACGCGCGGCTTCCAAAATTTCGTCTACCGAATCGCTTGTAAAATTTTTTTCAAACGCCAGTATAAACGCCTGTTCTCTTGCCTGCATGCGCGAAACAGATGTTTTCATTTTTAATCCATCCCAACCTTTTGTTTATCTAATAATTATAACAGATTTTTGTATATAATCAAGCAAAACACGTGTATTTATACAACTTTCAAAATTTTTTCACGAAGAAGTTTTCTTTGTTTATAATTTTATTGGTTTTTGTTGTAATCAAAAAATGAGAATGTTATAATAACAAAGCTAACAACCAAATTAAAGATAGGAATAAAAACGTTGGATGTGATTCTATGCAGTGGACGCCGCAAGGCTTTACACAAAACGCAGATTGGATTTATTTTTCTTTTAAGGATTATAGAAAAGATACGGAAAAAAGAAAACTTCGGTCGCTTGCGAATAAAACGGGTATTTCGCAATGTATTCTTCTTGTTATTTTTAACTTGATTGCTACCTTTCTTACTTTAATTACAATTTTTTTTGGCGCCATTGATTATGGACAGACGGACATGGCTTCCGCCTTTCCACCAGATGTGTACTATACGCTTTCGGGACTTGTGTCGGTTGTGGGAATGTTTACAACCGCTTTGATTCTGCGCTGTATGGTCGGCAGGCGTTTTGACGACCTTTTTTCATTCCACCGAACTGTCAGTGTGCAACGTATTGCCGCACTTTTACCCGCGGGGCTTGCCGTTGCAATGTTCGCAAACTACATGGTTGATTACATGCTGCAAAATTTGTCGATGATTGGTATTCATTACAACCTGGATGCTGTATCCTCTGTAAAGCTGGACAACCAATGGACCACCAATATTCTTTATATTCTGGCAGTTGCCGTCACCCCGGCTTTTGTAGAAGAATTTCTATACCGTGGCGTTTTACTCGGTGCTTTACGAAACTATGGAGACGGCTTTGCTGTTTTAACTTCCTCAATTATATTTGGCCTGATACATGGTAATCTGATTCAGATTCCGTTTGCATTCATCGGAGGTCTGACTTTTGCATACATCACTGTATACAGCGGATCCATTATTCCGGCAATGTTGCTGCATTTTATCAATAATTTGTTTTCCGTGCTGGGCGATATTATAAATTCGCGGTTCGGACAAACCGCTGCAGAAATCTATTACGCCGGGTTCATGGGCCTGTTTTTCCTGCTGGGTATTTTGGGGGTTGCACTGATAGCAAAAAGGGATGGCACGCTGCTTACTTTTAAAAAATATAATTATATTTTGACTTTCCGGGAAAAAATGCGCTGTTTTTTCTTTTCCCCTGGTATGATTGTTTTCGGCATATTAATTTTATTAGAGGTAATATCGTTTTGGATGCTAATGTAACACAATTACAGCAAAAAGACATTCTGTTTATGCGCGAAGCTCTGCGTTGCGCCGAACTTTCCGCCAAAAACGGTGAAGTACCGGTAGGCGCCGTAATCGTAAAAGACGAACAGGTTCTGTCGCGTGGATACAACCGTCGAGAACAGGTAAAAAACGCCCTGTGTCATGCGGAGCTTGAGGCGATTGCACAGGCATGCCGGGCACTTGGGGGTTGGCGGCTGTGGCAATGTACAATTTATATCACGCTTGAGCCATGTCCTATGTGTGCGGGCGCTATTATCAACGCCCGCTTAAAGCGTGTAGTATTTGGCGCGTATGATAAAAAAGCCGGGTCCTGCGGCTCTGTTGTGAATCTGTTTGATCTGCCGTACAATCATAAACCAAAGTTGACCGGCGGAGTATTAGAACCGGAGTGCAGCGCTGTTTTGCGCAGTTTTTTTAAAGAACTTCGCCAGAAAAAAGTGCCCGATACATCCACAGGGTCAAATCTGTAAGGAAAAAGTGAAAGCAATACTGCTTTCACTTTTTTAGTTTTTTAAAATCACGCTTTTTTATAAATTAATGAAAACCATTGCCTGCAGGCAACGCTTAAAACACCCTGCCATTTATAAACCCTTCTTCCAGCATCGACTGCGCCGCCAGCATAATTCCCAGTTTCCCACTGTGGAAATTGATTCCTCCCTGCAGCCAGGCAGCATAGGGCGGGCGCAAAGGCGCATCTGCAGATAACTCAATCGAAGCGCCAAGCGTAAACGCGCCTGCCGCCATAATCACTTTGCTGTCATAGCCCGGCATGTCCCACGGTTCCGGTATCACAAAAGAATCTACAGGCGCGCCTCGCTGAATACCTTTACAGAAAGCAACAAGCGCGCCGCTGTTTTCCAGTAAAAGAGTCTGAATAATATCCCCCCGCCTTTCGTCATAGCGCGGCGACACCGCAAAACCGAGCAGTTCAAAAAGCGCCGCTGCAAAAACAGCCGTTTTTACAGCCTCTCCCGTTACGTGCGGCGCATGAAACGCGCCCATAAACAGTTCGCGGTTGTTGCCAAGGGTCGCGCCGATTTCCCTGCCTGTAGAAGGCGTTGTAAGACGACAGGCGCACATTTCAACTAGATTTTTTTTCCCAGCGATATACCCCCCAGTTGGCGCAATTGAACCTCCGGGATTTTTAATCAGCGAGCCCGCCATAATATCGACCCCATTTGCAAGCGGCTGCTCTGTTTCAACAAATTCTCCATAACAATTGTCCAGCATAACAATACATTCCGGTACAACCGCTTTTGCCGTATGGGCAATCTGTGCAATTTCTTCTGTTAAAAGGGAAGGGCGCAAATCATATCCCCGTGATCGCTGTATGTAGACCATTTTTATATGACTGTCCATGGCCTCCTTTATCGCCTGCAATTGGACGTGTCCATCTTTATCCAGGGGGATTTCCCGGTAGCAGATACCAAAATCCTGCAAAGATCCTTTATTGAGCGTTCCCTGCCGGCCGTCTACCCCTATTACGCCAAGCAGTGTATCGTAGGGTCTGCCGGTCACGCACAGCATGGTATCGCCCGGGCGTAAAAGACCAAACAGCGCTACGGTCAGTGCATGCGTCCCGCTGACAAAATTATGGCGCACCAGTGCGTCCTGTGCGTCAAAAACCGTTGCAAAAACCTGGTCCAGTGCATCCCGCCCCCTGTCCCCATAGCCATAGCCTGTGCTTGCTGTAAAATGACTTTCACTTACACCGGCCTGCTGAAAAGCATACAGCATTTTTTGCTGGTTATAGTCCTGCATTTCCTCTATTTGCTGCATCTGCCGGGAACACAATTTCATGGCCTGCTCCGACAATTGCAGAATTTTATTATCTATTTGAAACAAAGTGTTTTTCATACTATATCGCTCCATTCTTTCTATGTAATTCCAATGCGCTGCCACACATGGAAAAGCCTGCTTTTTCATAAAAAGCAACCGTGCCGTGATGCACCGCGTGCAGAAAAACACGCTCTGTCTGCACCTTATGCATCTGACCTGTCAAAGCTGTAACGGCCTGTTTTCCCAAACCTCTTCCTCTGTATTGCGGATGCGTTGCCACACAACCTATTACTGCCCCATGCAGACAATAAAACATTGCCAACGCACAGGCACAAAGCCTACCGTTGCACATAATGCCCACGCACAGCGCAGAATCATGCCGTATTCTATGCGACAGCTCCAGATAAAAGTCTTCAAACGCTGGCAGCACAAAGCCCTCGTCTTCACATTGATGCAAAAGAGCATAAATATCCTGCAATCGGGGCTGCACATAAAAGCGGCCGGGCTGGCCGACAGACCGCTGTGCCTTTTCCAGACGCATTACCGGGTAGATGCGTGCTGAAAAACCCGGCATTTTTAAAGGCAGTGCAGCGTCGCACAACAGGCTTACAGCCCCTGTCAGCATGCTAAAGGCAGACAGCTCTTCCATATCTGCACAGGGTTCGGCATCCAAAATAAGAGATGCGCCGTTTTTTGCAAGAAAAGAAACAGCCCCTTCCTTCGTGCGCTGTATCCAAAATTGGCAGAGGGCTGTTTGCTTATAAGCATGAAATAAGGAATAGATCCGGATATTATAAGGATTGGGATTTTGCAAGACTCTTTGCAAGAGCGCTTTTTCGAAGGTATCGTCTCCCAAAAGAATCATACGGTTTCATCTCCGGCAATTTTCTCCGCTGTTAAAAATACCGTTTGATATACAGCTTCCAAGTCCTCCACGGTAATAATGGATGTTCCGCTGTGGATATATCTGCATGGGAGCGATATGGCAATTGTACGCACGCCGCCCCTGGAGCAATGGATCGCGCCCGCGTCGTTTCCGCCTGTCACAGCCTGCTTGAGCTGAACCTTTACACCTGCATGCTGACCGCAATGCAATGCAAGTTTATAATAGTCTTTGTCATAAATGGTTCGCCTGTCCATAAAAGAAACAACCGCGCCCTCACCCAAACGGCAAACCTGCCTGGAAGAATCCACACCGGCAGTATCCGCTGCAGTTGTGGATTCTACCACAATACCCGCATACGGTTCAACCGTATACGCAGCGGCGGCAGCACCCCGCAGCCCGACCTCCTCCTGAACCAAAAATGAGAAATGCATATCATATGCAAGCCGTTGCTTGAGCATTTCTATCAGTACAAGGCAGCCCGCTCTGTCGTCAAGCGCCTTTGCAAAAATGCGGCCGTCTCTGCATAAAAACGGTGTGTCAAACACAACATAGTCCCCAACGTTTACAAAACACAACGCCTGCTCCCTGCTCTCGGCGCCAATGTCCACATACATTTTTTCCATGGAAGGGATTTTTTCCTTTTCCTCCGTGCCCGAAAGATGCACAGGCTTGATCCCAAATACGCCCTTAACTTTGCTTTCTCCAACGGTAACGGCCTTGCCGCAAATAACGCGCCGGTCGATACCACCTACCTGCTCCACCTTCAGCATCCCATCGGTTGTAATATCAATAACAATAAAACCGACTTCGTCCATATGTGCGCTAAGCATTAACTTCCTTTTTGGGGAACGCTCCCCTTTTTTAAAGACAAGCAGATTTCCCATAGCGTCCGTCTCTATATGATCCGCATAAGGCGAGACAGCAGAAAAAATAATTTTTCGAACCTGCTCTTCATCGCCGGATACGCCGTTTGCAAGACAGAGTTCCTCCAAAAGCTTTAAATCCATCAAACCATCCTGCCCCTTTCCAGAACATAGGCTGTCAGCACATCCGCCGTAGCCTTTATGTCGCATAAATCTACAATTTCACCCTGTGTATGCATATTTTTCAATGGAATGGACAGCAAAGCCGTTGGAATACCGCCTTTCGTCATGGAAACTGCATCTGCATTGGTCCCGGTGGCCGAGCCCATCACCTCAAGCTGATAGGGAATTCTATTATTTTTTGCCGCGACAATCAAGCGGTCGGACATTTTTTTTGAAAGCGTCGGCGCAACTGCAATCATACCGCCTTTTCCCATAACGCCGCTTTTTCCCGGCTGCACGCCGCTTTGCCGGGCAAAGCTTACATCAACAACAATCGCCTCATCGGGTGCCTGTAAAAAAGAAGCTGTTTTTGCTCCGCCCGCGCTGGTTTCCTCCTGTGTGCTGAAAAGAATTACCACCTTACATCCGGGCGTTTCCCGCGACAGCTGTTTTGCGCAGTGCAAAAGGCAGGCAACGCCGGCCCGGTTATCCAGCGCTGGCCCGGTTATGCGTGTACCAAGCATTTTTTTCAGCGCGCAATGAAATACAATGCGGTCCCCCGGACAGACCAGTTGCTTTACCGTGTCTGGCGGCAAAGCCGTATCCAGCCATAAATCTTTTGCTGCCACTGCCGCGTCCTCCCCACCGTCTGATAGATGCGGAGGCAGGCAGCACACCACACAAGGAATTTCCTGTTTTCCCAAAACAACACACATCGTTCCCTGCAATACCCTTCGGTCCACTCCGCCGCAAGGCTCTGCCTTTATAAAACCGTCTGCGTTTATATCTGTAACAATCAAGCCAATCTGATCCAAATGCGCATCCAGCATAATGGTAAAATCTGCATTTGCATTTCCCAGTGTGCCGATGACATTTCCGTTTTTATCCACAGACACCTGCGCATAATCGCTTAGCAGCTTCCCCGCTATCGCCGCTGCAGCGCACTCGCTGCCGGAAACGCCGCGTGCGTTGCAAAGCTGCCGCAATGTTTCTATCATATTTTTCATCCTTTGCAATTGTAATTATAAACTGTCAACCAGTTTTTTAAAATGCTTACCCCTTTGATCAAAATTTTTATAAAGGTCAAAGCTGGCGCTGGCTGGAGACATGGATACAATATCCCCACTTTGCGCATGCGTATACGCCGCCTCAACGGCCTCTTCCATGGTATTTACCCGCAAAATTACAGGATTCCCGGCGGAATATCCCTGTGCCTGCCTGACTGCCGTTTCAATTTTGTCGGCCGTAGCCCCCAGCAGAATTAAAAGTTTTACTTTTTGCACAATGACCGGCCCCAGCGGCGCATAAGGAATATTTTTATCATAACCGCCCGCAATCAAAATAATTTTTTGATCATACAGGGAAAGCGTTCCGGAAATGGTTCTGGTTGGACTCGACGCGATTGAATCGTTGTAATAGCGCACGCCGTTGACTTCACGGACAAATTCCGCACGGTGCTCAACCCCTTGAAAAGTACGTGCCACCTCTCGTATGGTTTCTTTATCCACCAATCCCCAAACAGCGCTGACCGCCGCGAGATAGTTTTGCACATTATGCATGCCTGGAATTAGTATGTCCGCTTGCTCCATCACCTTTGTAGTATGGCCGCCAACCGCCATCTTGATACTTCCGTCCGAATCAAGGTAACAGCCGTTTTCCAGCGGCTGCTTGCAGCTGAATTTATACACCATTCCCCTGCATTCTTCTGTAAATGCATTGGTAATACCGTTATCCAGATTTAAAACTGCCCTTCCAAATGCATTTTGATGTAAAACAATATTCTTTTTTGCGTCTACATACTCCTGCATATCTTTATGCACGTCCAGATGATTGGGAGACAGGTTGGTGACAACTGCAACAGAAGGGCTTTTGCGCATGGAAATCAGCTGAAAGCTTGAAAGCTCCACCACGGCTACATCATTATAGGAAATGGTTTCTATTTCGGGCAACAACGGCTTTCCTATATTACCGCCTAAATGCACGCACATTCCGGCGGCGCGCAACATCTGCGCAATAATAGATGTTGTTGTGGTTTTGCCGTCGCTCCCGGTAACTGCGATAATTTTGCAGGGACAAAGATCAAAAAAAAGCTCCATTTCCGACGTAACCGCCACGCCGTTTTTACGAAAGCGGATAAGTTCTTCCATATAATAGCGCATACCAGGCGTACGAAAAAGAATCTCTACATCCAGCCCTTCAAGATACCGCTCCCCAAGGGAAAGCGACGCACCGGCGCGCCGTGCCTCTTGTGCGACGTCGCCAAGCTCTTTTTCCGTGCGCCTGTCACAGGCGGTTACCTGTGCGCCATATTTTTTTAAAAGCGCAAGCAGCGGCAAATTACTGCTGCCGATGCCGCATAATGCAATTTTTTTTCCGCTTAACGTATTCAGAAAATTTTTTACTCTGCTATCCATTCTATACGCTGCCTTTCAGTTTGTTTTCTGTTAAGAATAATTATACTAATTTTACTAAAAAATAGCAACTAAAATGCCGCAGACGCCTAAAACAGCATTGAAAAGGCGCATAGAGAATGCTAAAATAAAACGAAAAGAACGGTTTGAGGAATTGCCATGATCTATGATTTTTTAACCCTGAAAAAACAAGCGGACACGCCGTTATATGTGCAGCTTTATTCTGCTGTAAAAAATGCAATTGAAAACGGCGCGCTTAAGCAGGGAGAAAAACTGCCGTCGATCCGGCGGCTTTCAGAAGACCTTGCTTTAAGCCGTACTACGGTAGAAAGCGCGTATCAGCAGCTATGTATTGAAGGATATATTAAAAGTTTGCCGCAGCGCGGCTTTTTTATCCAAAGCCCGCCCTGCCCCAATATGGAAAATACAAAAGCGCAAAAGCCTGTTACATACCCCACGCGATTTCATAACATAATAAAATATGATTTCAGCAGCAAAAGTGTAGATGTAGACAACAGCAACCTGAAATTATGGAGAAAATACGTACGCAATGTTATAAACTGCGATTACCTGATTACCTCCTATGGCGATCCTCAGGGTGAACCGGAGCTTCGGCGCGCGCTTGCTTCTTATTGTTACGGTGTGCGCGGTGTACAGGGCGATGAAAGAAATATCGTCATTGGTGCCGGAACGCAGTCGCTTTTGTATTTGATTTGCGGTCTTTTACACGCTTCTGGCTCCACCGTAGCAGTAGAAGCGGATGGATCAGCTCATGCCATACAAGTTTTCTCCGACTGCGGTATGCATGTGGTCACTGTAGACAGCGACTGCGACGGAGTTATCCCTGATGCGCTGAAAGCAAGCAAAGCCAAACTACTGTTAATCAACCCTTCAGGCTCTCTGCGCACTGGAAACCATATCAAAATGAACCGGCGGTATGCACTGCTGCATTGGGCAGAGGCCCATGGCGCTTATATTATAGAAGATGATTACAATGGCGAACTGCGCTATAAAACCAGACCTATACCTGCGCTGCAGGGATATGACAGCGAACATGTAATCTATCTGGGCTCTTTTTCCAAACTGCTTCTGCCTTCTGTCAGAATCGGCTATGCCGTTTTACCAGAGACTTTGTCCGCACGCTTTTTCGGGCGTGCAGGCAGATATAACCAAACCGCCTCAAAAGCTGAACAGCTTGCCCTTGCCAAATATATCAGGGACGGGCAGCTGGAACGCCATCTGCGACGTTTAAGAAAACAATATCAGGAAAAAATCCTGCTTTTGTGCAGCGCTTTACAAGAAAATCTTCCCTATGATATAAACATAACTCTGCTGGAAACAGCCTTGACCGTTGTGGTAGAACTTCCGTTTGAAATAGACCGTCAAACGCTTTACCACTCACTTTTAGAGCAGGGTATACGAATTATTCAAGGGACACGTCGCGGACATTCATTTAAGCTTGGATTTTCCGGGATCCCCTGCGACAAAATCCGCCCCGCAGTGGAAATGATTGCAGCCACAATAAAAAAGCACATCCAGCAGACGGATGTGCTTTAAATTAAACAAATCATGAATACCGGCAAGGTTTATTCCCTGCCCAGCAAAGAATCCACCGTAACCTCCAAAATATCTGCAAGCGCAACCAGTTCGACATCCGTAACATAACGGATTTGCCCTTCCAGCTTAGACAGGCCAGAGGCATTCATATCAACGCCATTTACCTGCAGCTGGGCCAGCAGTTCTTTTTGCTTCATTCCCTTTTTTTTGCGGGCAGCCTCTACCCTTGCTCCCACCAGGTTTCTTGTCCCCAGTTCCTGTTTACGCAATCTCATACATTCCACTCCAATTATTCATTTAAAACCAAATAAAATACAGCTAAGCAAGGCTATTATATATCTTACAGGGAAAAAAAACAAGTCAATTTTACAAAAAATTTTTATAAAATGCAAATTAAACCCTAAAAAATGCTTTATTTTCCATTTAACTCTATTCAGAGTGAATTTTCTGATTTTGCACTGAGGTGATTTTTATGCAAAAAGAAGCTTTTTTAAAAAAATCCTGTACTTTTTTAGATACGCTTTATGACGATTTCACAAACGCACCCACCCTGCCGCTGCACAGTTTTGTAAAGGAAAAAACAGCAGCCGTAGCTGTAGATATGGTGAATGGCTTTGCCAAAGAAGGAAACCTTTCCAGCGCGCGGATCCTGCAGATAAACGATAAGGTTGCCGCATTTTGCGCCGCCTGCATTAAGCGGAAACTGCCCGTTCTTGCATTTGCCGACAGCCATACAAGACAATCACCGGAATTTTCCGATTATCCCGTGCATTGCCTGCATGACAGCCTTGAAAGCGAACTGACGCAGGAGTTAAAGTCCATACCCGGTATCAGGCGGATTGACAAAAATTCCACCAATGGATTTCTGGAGCCGGAGTTTCAACAGTTTTTGCTTGAAAATCCGCAGATTGATACGTTTCTTGTTACCGGTTGTTGTACAGATCTTTGCATACAACAATTCTGTCTGACGCTGAAAGCTGCCTTTAACCGTGAAAACAGGCGCTGCAGGGTTATTGTTCCGATACAGCTTACCGCCACCTTTGACCTGCCTGTACACAACGGCGACTTTTCCGCCGTTTGCGCGTACTTTAATATGCGTCAAAACGGGATTGAAATTTTGGACAATATAACTTTATAAAAGGGAGGGATCGCTATGGAGCACAATTTAAACGAGCGCAATTTAACAATGCTGGCCGATTTTTACGAACTGACCATGGCCGGCGGCTATTTTGAAAATGGGCTGCAAAATACCGTTGCCTATTTTGACATGTTTTTTCGAAAAATTCCAGACAACGGCGGCTTTGCGATCATGGCCGGCATAGAACAGCTGATCGAATATCTGCAAAGCCTGCACTTTGCTAAAGAGGATATTGCTTATTTAAAAGAAAAAAAGATTTTCAGCGATGCCTTTTTACGTTTTCTTGCCGATTTTCACTTTACCTGCGATGTATGGGCCGTACCGGAAGGTACGCCTGTCTTTCCAAACGAGCCGATTATAACTGTGAGAGGACCCGTTATCCAGGCGCAATTTATAGAAACCATGCTTTTGTTATGCATTAACCACCAAAGCCTGATCGCCACAAAAGCAAACCGCATCTGCCGGGCGGCCGGCGGCCGGGCAGTTATGGAATTTGGGGCACGCAGGGCGCAGGGCTTTGACGGCGCTGTTTATGGCGCAAGAGCCGCTTATATCGGGGGCTGCACAGGCACCTCCTGCGTGCTTTCTGATATAGCCTTTCAAACACCTGCCCTGGGCACGATGGCACATAGCTGGGTACAGATGTTTGACAGCGAAGAAGACGCGTTTCGCGCATATGCAAAGCAATATCCGGAAAACTGCACCCTGCTGGTAGATACGTATAACACCCTGCAGTCAGGCGTTCCAAATGCAATCAAAATTTTTAATGAAGAACTGCTTCCAAAAGGCTTTCGTCCGGCCGGAATTCGGATTGACAGCGGGGATATTACCTATCTTTCGAAAAAAGCAAGAAAAATGTTGGACGAGGCCGGTTTTTCCGATTGCAAAATTTGCGCCTCCAACGCGCTTGACGAATACCTGATCCGCGATATGCTCCTGCAGGGCGCTCCGATTGACCTGTTTGGCGTTGGGGAACGCCTGATTACAGCTTCTTCCGATCCCGTGTTCGGCGGTGTTTATAAGCTGTGTGCAATAGAGGCGCACGGAAATATTTTACCAAAAATTAAGATCAGCAACAATGTGTCCAAAATTACTACCCCTTGTTTTAAAAACCTTTACAGGTTATTTGATACGGCAAGCGGTAAGGCAATTGCAGATGTTGTAACGCTGTTTGATGAAAAGATCGATGACCGTGCCCCCTATACAATATTTGACCCACAGTTTACATGGAAAAGAAAAACCGTTACCGGATTTAAAGCAGTCCCGCTGCGTGTACAGCTTTTTCAAAATGGCAAGCTGGTTTATACGCCTCCCGCCCTGCAAAGCATCCAAACCTATTGCGCATCCCAGCTTGAAACCTTATGGGACGAGGTAAAGCGTTTTGAAAACCCACACAACTATTATGTAGACCTGTCCCAAAAACTTTGGGATACAAAAGATACGCTTATAAAAGAAAGGCGGGGGCTGTTTGCAAATTCATCTGCAAACGGCACGGGATTTTGATAAAAATACTATTTACACCGCGGCGGGAAAAGAGAGAGCCAAGCGGGGTTTTGCAGTTGCCCTGCAAAACGGAAAAGCCTGCCCCCGCGCCTGCCGCGATATGCCCGCCCCATACGTTTTTGCCTGCGCTTTAGAAAATCTGAAAACCTGCAATAAAAAACCGTTCCTGCCAACGCCGGAACGGTTTAAAAATGCGACCAGGCCTGTAAGCCGGGTTCTGTCGTGAACAGCCATCTATCTTGGCGCGGCGTTGCCGCCTGCGCTCAATGCCACCTCCTAAAGACGCGCCGGGCCGGCGCATGCGTCTTTCCACGGTGTTGCTCCGAATAGGGTTTGCAGGGCCGTCAGGTTCCCCTGACGCCGGTGAGCTCTTACCTCGCCTTTCCACCCTTACCTGCTCCTAGCAGGCGGTATATCTCTGTTGCACTTTCCCTGGGGTTGCCCCCGGCGGCCGTTAGCCGTTATTCCTGCCCTGTGGAGCCCGGACTTTCCTCGGACATGTGCTTTCGCAATATGCCCGCGGCTGTTCAGCCTGCTCGCTGTAATTATTGTAATATACGCCCCGGTCTTTGTCAAATACATGTTGCCTCCCGCTGCGTTTTGTTATATACTTTAGAAAGCGGACGTTTTGGGCAAACCGCCGTAACGCTGCATTGGAAAGGACTGTAAAAGATGGATATTCAAAAGGAATCTTTAAAAAAGCATTACGAATGGAATGGAAAAGTTGAAATTGTATCCAGAGTTCCCATACATACAGCAAAGGATCTTTCACTTGCCTATACGCCGGGCGTTGCCGAGCCGTGCATTGCCATACAGCAGGATTATAAAAAATCTTTCCAGCTTACACGCAGGAACAATCTTGTAGCAGTTGTGACAGACGGCACCGCCGTTTTAGGGCTGGGCGACATAGGCCCGGAAGCCGGCATGCCTGTTATGGAGGGAAAATGCGCGCTTTTTAAGGAATTTGCCGACGTAGACGCCTTTCCTATCTGCGTGCGTTCCAAAAATATAGAGGATATTGTAAAAACCGTATACCTGATTTCCGGAAGTTTTGGCGGGATTAATCTGGAAGACATTTCCGCCCCGCGTTGCTTTGAGATTGAGCGGCGTTTGAAGGAAATATGCGATATTCCTGTTTTTCACGACGACCAGCACGGCACCGCCATTGTGGTTGCCGCTGCGCTGTTTAACGCTCTGAAGGTTGTAAAGAAAGAGATCAGCGCTGTTAAAGTGGTAATCAACGGAGCAGGATCTGCCGGGATCGCCATTGCCAGGCACCTTTTAAATATGGGGGTGCGCCAGTTGATTATGGTAGACCGCTTTGGCATCATTTGCGAAGGCATGTTTGAGCTTAATTCAGAACAGGCCTTTATGGCTGCCGTTACAAATAAAGAGCATAAAACGGGAACCCTTTGTGACGCACTGGAGGGCGCAGATATGTTTTTAGGCGTTTCTGCTCCCAATATTGTCACCGAATCCATGATAAAAAATATGGCGGAAAATCCTATTGTGTTTGCAATGGCAAACCCTACGCCGGAAATTATGCCGGATGCGGCTAAACGTGCGGGCGCCGCCGTTATTGGCACAGGAAGATCTGATTTTCCCAACCAAATCAATAACGTTTTGGCCTTTCCCGGCATTTTCAGAGGCGCGCTGGATTGCCGCGCCACTGAAATTAATGAAGAAATGAAGGTTGCGGCCTCGCTTGCCATTGCCCGGCTTGTCCCCGAAGAGAAACTGTGCGCAGAGTATATCCTGCCAGACGCACTGGATAAAAGAATTGGCAACGCCGTTGCCCAGGCGGTTGCACAAGCTGCCAGGGAAACAGGCGCCGCAAGAATATAAAAGCGCCCGCGCTGCCTCTGCAAAGAGGAACGCGGGCTATTCTTTGTAAAAAAGCTGCTTTGCCTTTTGCAGCAGTATATCCTTTTGGTTGGGAAGGCTGCCTTCTATTACCCCATTGAGCAACTGGTTTAAAAGCAGCCCAACCTGCTTTCCCTGCGGGATGCCCAATGCAAGCAGGTCGTCGCCGCAAACCGCAAGATCTTGCAGAGAAAAACAGTCGCCGTTTTCCAGCACGGTTTGCAGTGTGGCTTCATATGCATCTATGAGCCGGATTTTTTCCGTACGGCGAAAATCCGACTGGGCGGCGGCATCCGCCCTTCTGACCTGTATAAGCCGGCGCGCAACATCTGCTCCCGTCTTCTGCAGCAGGCGCCTGACCGCACGCTGCGCAGGCGCGCAGCGGTAATCATGGTACAGGATTAAAATCGCCACACGCTCTATGCACTTTTTGGAAAAATGCATGCGGGTAAGAATTTCCCGCGCCATTTTTGCGCTGACGGCCGGGTGCCCATGGTAATGTGAAACCCCCTGTGCGTCTGTTGTTTGTACGGCGGGCTTGCCAATATCGTGAAACAGCATGGCAAGACGCAGATCCTCCTGCGCAGCGACGGCCTGTACCGCCGCTGCGGTGTGTTCCCACAGGGAACGGTTGTGATAAGGCGTGTTTTGATCAAAATGAAACATTGGCGTAAGTTCCGGTATACATACCGCAAGCACATCGCCAAATTGTCTTAATACCGCGCCCGCATTTTCCCCTAAAAGAAGCATACGTATTTCTTTTGCACAACGCTGTGCGGAAACACGCGTAAGAAGCGCTTTTTTCAGATGTATTGCCTGCGCTGTTTTTGCTTCAATTGAAAAAGACAGAACCGATGCAAAGCGCAGCGCGCGCAGCATGCGCAGCGCGTCTTCCTCAAATCGTTTTTGCGCGTCCCCCACGCAGCGTATTCTGCGCTTTTCCAGATCCGCCCTTCCTCCAAAGCAATCGATTATTCCTTCTTTTTCCCCGTAAGCCATGGCGTTAATTGTAAAATCGCGGCGGGCCAGGTCTTTTTCCAGCGCGCCGGTATAGGCGACCTTGTCGGGATGCCGGTTGTCACTGTAAGCGCCGTCTACGCGGTAGGTTGTGATTTCATAAACCGCCCGCCCGAGCACAACGCCAATTGTGCCATGGGCTATACCATTTTGCACAAGGCGGTAAGCGGAAAAGCAGCGTACAACCTGCGCAGGAAGCGCATTTGTAGCAATATCCCAGTCCTGCGGTGTTTTTCCGCGCAGGCTGTCGCGTATACAGCCGCCGACGGCATATGCCTGATAACCGTTTTGCTGCAAGCGTTTTATGATTTCCCGCACCTGTGCGGGCATATGGATTTCCACAACTTCACCTTCTTTTCCCGCGCGCGATTGAAAGGTTTTCTGTTTTTTTAAAGCCAGGGCGGCACAGCCTGCCCTGGCAAAACAGGCTACCGGTTTTCCAGAAATAAAGATTGACATTTTTGGGGTTTGATCATATAATAATAAAAATATCAGATAAGGTGTTTCTTATCGGGCTGTTGTTTACAGCAGCAGATGTAATTTTTAACGTCTGCGGGACAATATTGCTATTGTTCCGCAGACGTTTTTTCCTATTCATAAAGAAAAGGGGGCGCTGATGATGGATACGGCGCAGTCCAAAAAAATTGCCATGCGGGTTTCCTGGGTCAGTATTTTGGTAAATATTGCTTTATCCGCCGGGAAATTTGCGGCAGGTATTGCGGGAAATTCTTCCGCCATGGTTTCCGACGCCGTGCATTCTGCTTCTGATGTTTTCAGCACGCTGGTTGTCATTGTGGGGGTGAATATTTCCAGTAAAAGCTCTGACAATGAACACCAATATGGGCATGAGCGCATGGAATGCATTGCGGCTTTTATCCTTGCCGTTATTCTTTGCGCAACCGGTATTGGGATTGGGTATTCCGGCATTCTTAAAATCTTTTCCGGCGGGGAATCCATTCAAACGCCCGGCCTGCTTCCGCTGATTGCAGCCATAGTGTCGATTGCTTTGAAAGAATGGATGTACTGGTATACGCTTGGCGCCGCAAAGAAAATTCATTCTGGCTCTTTAAAGGCGGACGCCTGGCACCACAGGAGCGACGCGCTTTCTTCTGTGGGAAGCTTTGTCGGCATACTGGGTGCGCGCATGGGGTTTCCTATTTTGGATCCAATTGCAAGCGTTGTGATCTGCCTGATGATTATTAAAGCCTCGTATGATATTGTAAAGGATGCGGTAGATAAGCTGGTAGACAAATCGTGCGACGCAGAAACGATCCGGCAAATGCGCGCCACTATTTTGGAGCAGGCGGGCGTTTTGGGCGTGGATATGCTCAAAACAAGGCTGTTTGGTTCCAAAATTTATGTAGACGTTGAAATTTGCGCCGACGGCGCGCAAAGCCTGAACCAGGCGCACGCCATTGCGGAAGCCGTACATGAAGCTCTGGAAAAAAAGTTCCCCGCTGTAAAACATTGTATGGTTCACGTAAACCCCCAAAAAGAATAAGCCGCGCATGCGCCTGTTACGGAAGTTTTTATGGAAAAACCAACTTTGCATGCCGCGCTTACTTTTTATCTTCTAGCCAGCCTTTTTGGGGGTTATCGCTAAGCCCCAATATATAATCTGCCGTTACATTAAAATATTGTGCATATTTTATAATCACGCTTGTGGGCAAACCTCTTCCGTTTGTTTCATACTGACTAATTGTTCTTTGCCCCAAATTTAAGATTTTTCCTAATGCTGCCTGATTTAAACCCTGGTTTTTTCTGAGCATTTTTATTCTTTCACAATATTTCATTTGCCTATCCTCCTGTTTTTTTATTTTGGTTTATTCTTATCTTTTTACTACGGAACAAATTATTTCATCGGCTTTTCAAATACACAACGGTAAAATTATCCCATCCGTTTTTGCCATATAAGCATTGCAGAAAACACATACAAGCCAAGTATGGCAAAAGCCATGCACAAACCTGCGTAAACAAAAATTATAAAAGAAATTAAACAAGACTTATTTTGAACGTGATACAACAGCTTATTGCTTTTTTATCCAAGATTTACAGAGCGTTTTTGATAAATAAAACCGTCTGCAGCTACCCTGTATAACTTTGCAAAGCCATTCTATTGCTTTTCTATGACAAATTCTCCTAATTTCATTGGCAAACGATTTCGGTAGGTAAGCGACTTTATTGATGTAGAGGGCGTGGGGACATCCTGTACATGTTTTTCCTCCTTTTTATAGTTATAGTTTTTCTTTAAACAAGTTTGTAAATATTTTATGCCATACTTGTATTCCTTTTTTCAACACTTTTATGACAATTTGTGATATAAAAAAATAGTGGTAATGGATGTGTATTATAACCTCAGCAAAAGTTTTGTGTGAGAACCTCCGGGGGGTCTCAAAAGGTCACTCCCCTTGAGGCGGTTGAGGGCGGGCAAAATGAAAGCCTGCATAAAGAAAAACTATAAAAATAAATTTGAAGGGAAGAACAGCCTTATGAGCTTTGCGTTTGATTTTGATGAACTGGGGATCCGGCAAAGAAAAAAATGCAGCAGTAAATCCCTTTATATTGCCGACGAGGTCATTGCCGGCATTGAAGAAATTGCAAGTATGACCAATTCCAGTTTTAACAACGTTGCCACCAGCATGCTGGAAACGCAGCTGAAAATTCTACAGCAAAGGTATAAAAACCACAAAAAAGCATAAGCCCGCCCCGGCATGGCGGGCCCTGCAAAAAATGGCAGTTTGCAGCAGTTTTGGCAGAAAAACTGTCCCCTTGTGCCTGCCCTTAAAAGCCAACTGCCACATGCGCGCAGCATCCGTTTGGCTTTAAAGGGTGTTTTTTATTTTGTTTTCCCAATATCTTTGCGGTAAAAACAGTCTGTAAAGCGTATTTTTTCAACGGCTTTATACGCTTTTTCCAGCGCGCCCTCCAGCGTTGGCGCTTTTGCGGTAACGCCCAGGACTCTTCCGCCGTTTGTGTAAAACGCGCCGTTTTTATATACCGTGCCCGCATGATACACGACAGCGCCGGCGACCTGCCCGTTTGCATCAAGGCCTTCAATGGCATAGCCCTTTTGGTAGCTTTCCGGGTAGCCTCCGCTTGCAACAACCACGCACGCGGCGCAGTCTTTGGACCATACAAGCTCTATATCTGCAAGCCTTTCGTCAATGACCGCGTTACAAACAGCAAGCAGGTCTGTTTGAAGGCGCGGCAGCACAACCTGCGCCTCCGGGTCTCCAAAACGTGCGTTATACTCTATTACCTTCGGCCCGTCCGGCGTGAGCATCAGGCCAAAATACAAACAGCCTTTAAAAGGCCGCCCTTCCGCCTGCATGGCGCGGATGGTCGGTTCAAAAATGGTATTCTGGCAAATTTGCGCCATCTCTTCCGTGTAGTACGGGTTGGGGCTGATTGTTCCCATGCCGCCAGTGTTCAAGCCCTGGTCGCCGTCGAGCGCCCTTTTGTGGTCTTTGGAAGAAACCATTGGCCGGATGGTTTTTCCATCTGTAAATGCAAGCACCGAAACCTCCGGGCCGGTTAAAAATTCTTCAATCACAACACGGTTGCCGGAATCCCCAAACTTTTTATCCTCCATAATGGAAAGGATTGCCTGCTTTGCCTGCTCCATTGTCCGGGCAATGATAACGCCTTTCCCAAGCGCCAGGCCGTCTGCCTTAATCACAACCGGCAATTTCCCCTGCATTTCCACACAGGCAATTGCGTCTTTACTGTTGTCAAACACCTCGTAAGCCGCTGTGGGAATACCGTATTTTTTCATTAAATTTTTGGAAAAGACCTTGCTGGCTTCGATCTGCGCCGCCTTTGCATCCGGCCCAAACGCCCGTATGCCCTGTGCGTTTAGAGCGTCTACCATACCGTCTGCAAGCGGGTCGTCTGGCGCTACAAACACCATATCAATCTTTTTTTCCCTGGCAAATTGTACAATTGCCGCTTTGTCTGTAACCGGAATATCCACACAGACGGCTTCTTTTCCAATGCCGCCGTTGCCGGGCGCGCAATACAGGGCTTCCAGCTGCGGACTTTCCTTTAATTTATGGATCAGCGCATGCTCGCGCCCACCGCTTCCAATCATTAAAACTTTCATATGTTTTTTTCCTTCCTTTATCAGTGGTGGAACAGGCGGATGCCTGTAAAGCACATTGCCATATGATATTTGTTACATGTATCAATTACGTTGTCATCGCGGATGGAACCGCCGGGCTGTGCAATATAAGCCACACCGGAACGCTTTGCACGCTCAATATTGTCGCCAAATGGGAAAAAGGCGTCGCTTGCAAGGGAAACTTCGTTTAATTTTTGCAGCCATTCTTTTTTCTCTTCTTTGGAAAGGGGCTGCGGTTTTTCTTTAAAAAACTGCTGCCACATACCGTCGCGCAGAACGTCCATATAATCCTCTGAAATGTAGACGTCAATTGTATTGTCACGGTCTGGCCGGCGAATGTTGTCTACAAATTGCAGGCCCAGCACCTTTGGATGCTGGCGCAAAAACCAGATATCGGCCTTATTGCCTGCAAGGCGCGTGCAATGGATTCTGGACTGCTGCCCTGCTCCGACGCCAATTGCCTGGCCGTCTTTTGCATAACAGACGGAATTGGACTGTGTATACTTGAGTGTGATAAGCGCAAGAACCAGATCCATCTGCGCCTGTTTGGGAAGCGTTTTATTTTCTGTGACTATGTTTGTAAGCATGGATTCATCAATTTTAAGCGTGTTTCTGCCCTGTTCAAAGGTTACGCCATATACATCTTTATATTCTTTTTCTGCTGGCGTATAGGCGGGGTCTATCTGTACAATATTGTATGTACCCCGGCGTTTGGATTTAAGAATTTCAAGCGCCTGCTGATCATAGCCCGGCGCGATAATCCCGTCGGATACTTCCCTTGCAATCAGCAGCGCCGTTTGCTTGTCGCAAACATCAGACAGCGCGATCCAGTCCCCATAGGAAGACATCCGGTCTGCGCCCCTGGCTTTTGCATAGGCGCTTGCAAGCGGGGATAGCTCTAGATCGTCTACAAAATATATCTTTTGCAGCGTTTGCGACAACGGCGTGCCAACGGCGGCACCCGCCGGGCTTACATGCTTGAAGGAGGCGGCTGCCTGAAGGCCCGTAGCGGCCTTCAGCTCCTGGACAAGCTGCCAACTGTTGAAGGCGTCTAAAAAATTAATATATCCAGGCTTGCCGTTGCGCACCTCTATGGGAAGATCCTTGCCGTTTTTCATAAAAATTTGCGATGGCTTCTGGTTTGGGTTACAGCCATATTTTAATAAAAGCTCTTTCATGTTCCGACATTCCTTTCGTCTGTAAAGCTGCAGGCTGCTTTGCGCCTGCCTTGTTGGAGGGCTTTGCACTTATTGATTTTTATTGATGATCCTGCTTTCCACCTTGCCTGTGGAAAGCGTAATATAGCGTACAAAAAGCGAAACTTTATTGTCTGCATTGAGCGTATTCCACAGCGACTGCGCAAAAATATCAATTGGGTCGTCTGCAAGCGTTACCAGCACAGGTTCCCCTTCAAAGCTTGGGAGCGGGTTGCCGTCTGCACGGTAGGTATGAATCAGCCTGCCCTGCCCCGGCAGCGGGTTGGAATAAGAAAACGTATAACGCTGGCAGGAACCCGGGTTGCCGTCTGCGCTTTTTAAAATGGAAAGGGCAAAATTAAAATCGCCGTCCCCACATTTTACAATACCGGAGATTCTGGGGGTATAGTTGGGGGCGTCTGGCTCAAATGTTCTGGTACGCAGCGCCTGTTCGAAGGTAAGCTGATTGTTCATCAGGTCATAGAGCGTATCGGTCTGGTCGCCGTTTGTAACAATTGTTTTATTGCCAAGCACGCGCACCGGCGCGTAAATGATCAGAGACGGGTCGGTTAGCTTGCTTTCGTCAAACGCCTGCGTCCGGATTCCCATGCCGTCCATGACAAAAACACGGTTGCGGCTGTTTTGGCTTCTTCCCATGATAAAATAAGCAAGCACCGCACGTTTTCCGTCTTTGCTTTTTCCAAGCAAAATGCCTCTTCCCGGGTAGGCGTTTGCTCCCAGCGCCTCTTGAATGGATACCATTTCCATGTTTCTCTTCCTTTCAGAATTTATAATAGTATGGTCTTATTTCCTTCCACTTTAATTTTATCTTCACAAAACAGGGAAACCGCCTTTGGAAGAATCACCCATTCACACTGCTCCATCACTCTTTTCTGCAGCAGTTCGGGTGTGTCCCCGTTTTTTACTTCCGTTGCTTTTTGCAAGATAATTGGTCCGCCGTCGCAAACTGCGGTTACAAAATGAACTGTGGCGCCTGTAACTTTTACGCCTCTTTCCAACACCGCGCTATGTACGTGCAGGCCATAATACCCTTTTCCGCAAAAGGAAGGAATCAGGGAAGGATGCACATTGATCATTTTGTTTTCATATGGCGCTGTGACCTCGCTGCCAAGTATGGTCATAAAACCGGCGTATACGACCAGGTCTGCCTGCTCTTCGTCCAGTGCCCGGCGCATGGCTTCGCTGTAGGCATTGGTATTTTCATAGGACTTTCGTTGTAAAACTCTGGTTTTGATTCCATGCTTGCGCGCGCGCGTCAGGGCATATGCGCCTTCTTTAGAGGAAATTACGCAGGTGATTCTGCCGTTTTGAATCTCTCCATTCTCCTGCGCATCTATCAGCGCCTGCAAATTGGTCCCGCCGCCGGAAACAAGAACAACAATGTTTTTCAAAAAATCACCCCGCAATCCGGCTTATACAAGAAGCACGCCTTCTTCCCCCTGTATAATCTCGCCGATAATATATGCTTTTTCACCCGACTGGGCAAGCAAACGCAGCGCTTTGTCTGCATCCTGCTTTGCAACAGCCACAACCATGCCGACGCCCATATTAAAGGTATTAAACATGTCGTGCTCCGATATATTGCCGGCTTTTTGAATTACGTCAAAGACAGGCAACACCGGCACGGCGGCCTTTTCCACCCTCGCTGTCAAGCCCGTTTTCAGCATACGCGGTATATTTTCGTAAAATCCGCCGCCTGTAATATGGGACGCCGCTTTGACAGGAAGCTGCCGCATTAAGGAAAGCAAAGGTTTCACATAGATTTTTGTCGGCGTCAAGAGCGTTTCTCCCAACGGCTTGTCCAGCTGATCATAACGGGAAAAAATAGTCTCTTCATTAATATGCAGCACTTTTCTTACCAGAGAAAAGCCGTTGGAATGAACCCCGGAAGAAGAAATGCCAACCAGCACATCCCCCTTCTGCAGGCTGGAGCCATCTATAATATTCTGCCGGTCAACCATGCCAACGCAAAAGCCGGCAAGGTCGTATTCCTCCTGCGGGTAAAAGCCCGGCATTTCTGCTGTTTCCCCCCCAATCAGCGCGCAGCCGGCCTGAACACAGCCTTCTGCCACGCCGGATACAATCCGCGCGACTTTTTCCGGAATATTTTTCCCAACCGCCAAATAATCCAAAAAGAACAATGGCTGCGCACCGCAGCACACAACGTCATTGACGCACATAGCAACGCAGTCTATTCCGATTGTATCATGCTTATCCAGCAAAAAGGCCAGTTTGAGCTTTGTTCCTACGCCGTCTGTTCCGGAAACAAGCACGGGCTGCCGCATGCCCTCTGTATTTGGAGCAAACAGACCTCCAAAACCTCCAATTCCGGAAAGCACTCCGTCCGTTACTGTTTGCGCAACATGCTTTTTCATCAATTCCACCGCTTTATAACCGGCGGTAACGTCTACACCCGCTTCTTTATAACTATCACTGAAACTTTTCATCCCTGCCACTCAATCCTTTCTTTGAACAAGCATATCTGCATTTATTTCTGGACAATTTTCCTTGAAAACTTGTCTTCATAGATGGTTTGCGGAATCTCCGCCGGGTAATCGCCGGTAAAACATGCGTCGCAAAAGCCTACGGAAGCCTCCTTTGCAATACGGCGCAGCCCGGAAATACTTAAATACCCCAGGGAATCGGCGCCGATTTTCCGGCAGATTTCCTGCGCAGACAGTCTTCTTGCAATCAAATCTTCCTCGTTTTTAATATCCGTTCCAAAGTAGCACTGGTTTAAAAAAGGCGGGGAAGAAATGCGCATATGCACTTCTTTTGCGCCGGCTTCCCTTAAAAGCCTGACAATGTGGGCACAGGTTGTTCCCCTGACGATAGAATCGTCAATAATGACAACCCGCTTACCTTCAACCGCCGCCTTGAGGACATTAATTTTAATTTGTATCAGGCGTTCTTTTGCCGCCAACTGGCGTTTGGCAAACGTGCGCCCTATATATTTGTTTTTAATCAGAGCAACCCCATAAGGGATGCCAGACTCTTCTGAATAACCAAGTGCGGCGTTAACCCCGCTGTCTGGTACGCCGCAGACAATATCTGCTTCCACAGGATGCTCCTGCGCCAGTATTTGCCCTGCGCGTTTGCGTGCCACATGGACAGATACGCCGTCAATTACACTGTCCGGCCTTGCTATATAGACATATTCAAACATGCACAATGATGATTTTCCGGCGCAGTTTTGCTGATAGCTGTGCAGTCCCTTTTCGTCTATTACGACAACCTCTCCAGGCAAAACGTCTCTGATAAATTCCGCACCAAGGCTGTCAAAGGCACAGGATTCTGAAGAAAGCAGCCAGCTGTTTTTAATTTTACCAATACAAAGCGGGCGGAACCCGTTTTTATCGCGCACGCCGATGAGCTTTCTTGGGGAAGATATCACCAGCGAATAAGCACCCTGAAGATGTTGTACGGAGCTTAAAACGGCTTCTTCTATAGATCTTGTAACAATCCGCTGGCTTGCCACAACGTAGGCGATCAGTTCTGCGTTGCTGTTAGATTGAAAAATTGCCCCGCCCTGCTCTAACCGGTGATGCAGCTGCGCCAAATTGGTAATAGCGCCGTTATGTGCAATGGCAAGCGAACCCTTGATATATCGCATGACCAGAGGTTGCGCCGCCGCTCTTATAAAGGTTTCGTTTGGGGAATAGCATACATGGCCAATTGCAATTTTACCATCGCCCAAAGCTTCAACGGCAGATACGTTGAGCGCTTCAGATACCATCCCCAAGTCTTTTAGACATGTAAACTCGCCGTTTTGGTTAATTGCAATACCGGCGCTTTCCTGTCCTCTATGCTGCAATGCAAAAAGCGCGCCGTAAACTTCGTTTGCGATATGGATATCGTCGTCGTTTTTATAAATACCGAACACGCCGCATTCCTCCTGCGGCGCGCCGGAAAAAGGTCCGTACTGGTTTACCGGTCTGATCAAAGCTCCCTCACCTTATCCTGTATTGCAATGTCTTTCTTTACTACGCCTTCGTTCATCTCCTGTTTTGCCTGCAAAAGCTTTTGCGCAAGTGCATTGTCATAAATTGCAAGCATTTGCACCGCAAGCAGCGCGGCATTGTCGGCGCCGTCAATGGCTACCGTTGCCACAGGAATGCCTTTTGGCATCTGTACCGTCGCCAAAAGTGCGTCAAGCCCGTCCAAGGTTGAGGATTTTACGGGAATCCCGATTACAGGCAGTGTTGTGTGCGCCGCCAGCACACCGGCAAGATGCGCCGCTTTGCCTGCCGCCGCAATGATTGCGCCAAAGCCGTTTTCTCTGGCCTTGGATGAAAATTCCGCAGCAAGCGCGGGCGTCCTGTGCGCGGACATTACATGCACCTCATACGGAACTGAAAATTCCTTGAGCGTCCGAATTGCACCTGCCACTATGGGAAAATCGCTGTCGCTCCCCATAATAATTGCGACCTTTTTTGACTGATCCATATCTTATCTTCCTTTCTTTTTTAACGCTCGGCTTACAAAAGCACAAGAAAAGAGGCTGCGGTTACATGCCACAGCCTTCTAAATGACAAATTGCAGGTTTACGCAAATATCCCATTGCGGCGCAGAAAACATCCGCCTCGTTGCTTTGTGCGCAATGGTACATCGCCGTTTCCCTCCATTTTCAAAATCATACATATATTTTATTGCATTTTTACAATAAATTCAATAGTCAATGCCCCTATATGCCTTATTTTGTATTATTATAGAAGGAACTCTGCTTTTTGCTCCATATTTTGTTTATTCTGCTCATTACTGCTTTATATGCGCTTTCTCGTCAGTCACAAGCTCCTTCAAAGAAGTGGCAAGCCCCGCCAGCGACTGGATTTCTGAGGGAATAATAATCTTTGTGGCTTTGCCGTCCGCCGCTCTGCCAAAGGCCTCAATTCCCTTGAGCGCAAGCACTTTGTCGGTAGGTGAAGCCTCATTAAGCATCCTTAAAGCGTCTGCATAGGCTTTCTGCACAGAAAGAATGGCTTCGGCTTCGCCCTGCGCCTCTCTGATTTTCGACTCCCGGACTGCATCTGCACGCAATATGGCGGATTCTTTATGACCTTCCGCCACAAGAATTTCACTGCGCTTTTCGCCTTCCGCATCAAGAATCCTGGCCCGGCGCTCACGTTCGGCTTTCATTTGCTTTTCCATCGCTTCCTGAATTTCTCGGGGCGGCAAAATATTTTTAAGTTCCACACGTTTCACTTTAATGCCCCATGCGTCCGTTGCTTCATCCAGGATAATCCGGATTCGTTCATTAATATCGTCACGGGAAGTAAGCGTATGGTCCAGTTCCAAATCGCCAATAATATTACGAAGCGTTGTCGCCGTTAAATTTTCAATTGCAAAAATGGGCTTTTCCACCCCGTAGGTATAAAGCTTTGGATCTGTGATTTGATAATAGACGACCGTGTCGATCTGCATGGTAACATTATCCTTTGTAATAACAGGCTGCGGAGGAAAATCCACGACCTGTTCTTTTAAAGAGACCTTTTTGGCAATTTTATCAATAAAAGGTATTTTTATATGCAGCCCCTGCCCCCATGTACCTTTATAGCCGCCCAAGCGTTCTATTACATAAGCGCTGGCCTGTGAAACAACCTTAATATTTGCAATGACAATCCAAAGTACCAAAACAACGATTGCAATCAATATGGCAATTGCAACTGGATCCATATTTATTCCATCCTTTCCATGTTTTCAAATTTTTATTTCGTAACTGCAACCTTTTGGGGAAGCACCATCAGTTTGATCCCTTCAATTGCCTTTACGACAACAAATTCGCCAACCGGTATCACGGATCCGTCCAATGTTCTCGCCGGCCAGACGACGTCGTCTATTTTGACTTCCCCCGTAGAAAGACTGTTATTAATTTCTGTAATAACCCTAACGGTTTTTCCAATATTCATATCGGCGTTGGTGGCCACACGGGGCCCCCGCTTCAGTTTTTTTACAATCGGCCTTGTTACAAGAAGCGCCACAAGCGAAATGCCGGCGAATACGCCCACCTGTATTAAAATTTGATCTGTAAAAATACAGGATACCGCAGCTGCGATTCCGCCGAAAACAAACCAGACAGACACAAGCTGTGCCGTACACATTTCCAATACGCCCATAACAAGTGCAATTCCCAGCCAAATAAAAGGCATCCATTGTTCCATAATATAACCTTCCCCCTTCCCGCTTTCTGCATACACAGTAGCATATTATAAAGATACTTGTCAATGGTTTTTCAATTATATCTTCCATATGGCCATGACAAATTTCGGTAAATTTCGTAAAGCTTAATAGAAAGACATAAAAAATGTTACTCTATACACAGACAAAAAAACATGGTATACTTTTTTTATAAAAAATACTGAAAGGGTGGGACGCATCCATGGATTTTAACGCTTTTTCCGCCGGAATAGAACCAGGCGGCCTGCGCAACAAAGATGAAATCAGACTGTTAATATGTTATGTACTCGAGAGCGTAGATAAACCTATGAGCTTCAACAGTATGATAGGAATTTTGCAGGAAACCGGGCTTGCCAATTATTTTGAAGGCGTTGAAGCCTGGGGAAGCCTGGAAAAAAATAAAAACATAGCGTCTACGCCCGAAGATCCGTCCCTTTTTACCGTTACGGCAAGCGGACGGATGATCGCAACTCAGTTGGAGAACGAGCTTCCTTCCTCTGCGCGGGACAAGGCGGTTGGTGCAGCGCTTATGCTTTTTCACAGGCAACGGGCGGAAAAGGAAAATGCTGTGCATATTAAAAAACTGGGAAACGGTTATAATGTCAGCTGCCATATATCGGGCGGGGACATGGATTTGTTCCATTTTGACCTGTATGTACCAGACAGCGCACAAGCCCGGGTTGTAAAACGAAATTTTCATAAAAACCCGGACCGGATTTATAATATCATGATTGCCGTGCTGACTAAAAACACAGATCTTGCCAAAAACGCTCTGGAAGAGCTGACAGACAGGAAAAGCTAAAAAAACATATTCAACACGAGCATAAGCGTAACACCCGGTATTCCACCAATAGAAGCAACGCAGAGGCTCAGTGTGCTTACCGGCAGAGATACGCCTGTAAAAAATGCTGACAAATTCACGGCGAGCATGGCACAAAGCCCCAGCGCCATTGTTCCTACCGCTTTTCTCAGAGGTTTTTTGCTGCCGGAAAACACCTGTACCAGCAAAAAAATAAAAAATGTACCGCCCAAAACGGCCCATACGACCCATTGTGGCATAAAAAAGCCCCCTATATTTCGTTGTTTGTCCTTATATTGTATGCGGGCGCTTTTCAGTTAAGAAGCAAATTCCAACAAATAAACAATCCCCCGCTTCAGCGGGGGATTCCCGTTTCCGGCATAACTCAGATACAGCAGATATTATATAGCCTGGGCATACTTTCCCTTTTATTTTTCAACGTAACCGGGCAGGCCGCGCTTCTGCCGGAACACATTAAAAATTTTTATCCTCTGCACTGTTTAAGCTCTTTCAACTACGAAATGCGTGGTTTATCATGTACAAAATACAAAAAGCGGCGGTTTATAAAACCGCCGCAACTTTTATACTTATTTCACCATGCCTGCAACTTCTTCTGCAAAATTATCCTGGCGTTTTTCAAGGCCTTCGCCCTTTTCATAGCGTACAAACGCCTCAATTGTAATAGAACCGCCCAGCTCTTTTGCGGTATTTTCCGTATATTTTGCAACACTAAGATCCGGTTCTTTTACAAACGCCTGGTCTACAAGGCAATTTTCTTTATAAAATTTCCCTATTTTACCCATAACAATTTTGTCTGCAATTTGCGCGGGTTTTCCTTCGTTAATTACCTGTTCGGTCAGGATCTTCTTTTCATGTTCAATTACATCTGCCGGAACGCTTTCTTTATTCAGGTAAGAGGGATTTGCCGCTGCAACCTGCATGGCAATATCCTTTGCATAAGCTTTAAATGCGTCGTTGCCGGCAAGATCTGTGTTAAAGCGCACCATAACGCCAATTCTGCCGGCCGCATGGATATACGTTGTAACGACTCCTTCATAGCGTTCAAAACGGCGTATTTTAATATTTTCACCAATGGTAAGCACTTTTTCCTGCAAAAGTTCCGCAACCGTCATATCGCTGCCGGAAGCCTTGCAAGCCGCAAGCGCTTCCACGTCGGCAGGGTTTTGTTCCATAACCGTCATGGCACAGGTTTTTACAAACGCCTGGAAATCCGCGTTTTTGGCAACAAAGTCTGTTTCTGCATTCACTTCAATCACCACGCCAACGGTACCTTCGTCGTTGGTGCAGGCAAACGCAACACCCTCTGCTGCAATTCTGCCGCTTTTCTTTTCCTGCTTTGCAAGCCCCTGTTCCCTTAAAAAGTCGATTGCTGCATCCATATCGCCATTAGACTGCGTAAGCGCCTTTTTGCAATCCATCATACCGCAGCCTGTTTTTTCTCTTAAAGCCTTAACGTCCTGTGCTGTAAAAGCCATTTTCTATCATCCTCCTGTATTTATTCCGTAACATAAACATAGATCGGGCAGGCACAAGACCTGCCCGCAAAAAATCTTATTTTATTCAGCAGACTCCTGCTGCGGTTCTTCCTCCGCCTGATCGTCTGCAACTTCTTGCGCCTCTTTTGCCGCGGCGCCCATCTGGCCCTCATGGCCTTCAATAATCGCATTTGCCATTGTCCCTGCAATCAGTTTAACAGCGCGAATAGCATCGTCGTTTCCGGGAATCACATAGTCAATCTCGTCCGGGTCACAGTTGGTATCGACAATTGCGACAATCGGAATGCCAAGCTTTTTGGCTTCAGCTACCGCAATTCTTTCCTTGCGCGGGTCGACAATAAAGAGCGCGCCCGGTGCCTGCTTCATTTCTTTGATCCCGCCCAGAAACTTTTCAAGCTTTTCAATTTCCAGTTTCAGTTTTATGACCTCTTTTTTGGGAAGCAGATCAAACGTTCCGTCTTCTTCCATAGCCCGAAGCTGCTTTAAGCGGTCAATCCTTCTTTTAATCGTTGTAAAGTTTGTGAGCATACCGCCAAGCCAGCGTGCGTTGACATAATACGCGCCTGCGCGCTCGGCTTCTTCTTTTACGGAATCCTGCGCCTGTTTTTTCGTCCCAACAAACAGAACGCTTTTACCTTCTACGGAAAGGTCACGAACAAAAGCGTATGCTTCTTCAAGTTTTTTAACGGTCTTCTGCAAATCAATAATATAAATACCGTTGCGCTCTGTGAAGATATACTCTGCCATTTTAGGGTTCCATCTTCTTGTCTGGTGGCCAAAATGTACGCCAGCCTCCAGAAGCTGTTTCATAGATACTACTGCCATTTTTTAATTTCCTCCTTAGGTTATGTCCTCCGCCGCGTCCATACCGGAACAACCGCCTTTTGAATGCGGCACCCTTCCGGCGCAACCCCGGCGTGCGTAATGCCTAGATATTATAACACAACACATTTGAAAAAGCAACCGTTTTTTTCCATACTCTTTCTGCAGCGCAATCTGCGCAGATTGTACGTATATTCGGGTACAAAAAAGTGTTTAAAGATACAGATGCGGCATAATAAAAGCAGGGCTTTGCTATATAGACGCAAAAGGATTCCTGAATTTTTTTCTGCGTTTTGGCGGGCAACGGTGGTTAACCAAAATGGTATCTTCCCCTATCAGCTCAATATTTTCCCAACGGATTACAATATCATCGCACCTGCCGAATATACCAAAACATTTCAACCGGCCGTAAATTACGATCGACACCAATCTGGCAGTGCATGTGTCCACTTCTACATCGTCTACAAAGCCCAGCCTGGCTCCGTCCTTTGCATTGATCACTTCCTTATGGCGCATATCGACAATACGGCAGTTCATAGAGGTCATCCTTTCTGTCGGTAAAATTGCCTGTTTTAAGTATATTCATAAATTAACGATTGTATCACACACAGTTTTATGTTATGATGAAAAAAGATATTTTATGGAGGTTCATAATGGAGAATTATGTTTTGATTTCCGACTGTACGCTGGATCTGCCTGCACAGCACTGCAGCGAGCTGGATATTCATGTAATTCCTATGGAATTTACATTGGACGGGCGCCCCTTTAAGCATTATATTGACGCGCGCCAGTTGTCTTACCAGGCGTTTTATCAGGCAATGCGCACCGGCAGATTTTCCACCACAAGCCAAATTAATTACAAAGAGTTTTCAAGCTTTTTTCAGCCCTTTTTGGAGAGCGGAAAAGACATCCTTTATATTTGCTTTACTTCCGGGATGAGCGGCACGTATAACACCTGCAGGATTGCAGTGGCCGATCTGCAAAAAAAATACCCGGACAGAAAAATAGTAATTGTGGACTCTTTGTGCGCTTCTGTTGGGGAAGGGCTGCTGGTTTACCATGCAGGGCTGAAAAAACGCGCCGGCATGCAGCTTTCTGCGCTTGCCGACTGGGTGGAGCAGAATAAGCAGCGCGTATGCCACTGGTTTGTTGTGGACGACCTGGAGCATTTAAAACGGGGCGGACGGATCGGCACTGTAACCGCCGCCTTTGGTAAAGCGTTGCAAATCAAGCCGCTTTTAAGCGTGGATTCAGACGGCAAACTTACAACTGTGGCGAAAATCCGGGGCGCCAGCAAGGTGTTGGAAGGCCTGGCTGACCGCCTGATAAGCGACGGCGCCAATACAAAGGAACAAACTGTAATCATAGGCCATGCCGACGTATTAGAAGACGCACAGGCACTGGACAGGCTGTTGAAAGAACGCGGCCTTATAAAGGACAGCATCATCGCCGATATTGGACCGGTAATCGGCACGCACGTAGGCGCGGGCATGCTTGCGCTTACATTTATGGGGGAACGCCGTATGAAATAAAGCAAAGCCTTTCGTTCCCTGCATAAGTTCTCATGCGGTTTTGCATATATCTTTTAAACTTAGGAATCTGGAGTGAAATATTATGAAAAAAATCGTCGTCCTGTTTATGAGCATATTGCTCTTTACCGCTGTGTTGGCCGGCTGCGGCGGCAATAATTTGACAATTGACGAGACAAAAGTTGGTGAAGACGGCTATTTGGGAAGTACCTCTAACGATTCGTACGAATACGATGTGTTTGACACGCATATCCGTATTACAAAGTATATAGGCCAGGAGGCGCAGGTGGCCGTTCCTGAAAAGATTGATGATAAATTTGTAACCCACATTGGCAACAGGGCTTTTACCGACGCCAGCCAGGAGCTTGTTACAAAAATTACGCTTCCTTCCAGCATTTCCGATATTCATGATTATGCATTTTACGGTGCGATGGCGCTGCAGGAAATTGCGCTCGACAGCACAAACATGGACTTTACCGTAGTTGACGGCGTGCTTTTTACAAAGGATATGACAAAGATCGTATGCTACCCGCAGAATAAATCTGCAAAGTCTTTTGAAATTCCTGCCTCTGTAAAAAGCATAAGCGGCAGTAATTTTGCCATGTGTACACACCTGGAGAGCGTTACAATTCCGGATACGGTTACTTCTATTGGCGACTATGCGTTTCAGGGTTGTACAGCTTTGAAGGAAATGGCCATACCCGACGGTGTTACGCAAATGGGGTCGGCTGTTTTCCTTGGCTGCACCAGCCTTCAAACGCTGACGCTTCCAAGACATTTGCAGCAGGCAGATGAATCAATTATTTGGAACTGTACCGCTTTAAAGGAAATCAACGGCTATGCTGGAACACCTGCAGAAGAAATTGCTACAAGCGCCGGCGTAAAATTTGTAAGCCTGGGATCCGTTGATGCTGCACCAACAGAGCCTTCTACAGAAGAGGCATAAATTTTTCTTTTTTACTTTTAGTACTATACATATATAAAAAAACGCCCGTTTCAACACAGGCGTTTTTTTATATGTTTTTCAATAACGTGGGATTGCACTACTGTCACCGCTGTGCGGCGGTTATGCTATAATTCAGCGGTTTTCATAACCGTGCGCTTGTTTGAGCATCATATCCTTTACCTTCATCAGGCGGATCTGTGTGCTGCGTTCATTTTCATCAAGCTTCATGGTAATATATTTAATATCGCTCTGCATCTGCGGGATCATGACATGCTCTAATGCATTAACTCTGCGCCGGGTCTTTTCAATTTCATTTGCCATAAGCTGGCAGGATTTTTCACACTCCGCCAAGCGAAGCATATCCGGCAAAACATTTTCCAGTGACTTTACTGCGTCGTCCAGGTCTGCCGAAGTAAAAGCAAAGCCGTAAGTATAAATATCGTTTGCATTGGGCGTTCTTGTCTGATATTCAAAAACCGGTATGTCAACGCTCATCACATTTTTGGTGCCAAGATTTAGAGAAACCTCCTGCTTTGGCGCTAAAAGTGCCGCGTTGAGAACCGCATCGGACATAGAAGCCCTGGCCAGGACAAAATTTTGATTAGCCCTTTTAATCCCCCGCTCCACGCGCTGACGCAGAACTTTATTCTCCCTGACAAGCTCTAAAAATTGCCGCATGAGCTCGTCGCGTTTATCTTTTAAAAGTTTATGGCCGCGCATTGCCGTCAGCAGCTTTTTCTTCAGGCGTGTAAGCTCCATTCTGGTTGGGTTAACCGTTGTAGAAGCCACTGGTTTTCACCTCTTTTTCCTCACTTGCCGTAGTATTCGTCTAGAAATTCATCCTTAATTCGCTTAAGCTCGCTTCTGGGAAGAATAGATAAAAGCTTCCACCCTATTTGCAGCGTTTCCTCAATTTCCCGGTTTGTATTGTAACCTTGGGACACATATTCTTTTTCAAATGCGTCTGCAAATTGTGCATAAAGTTTATCTATATCTGTCAGCGCAGCCTCACCCAGAATAACCATAAGCTCCTTTGCATCTTTTCCCCTTGCGTAAGCTGCAAACAGCTGGTTCATCGTGTTGGCGTGGTCTGCTCTGGTTTTTCCGGCTCCAATGCCCTTATCTTTTAAACGGCTCAGCGAAGGCAGCACATCTATGGGAGGCATAATGTTTTTCCGGTACAGGTCACGGCTTAAAATAATTTGACCTTCTGTGATATATCCTGTCAAGTCAGGGATTGGATGGGTTTTGTCATCCTCTGGCATAGTCAGGATTGGAATTAGCGTGATGCTTCCCTGCTTTCCCTTCTGCCGGCCCGCACGCTCATATAGAGATGCAAGGTCTGTATACATGTATCCGGGATAACCGCGCCTGCCCGGTACCTCCTTGCGCGCTGCAGAAACCTCGCGCAGGGCGTCTGCGTAATTTGTGATGTCCGTCATAATAACAAGCACGTGCATCCCCGCATCAAACGCCAGGTATTCCGCCGCTGTGAGCGCCATGCGCGGCGTTGCAATGCGTTCAATAGCCGGGTCGTTCGCAAGATTGACAAACATAACTGTTCTGTCGATTGCACCGGTTTCTTTAAAGCTCTCAACAAAATAATTGGATTCTTCAAAGGTAATACCCATGGCGGCAAAGACAACGGCAAACGGTTCTTTGGTACCGCGGACTTTCGCCTGCCTTGCAATCTGTGCTGCTAGGTTCGCATGCGGAAGCCCCGAGGCGGAAAAAATGGGAAGTTTTTGGCCGCGGACCAGCGTATTAAGGCCGTCAATAGCCGAAACGCCCGTTTGGATAAATTCCTGCGGATAGTTGCGCGCCGCGGGGTTCATGGGAAGCCCGTTGATATCCATGCGTTTTTCCGGTAAAATTTCCGGACCGCCGTCGATCGGGTTTCCAAGGCCGTCAAAAACGCGGCTAAGCATATCTGCACTGACGCCCAGCTGCATGCTCCTTCCCAAAAAGCGCACCTTGCTGTTGGAAAGGTTAATTCCGGCGGAATTTTCAAATAATTGCACCAACGCATTGCCACCGTCAATTTCCAACACCTTACAGCGCCGTTTTTCACCGTTTGCAAGCTCTATTTCTCCAAGATCGTTATATCGTACGTCTTCTACGCCCCTAACAAGCATAAGGGGGCCTGCTACCTCTTCAATTGTTCTGTATTCCTTTGGCATCAGAAATCCGCTCCTTTGCTTGCTTCGTTTCCCATATCGATATCAAGCTGCTCCATTAAAAATGCATATTCTTTCTCCATATCCTGCGCCGGCACATATTTAAACCGGCCCAGACGCTCCCTGACAGGCATTTTCACAAGGTTTTCAACCGTTGCGCCCTTTTCCAGCGCCTGCATGGCTTTTTGATAATAGGCAAGCACCAGCTGCATCATCCTGTGCTGCTTTGCAAGCGGCGTATAGGTGTCTACCTCATGAAAGGCATCCTGATGCAGAAAATCCTCTCGAATAGAACGTGCGGCTTCCAGTTTAATTCTGTCGGGCGGCGAAAGGGCGTCCATACCGACCAGCTTGACAATTTCGTCCAGTTCTGCTTCCTCCTGCAAGATACGCATCAGGCTATGCCGGCACTCCATCCAGTCCGGCGCAACCGTTTGATTAAACCAGTTGGCCATTGTATCAAGGTAAAGCGAATAGCTTTTCAGCCAATTAATCGCTGGAAAATGGCGCTTATAGGCAAGGTCTGAATCCAAGCCCCAAAAAACCTTTACAATGCGCAGTGTTGCCTGTGAAACCGGCTCTGAAATATCTCCTCCAGGGGGCGATACAGCGCCGATAACAGAAAGCGCGCCTTCCGTATCTGCACTGCCCAGTGTGATGACACGCCCCGCTCTCTCATAAAATTGTGCAAGACGGCTGCCCAGATACGCGGGGTAGCCCTCTTCCCCGGGCATTTCCTCCAAACGGCCGGACATTTCACGCAGTGCTTCCGCCCAACGTGAGGTAGAATCGCCCATCAGCGCAACGGAAAAGCCCATATCGCGAAAATATTCCGCAATGGTAATACCCGTGTAAATAGAAGCCTCGCGCGCTGCGACAGGCATATCCGATGTATTGGCAATCAGTACGGTGCGCTTCATCAACGAGTAGCCCGTTTTGGGATCGATCAGTTCTGGAAACTCATTAAGAACGTCTGTCATTTCATTGCCGCGCTCCCCACAGCCAATGTAGACCACAATGTCCGCCTCCGCCCATTTGGCAAGCTGGTGCTGCACCACTGTTTTTCCGCTGCCAAACGGCCCGGGCACGGCGGCAACACCGCCCTTTGCAATGGGAAAAAGCGTGTCGATCACGCGCTGACCCGTAACAAGGGGCATTTCCGGCGAGAGTTTTTGTTTATAGGGACGCCCCACGCGGACCGGCCATTTTTGCATCAGGCTTACTTTTACGTCTCCTTCTTCTGTTGCAATGACCGCCACCGTATCTGTTACGGTAAAGGAACCCGCCTGTATGCTTTTTACTGTGCCGCGCAGTTTATGCGGAACCATAATTTTTTGCCGGACGATCTCTGTCTCCTGCACGAGGCCAAGTACGTCGCCGGCCTCGACCCGGTCGCCTTCTTTGGCAACAGGCTGAAACTCCCATTTTTTGTCCCTTTTAAGCGACGGGACCTCCACACCCCTTTGCAGGTTGTTGCCGCTGATTTCCATAATATCGTCAAGCGGCCTTTGGATGCCGTCGTAAATACTGCCGATCAGGCCAGGCCCCAGCTCAACGCTCAACGGCATTCCGGTAGATTCAACCGGCTCGCCCGGCCCTAGCCCAGAGGTTTCTTCATAAACTTGGATAGAAGCCCTGTCACCGTGCATTTCTATAATTTCACCAGTCAACCGCTGGGAACTGACGCGCACAACGTCAAACATATTTGCATCGCGCATTCCCTCGGCAATAACAAGGGGACCTGCTACCTTTTTAATGATACCTGTGTTCATATACAATCCGTTCCTTCCATGGGTATTTCCTGCATCTGAAGCCCGCGGGGCAGGCAGGATGCTTTTTTCATGAAATCAATCGTTGGGCAGAATATCGGATCCAACGGCTTTTTCCACAGAACGCCTAACGTTTGCCATGCCTATGCCCGTATTTCCATATGCACCCGGTATGGGAATCACGGCAGGCAATGTGGAAGCAGTATAGCGGGCAAATTCTTTATCATAAGCAAGGGCGAGCGCTTCTGTAACATATACCACGGCATACTTGCCGGTACAGACCTTGCGGATTTTTGAAAGTGCATCCTCATGCGGTTCTACAATGACCACGTCAAGCCCCAGCGCAGCAAAACCATATATGCTGTCCCGGTCGCCAATTACAGCTATTCTATACATACATATCGCGCAGCCTTTCTTTAACAATTTGCAGATCCAGGCCGTTTCGTTTTGCTGAAAGGATCAGCCTTACTGCCCTGATCTCTGTTTCTCTGGCAACGATATATGCTGCAAGAGGCCCAATGGAAAACGGTTCCCACTTTTGTGTTTGCAGCTGATGCATCAACAGATCGTCGCACCATTTTTCAAAGGCGGCCGGCGATTGTTTAAGAGCCTCCACCGCTGCGGCGTAATCTGTAAAACGCAAATAAGCATAAAGATCTTCCATAGACTTGGACGCGGCTTTTGCAAGCAGCTGTGTGTTGAGCGTTTCACATGCGGCCAGGCTGTTTTGGATAAACGCAGGCGTTTTTCCTGTTTTACAACAGCGTACCGCTATTTTGATGTCGGCAAATGCGACAGTCAGCTCCGCATATAAGGAAAGCACCTCGTTTTCCGCCTGCATACCAAGCGCCCGCACCGTTTGCAGGCAAGCCTTGTCAATAACGCTGTCGCAAAGCTGGCCGTCGCCTGTCTGCAGCAGTAACGTCATAGCTTCCTTCGCACAATCCTGTAAAGCATGAGGCAATTCTGCATAAGCCCGTTTGCCGACCGATTCATAAATATGCTGCGCCGGCACCGTTCCGTACGGAAGAAAAATCCCGGAGGGATCCATACTGCGTGTAATTGCCTTAACAGACGCTTTTAAGTTATGAAAATCGCTTTGTACCAGAAAAACATCAAAAACATGAACGTCGTCCACCAGCTCGCGCATCAAAAGCCAGATTTTTTTCTGCTCCTCCTGTAAAAGGTCTTCTGCGTTTTGCGCCTGTCCTTCTTTGCCCCATCCCTTATCAGCAAGCAAACGCAGGCATTGCTGATCATCCTTGCAGGCAAGCAGCGCGTTCAGCTCCTGCTTTCCCAAAAGCTGCAATTCTTTTGCCCGTATCCGGGCAACTGCATAGGTATAATCTGCCGCCATATAAGTGAAAAGCCTCCTTTTTAAGTAAAGAGCAGTCTGTGCACCTCATCCTGCAATTGCTCGTACGCGCTGGAAAACAGCGCTTCAAAAGAACAATTTACTTCAATTTCTCCGTATATCAGGATAAACCCGCCGTCTATACGGACAGCCTGCCGTGCAAGCGTCAACTTACCGTTTGTCCTGCCTTGCAGTTCATCGCGAAAAAATTGGGGCATACGCGCAAAGTCTTTTTGGCAAAACGCAACTTGTCCCGAATCCTTTTGGGCATATTTGTCGACCATTTTCAGCAGCAGGGTAAAATATTCATCTTCAGGCAGGTTTAGAAGCACAGCTTTGGCTTGGCGGATTATATCGCTTATGATCTGCTGTTTTGCCTGCAAAAGCGCCTTACGCTTTACAACTGCCGCCGAAGACTTTCCTCTTTCCAGAATATCTTTACATTGCGCATCCGCTTTTTCTTCAATTTTCAGGGCTTCTTCCCGTCCTGCATCCTGTGCCTGCCGTGCAATTTCACGCACCTGGCAGTCGGCTTCCTTGTGTATTTTTTCGGCGGCGTCCTGCGCTTGCCGGTTAATTTGTTCCAGTATTTTATCTATTCCTGCCATAAGCGTCTGTTTCTCCCGTCCCGGTATTATTTGATCTATAATTATACATCCAATCCAGGAATATTAAAAATAGCAAGCATGGAAATAAGCAATGCAAGAATTGCATACGTTTCCACCATGGCGGGCAAAAGAAGCGCTTTCCCAAACTGGTCCGGTTTTTTAGAGATGGTGCCAATTCCTGCCACCGAACATTTTCCCTGATGGATTGCTGAAAAAAGCCCCGCAAAGGCAATGGGCAGGCTTGCGCCAAGATAAAGCAGTCCCTTTGTTGCCGAAATATCGGCATCACCGCCAAGAATGCCAATATTGGAAAGAATTAAAAAAGCCACCAGCAATCCATAAATGCCCTGTGTTGCAGGCAGAAGCTGAAAAATAAGAACCTTCCCAAACTTAGAAGGGTCTTCTGTTAAAACACCGGCCGCCGCAACGCCCGCTTTTCCCACGCCGATTGCAGAACCTGTGCCCGCAAGGAAGGTTGCCAGCGCAGCACCCAACAAACCAAAAACCAAACCCAAATTATCCATGATAGATTTCCTCCTTAACTTTGTAGTGCTTCGTATTAATTTGAAAGGGGGTAAATTTTTTACCGCCGCCTTCATAGAACTTTCCAAAAAACTCTACAAATTGCAGGCGGTTGGTATGCACGTAGGCCCCCAAAGCATTGATGCTGATATTAAGCGTATGCCCTATAATAAAAACAATGGTAAATGGCAATACGCCGATTCCCCCGCCAAACATGGCGCCGATCTGGTTAAAAACCTGCGCAATGACGCCGGTGGCAAGGCCAAGCGCCAGCAATCTGGAATAAGACAGAATATCGCTTAAATACCCTGTGACCCCATATAATCCGTAGGCGCCCTTTAAAAAGCGCTTAACCGGCCTGGAGCCCCTTCCTGCAAAGCAAAGAATCAGCGCCGCCCCGATGGCTGCGCATATGCCGCCGACAGTCATACAAACGGGCGGCAACACAAAACCCGTAAGGGATTTGAGCATATCTATGGAAAGCAGCGCCAGAATACCGCCGCCCACCAGAAGGTACCAGCTAAGCACGTCGTAGACTGCTTCTAACGGCCTGCCATTTTTGATATGCATATAGCCTTGCATGCCAAGGCCGATAAAGATATGAATAACCCCCAGCAAAAAGGCAACCATCAAAAGCGTCATGGAATTGGTTCCCTCCACCGGGTTAAACCACAAGGGCGGAATCGCAACATCCACATTAAAAAATGTCTTTCCAATTACCGTCACTGCGTCGCCAAAATAGCTGCCAAACAAAACGCCCCAAAAAATGGTGGAAATTCCACAGCCCAAAAACATTTTTATGCTTTTTTTCAGGCCTTCCTCCATATTTTTAAATTTTTTCAGAAGGAACGTACATCCAAGCGTCATCACAAGGCCGTAGCCGGCGTCTGAAAACATCATGCCAAAGAAAATGTAATAAAAAATTGACATAACAAAGGTAGGATCCACCTCTCCTTTTGCAGGGAGGCTATAGGTTTCCAGTACGCTTTCCACAGGTTGGGCAAAGCGGTTGTTTTGCAATGCAACAGGCGGTGTTTCTTTCTCTTCAGGCTGCTCTGCCTCTACCACTGCGCCGTATTTTTTTGCAAGCTCGACCTCAATTTCGTGCGCTTTATCCGCTATGGCATAGCCTGTCAGCAAAAACATATGCTTTGTGTTTTCCAAGCGCTCAATTACACTGTACTTTTCGGCCCGCATAATATAATAATCTTCCATAAAGCGAAACGCATTCTTCATACCCGCATAACTGGCTATCTCCGCCTGAGCCGTTTCTATTGCGTTTTTCTCTTCCCGTATGTGCTCCTCCAGCTGCGCCATACGCTGCACAGGCGTAAATTCTGAATCTGCCGGCGGTCTTGCATATCCCATTGCACGCAGTGCTTCTTCCACTTGTTGGGCACTGCTCCGGCTGCATAACAGAAAAAAACAGGTCTGCTCCTGCGAGGCGCTGACAATTTCCAGCGCAAGGTCCCGTATTTGCGGCAGCAGTTGCGCCAGGCGGGAAAGCAGCTGCGTATAAGAAAAAAACTCTGGCAGTGTGCCGATAAATGCCGCAGTCGTCAATGTCCCCTGAAAGCGCAAAGAGAGATCAAACGTTTTCCACGGTTGCAGCGCTTCCATCTGTGTTTGCAAACGGATAATTTCTGCCCTGGCCTCTGATATGGATTTTTGCAAATCATTCACCCGGTAGGCTGTCCGCATAATTTCAGACGATTCAGCTACAAAGGCATTATATTCTGCAACCGAAATGGGCTTTCTGCCCTCAAACATAGAAAACAGGTTCTTTTTTTCCGGAAAATAGCTGCATAAAACTTCACAGGCTTGTCCTGCCGCCGATGATGTTTTTAAAAAAAGCGCCTGCTTTTGTGCAGTTTCTTCTTTTACAAAAGCGCTGTCTTCCAGTTCCAGGTTTTCAACCTCCAGTACGCCCTTGCGCTGGAGCGACTCAAGTATGGCTTTGCGGTGCTTCTTTAACGCATAAATTGTAATGCGTTGCATATTGCGTACAGACAAAACACGCACCTCCGCATTATTTTTTATAGAACAGGTTTAAAAAAAGCAAAACTGTTTTATCCAACAATTTCCTCAATAATGTGCCGTATGACTGCGTGCCTCTGCGCCTGCGCCTGTTCTTTAAGCGCCTGCGCCTGCTGGGCCGATTTTTTTTCCGCCTCTGTTATAAGCGCCTGTGCGTCTTTCCTTGCCTGCTGTATGCGCATCTCTGCCTTTTTCTCTGCCTGCTGTTGTATTTGCAGCACGGTTTCTTTTGCCCGCTCCTTTGCATGGAGTATGGCTGTCTGCGCCTCTTCCCTTGCGTTTTGCTCGGTCTGCGCCGCTGCTGCTTCTGTTTGTTTTATTCTGTTGATTGTCTCAAGCGCCAATTTTGTCACCACCAAAAAACTGCTTACATTAAAAAGTATATAGGGTTATTTTAACCAAAAAATGGATATTTGTCAATCTTTTTCTGCTATAGCACGCACGCCTAATTCAATAGAATTTTATAAATACCACGGTCCTTTACTGTTTTTTATTAATCTGAAAAAGGCACATAAAACAAACGCCTGTAAGATTTCCCAATATAAAGCCGATTACAAGGCCTATGCCCATATATGGCCCCCCTTTTTATTTTTCTTTTGCAAAAACAGATTGTGACAATAAATATTCATTCCCTGTGCGATAATACAGACAAGGATTTCTTTTTGAAGGTGTGCGCAGCATGAAACAAACCGTATATCTTGATGTATTGATTTGTCTGAACCTCTTTATCAATTATTTTATACTGCTTGCGTGCGCAAAATTCACAAAAATACCCATCAGGCGGCGGCGCCTGGCCCTGGGAGCCGCTGTAGGCGCCGCAAGCTCCTTTATTATATTATTACCTCCCCTTCCAGTCGTGCCAAATTTTCTTATAAAGCTTATGATTGCATTTTTCGTTGTTTTAGCGACCTTCGGCCTGCATAACCTAAAGGCTTTTTTTAAAAACACCGCTATATTTCTGCTAATCAGCCTTTGCTTTGGAGGTGCAATGATCGCTTTATGGTTCTTATTAAAGCCGTCGGGAATGGTAATCAACAACGGCGCCGTCTATTTTAATATTTCCCCTTTGCTGCTGGCTTTGTCCACACTTGTGTGCTATGCCCTGCTGCGGGTGTTTACAAGACTGCTTCAGGCGCGCCTGCCACAAAAAACTGTAAGCAGGGTAAAAATTGTAAACGGCGGCCACACATGCGAGCTTTTTGGAAAACTGGATACCGGCAGCAGCCTGATTGAACCTTTTTCCCAAAGCCCGGTGATTGTAGCGGATTTTCAGGCGGTGCAGCCGGTGGTTCCTGAGGAAATCAAAGCGTATTATGCCGCACCTGGTGCAACTTCCTTTATGCAGAAAAGCACGGCATACCCGAAAATCCGGCTGGTCCCTTTCGCCTCTGTCGGCGGTGAGGGAATTTTACCGGCTTTTAAGCCAAAACAGGTTTTTATTGACGACCATTTATGTGTAAAAGAAATTTACATAGCGCTTTGCCCCGGAGAACGGCTCTCCGGCGAATGCAGGGCAGTAATCAATACAGAGTGTATAGACGGCTGAACATATAAGGGGGAATGGCAGATGCATATTTTTCAAAAGCTTTATTTTAAAATTCGAAGACTGCTGAGAATAAGAGACGAGATTCACTATATCAACGGTTCCCAGACACTGCCGCCGCCCCTGACAGCCGAGGAAGAGGCAAAGGTAATGGCAAATATCGCTGCGGGCGCTGCAAACGCTAGGGAACCGTTAATTACACACAATTTGCGCCTGGTTGTGTACATTGCAAAGAAGTTTGAAACCAGCGGCGCCGGCGTGGAAGATCTTATCTCCATTGGGACGATCGGTTTAATTAAAGCTGTCAATACATTTTGCCCAACGCGCAATATAAAACTTGCTACATACGCTTCGCGCTGCATTGAAAATGAAATTTTAATGTACCTGCGGAAAAGCTCACAGCTTAAAAACGAAATTTCAATCGACGAGCCCTTAAACATAGACTGGGATGGAAACGAGCTGCTGTTAAGCGACGTACTTGGCAGCGACAGCGACGTTGTAAACCGCAATATTGAACAGGAGGCCGAATGCAATCTTTTAATTGAAGCCGTATCAAAGCTTGGGCAACGCGAAAGGAAAATTATGGAACTGCGCTTTGGCCTTTTGGGAAATAAGGAACATACGCAAAAAGAGGTCGCCGACCTGCTGCATATTTCACAATCGTATATATCGCGTTTGGAAAAAAAAATTATTGACCGGTTAAAAAAAGATTTAAGCGCAGCGCTGTAAAGTGCTTTCTTCCTGAAAATCATTTTCCTGTGTATTTTTTTGTTAAAAGCGGAAATAAATATTACTGGCCGTAAGGCAAAAAATTTTCAGGGAGTGTAAATATGAATAAAATACTTTCCGTTACATTGGCAATTTCCTTAATGGCTGTACTTTTGGTTGGCTGCAACGCTGAAAACGGTAAAATAGGGAATGGCGTCAACGGCACAATCGCCGACAACCAGTCCGCTGTAAACTCTACACCCGGTGTTTCATCCGCCGCCAGCAGCAACAATGATAACGACAATGTTCTGGAGGATATCGGCAACGGCATTTCAGACGCCGTAAGCGGGTTTGAAGAGGGCATGGAAGGAAACGGCAATAACAACAGCAATAATAACAATAACAACGACAATACTGTAAGCAGCAATGCCGGTACCAATACGGCAAACGGCGCTTCAGAAAATGAAAGCAACAATGTTATGTAACGATGTTGCCTGACAAAAAAGCACACCGCAAATGGACGACGGTGTGCTTTTCTTATGCAAAACCGCGCCGCTTTTTGCAGCGGCGCGGTTTTGTTCTTTTAGTTTTCTTTCTGTTTTTCCATATGAACCACAATCTGTTCATATGGTATATCAATTCCCTCTTCATCAAAGAGCAGTTTTACTTTCTCCTGCATATCGTAATACAAGTCCCAGTAAAGGTCTTTTTTACACCAGATTTTTACATCTATGGAAATACTGCTTTCGTTATGGCCTGCAATTCCTACGATCGGCTGCGGATCTTTGCACACCATTGCATGCGATTGTACCAGATCCATCAACAGCCGCTTTGCTTTTAAAATATCGCTTTGGTAAGATACCTGATAGGTTAAATCCACTCTGCGGAGCTCATGGGACGTATAATTAATCACATTTTCTACGGTCAGCCGCGAATTTGGTATAATAATTTCTTTATTATCAATCGTGTTCAGGCGTGTGTTAAATATCTCTATCTTACTGACTGTTCCCTGCAGCCCTTCAAATTCCAGATAGTCACCCACTTTAAACGGTTTATTGATAATGATCAATATCCCGCTTGCAATGTTGGACATACTGTCCTGGAGTGCAAGCCCAACTGTAACCGCTGCGGCACCGATTGCCGTAACGATAGACACCACATTAACGCCCAGCTGGGCGATCGCTGAAATAATTACGATAATGCGCAGCGCACAGAGGGAAAAAGAACAAACAAACGATACCGCCGCCTTTTCGGCCCTGCCCTTTTCCAGTGTTTTCCGTATCAGCCTTGTAATGGCCTTGGAAAGCCACCAGCCCAGAAAAAAGATTGCAGCTGCAACCAGCAGCTTGGGCAAAAATGCAAGCCCCCACTGCCAAAGGCCGTCAAGCCAATTTTGCAGTGTAGAGAGCGACTCCTGGGGTGTTTCGTTAATAAACGGCAGGGTTGCTTCTGTCGACATATGCATCACCGTCTTTTCCGGATTGCTCCAAAATATAATCATAAGTAACTGTTGAAAATACCGCGCGGGCGCCGCCCGTTGCCGGCGCCTTTACAAAGCGTGCACGCAGCTCTCTTCCATCTCCAAAATAGATAACGCCCATGCCTCTGGGTGCGCCGTCTTCAAAAAAGCCTGTATACCTGTGGTCCGGGTAAAGCATGGTTCCCTTGCCGTGAGGGACTCCCCGTTCCCCCAGCATGCCGGAATATATCCCGCCGCCAACAGGTTCTTCCACCGCAAAGGCGGGCGTTGTGCGGCAGCTTTCATATTCTGTGTTCTTCAGCTTTTCACAACGGGCAAGCGGTTCAAGTTTTTTTACGATAACCTTCATGCTTTTAAAGGGTTCGTTGTATTTAAAAATCCCTTCAAAGCTTTTTTCCCCAAATTCCGTAAACGCACAGCCCATGCCTTCCCGCATTCCGTCTTTTATATTACCCTCATACAGCAGCGCCCCATCCAGCGTATAGCTTCGCATATAGATGCATTTGCCCTGCTGGTATATACATTCTTCAATAATATGTCCGTCGGACACGCGGTTAATTCGCCCATGCATTTTTCCGGCGGAAAAAGAACCGGCATACTTAGGCCTGTCATCTTCAAAAAGCATACCATGCCCATGGTACAGACCATTCTGAAAAAAGCCGTAGTAAACACGCTGGCCGTTTTCAAAGCGCTGGCCATATCCATTGGGAAGGCCGTGTGCAAACATTCCCATATAAACGCATGCACCGTCTTCAAACAAGCGGCCCATCCCGCATTTTTCTCCACAGGCAAAGGCGCCGTCATACACGGGCTTGTCCTCTTCATACAGTACGCCCTGCCCGTCGTAAAGGCCGTCGGCAAGCGTACCTTTATAGCACAGGCGACCATCTTTGGAAAAACAGGAAAAACAGCCCGCTGCCTTTCCCTGTATAAAACTGCCCTGCATTTTGGAGCCGTCGGCCGCATATAAGGCGCCGTCCCCGTTCGGCAGCCCGTCTTTCCACATCCCGTCGTATACAAGCGTGCCGTTTTCTGTATATTTGCACGCCTTGCCGTTTACTTTTCCGTTTACAAACGTGCCTGCTATGCTTCCTCCGTCTTCTAAAAAAAGCCTTCCCTGCCCTTCAAACGCATCGTTTTTAAACATGCCTGTATAAACGAGTGCGCCGTCTGCAGCAAAAAGCGTGCCTTTTCCTTCTTTCTTACCGTTTTTAAGCCCGCCGCTGTAATAAACCGCACCATACATATCCAGTAAAGCACCTGTGTTCTGCTGCTTTCCGTCTTTCCAGGCGCTAATCTGGAGCGCGCCGTTTGGAGCAACCGTAATACCGGCTCCGGTTTTTACGCCGTCTTTCCAGCTGCCGGCATATACAAGGTTTCCCTCCTTGTCAAAACGGGCGGCCGTCCCCCGCGGAGCGTCGTTTTCAAAAACACCCACATGGACGCTCCCGTCTGTCGGACGGAAGGCAATCCCAAACCCGTCTCGCTTATTATCCTTCCAGTTCCCAAGATAGCTGATCCGTCCTGTTTTAAAATAATATACACCAAAACCGTTTCGCATATCGTTTTTGTATGTTCCGTCGTACAGCGTTTTTCCCTGGAACGTCTGTGTTCGACCCAAGCCCGTACGGGCCCCGTTTTCATCCAGCGCCCCATAATAAAAACACTTTTCTTTACCCGAAAGCGGCAAAACCTTGTCCGGGCCGGCAATGGCAGGCGCCTGCGGCTTTTTTCTTTTTCGTTTTTCCTCCGTCTGTGCCGGCTGCTTTTGCAGCAGAACTTTCTCTTTTTCGGCACGCGTTTTTTTATTTTCCTTTTCCAGTGCTGCATCCTGCTGCAAGGCTGCCGGGCCGTCCGCAGAAAGATAGGGCGCTTTGGTAAGATCAAACGTTGTTTGTTCGTCTGCAAGCGCCTGTATATCAAAATAAAAGGCGCCCGCTTTTTTCCTTGTCCTTTGCGCCCTGGCGGCGCTTTTTTCTTCTTTTTCTCCCAGCTTATCAAGCATTTGCACCCAAAGCGTATATTTTTGTTCCGTACAAAAATATGCAAGCCCCTGTGCGGTCTGCGCGCAGGCCTCAGGTAAAACCTCCTGCACAAGTTGGTCCAAAAGCGCCTGCTCCTGTGGAAGAGGCACGCTTTGCAGCACAGACGGCGTTTCCCGCTCTGCGGTATATAGCGCCAGACCGACCTGCTTTGCGTTGGGCCAGGGCATAAGCGTAAATTCCGGCTGTGAATGAAAACCATCAAAATATTCTGTGCGCAGCCATTGATGATGCAGATTAAAATACATTTTTTTGATTACCGTGCCGGAATAATCCAGCGTTTCCACGCAATAACCGGACGGCCCCGTCTGGGCGGTGCGTTCACAAAGCCTGCCTTCGCTTACTTTTTTCCATTTGAGCGGCCTGCGGTTCTCCATTGTATAAAAACACTGGAGAGCCTCGCCCTGTACATTTAAAAATATTTTATTCTTTTGCCGTTTGCCGCTTGTAAAATACGCTTTGCGCACCTTAAGAAGGATATCGCTGCCAAAGCGGATTGGGTCGGCGGACAACAAATAAGCTGTATAATACATGATGTCACCGCTGATTCGTGGCCGAATGGAAACCGTCATACTCTACCTCTTTTAAAATTTATCGTTTTCACGCAGCCGGGCAATTGCCTGTGCAATTTTACGGGTTGCTGCGCGCAGCTGCGGAGCGGTTTGCGTTTCCCGCTGCAGACCAAGTTCCTGCGGTGTAATGGGGGGCGCGTAAGAAATCTTGGTAGGATTAAAAAATTTCAGCTTTCCGCCTTTGGGCGTAATGCAGGCCGGAACAACCGGAACCTGCATTTGCGCAGCGATCAACGCCGCACCGGAACGCATGCGCAGCAGTTCCCCTGTTTTTGACCGTGTTCCTTCCGGAAAGATTCCCAGAACCTCCCCATTCTCCAGGATTGAATCGGCCGTGTCAAAAACCGCATTGTCATGTGCGCCGCGCTGCACGGGAAACGCGCCCAGGCCCGTGATCAGCCGGGCAAAAAAGCGGTTGCGAAAAAGCTCTGATTTTGCCATATAGCGGATTTCCCTTTTCTGGCCGATCCCCAAAAGCAATGGATCAGAATATGAGATATGGTTGCTGCAAATAATGTAAGCACCGCTTTGCGGGATGTTGTCTTTATTTGTATAGCGGTAGCGGTAGAGAAGCTTAAAAAGCGGCGTGCAAATTACCCTGGCCAAACTATATAGAAACCTTTTTTTTTGCATATTTCTTTCCTCCGTTTTTAAAGGCGCTCTTCAATCATACGAACAAGCCTTGTAAGCGATACTTCAAGCGGCTCGTCAGAGGTATCCAGCAAAATACTGCCGCATGCTGGCTTTAACGGTGCAATGGCACGATGGGAATCGTTATAATCCCTTGTTTCAATATCCTGCAGAATATCTTCAAATTTTACGTTCATCCCTTTTTCAGTAAGCTCATCATAACGGCGCTTCGCACGGCATCGGGCCGAAGCGGTAAGAAAAATTTTAATTTGTGCATTTGGCAGCACAACCGTGCCAATGTCCCTGCCGTCCATAATCACATCGTATTTTTCCGCCATACTTCTTTGCAGGCCCAGCAGAAAATCGCGCACCGGCTTCAGTGCAGAAATGCCCGATGCCGCCATGGAAACCTCCGGCGTTCGGATATCGTCCGACACATCCTTTCCGTTAAGGTATACACGCTGTACGCCGTCTTGAAACGCAAGCTCAATTTTTGTTTTTGCAAGCAGCTCTTTAACCCGCTCCTCATCACTGATCGCTACGCCGTTTAACAGAGCGTTGAGGCCGATTGCTCTGTAAAGCGCGCCCGTGTCCACATATATAAAATGCAGTTTTTTTGCCGCAAGCCGTGCAAGGGTGCTTTTCCCTGCGCCGGCAGGGCCGTCAATTGAAATTGCTGTCATTTTACTGGTTCCTTTCTTATTTGTATTTCTGTCTGATTTATGGCAAACCGGCGGCGCTTATACCTGCAAGATAGCCTGTTGAAAAAGCAATTTGCAAATTATACCCGCCTGTATATGCATCCACGTCTATCACTTCACCAGCAAAATAAAGACCCTTTACAAGCCTGGACTGCATGGTTTTGGGATCAATTTCTTTCACATGCACGCCGCCTGCTGTAATAATGGCTTCTTCTACCGGACGAAACCCTTTGATCTGCACAGTAAAATCTTTAAGCAGTTTTAAAAAATCCGCCCTTTGCTGCCTTGTTATGACATTGCATTTGGTTTGCGGCGGAATGGAGGCCCGTGTAACTACAACGGGGAGCATCGCTTTAGGCAGCAGACCGTGCAACGCGTTTAAAAAGGCTTTGTTTTTATTCTCCAGAAAATCGCGCAGCAGCCTTTTTTGCAGCTGCCCCTCTGAAAGGGCCGGCTTCAGGTCAATATGGACCGTATATCTTCCCTTGCGCATGGAGCGCATATGCGCGCTTGCGCTTAAAACGACCGGCCCGCTCAGGCCAAAGTGCGTAAAAAGAAGCTCCCCAAAATCTTTATATATTTCTTTTTTCTGTTCCTGATCCGTTACTTTAATCGCAATGTTTTTCAGTGTAAGGCCTTGAAGCGCCGGGCAAAACGCATCGTCAGACACCAGTGGAACCAAAGACGGCCCAAGCGGCGTGACCGTATGCCCTGCAGCACGTGCAAGGCTGTACCCATCGCCGGTAGAACCTGTACGCGGATAAGATAAGCCGCCGCAGGCAATGATTACGCAGTCGGCAGAGAATATTTTTCCATCTTCCGTACGTACGCCCTGCACCCGGCCGTTTTTCAACAAAAGCGCCTGCGCCCGTGCGCGGACAACCCTGCAGCCTGTTTGCTGCAAAAAGCGGGTCAGTGTTCCCACTACGTCCGCCGCTTTGTCCGACTGTGGAAAAACGCGGCGTCCACGCTCTGTTTTCAGGGCAAGGCCGCGGCTTTCAAAAAAACGCATGGCGTCATGCGGGGAAAAGCGGCTGGCCGCACCGAACAAAAAGTTTCCGTTTGTCGGCACGGCGGCTATAAAATCACGGACGTCACAGTCATTTGTAACATTGCATCTTCCCTTCCCCGTTATCAGAATCTTTCTGCCGGTGTGGGCGTTACGTTCAAGCACCGTTACCTGCGCGCCGTTTTGCGCTGCCGTCCCAGCCGCCATCATTCCGGCTGCGCCCGCACCGACTACCAATATACGCCTGCCGGGCATCACTGTTGCCCCGGAAGGCCTTCGCCCACATCAATCTGCTCCGACGTTTTTGCATAAACGTCGTATTCGTCCCAAACCTGCTCCAGCTTTGTAAAGGTCTGTTCGACGTTTTCCTTCTTTTCTAGTACGGTTGCCACAAGCAGCGCATTGATCATACTTAGCGGCGCTACGAGCGAATCGACCACCGATGCCATGTCGCTGCGCGCAAGCAGCACATAATCCGCCGGGCCGACAAGCGGAGAAACCATGCTGTCCGTCAATGCGATAACGCCTGCTTTTCTGTCAGATGCAAACTGCATGGCCTCCACAGCTGTTTTGGAATAACGCGGGAAACTAATGCCGATAATAACGTCTTTTTCATTAATATGGAGCAGCTTTTCGTAAATTTCTATCTTGCTTGTTGTGCTTACCACATGCACGTTGCCAAACATAAGGTCAAAATAGTATCCCAGAAAGCTGGCAAGCGCAGAAGAGCTTCTGACTGCAAAAATATAAATATTCTTTGCACCGACAATCGCCTTGACCGCCTTGATAAAATCATCCCGCGAGGTTTCCTCCAGTGTCGCCCGGATTTTATCAATATCCTGGTTGAGCACGCTTTCCAGCACATTATGACCGCCTATGCGGTCGACGGTTACCTGTATGCGCTGTACGGACGTCAGCTTATCGCGTATCATTTCTTGCATGGCTTTTTGCAGCTTGGGATACCCGTCATAACCGATCTCGGTTGCAAAGCGCACAACAGTCGATTCGCTGACGCCAACTGTTTCCCCAAGTCTGGAGGCCGTCATAAAAGCCGCCTTGTCATAGCATTCTTCGATATAGGCCGCAATGCGCTTTTGTCCCTTTGAAAGTTTTTTCCGTTGTGATTCTATCCTTAAAAACAAATGTTTTTCCATTTTACCATTTCCTTTGCATTCAGCCGTTTGCGTTGATTGAAATTGCATATTTAAATCAATTTTAATACGTAGTCTTGTAAAAATCAAGCAAATACACAGAAATAAAAGGCAGTTTTTGCAGGATTGCTTTTTTCTCTTTCAAATGAATTGCCAAAACGGCCTGAATATGATAGAATAAACTAAATTTTTTACAGAAAGAGACTGAATTATGATTGCTGTAATCGACTATGGCGCAGGTAATTTGCAAAGCGTAGTAAAAGCGCTTACACATATTGGATGTAAATGTATTATCACGCGCGACAAAGAAACTCTGTTACGCTGTGACGGCGCGATTTTACCTGGGGTCGGCTCGTTTGGAGAGGCCATGCATTGTATGGAGCAGCGCCATATGCGCAGCGCCGTGCTTGCGTTTAAAAACACGGGAAAACCCTTTTTAGGTATTTGCCTGGGTTTGCAGCTGCTTTTCCCGGGCAGCGAGGAAAGCCCGGGCGTGGACGGCCTGTCTTTTTTTCCGGGCAGTATCCGGAAAATTCCCAATACAACAGGGAAACTGAAGATTCCCCACATGGGCTGGAATTCGCTTTCCATCCGGGACTACGGCGGCATTTATGCCGGTATAGAAGAAAATCCCTATGTTTATTTTGTACATTCTTATTACCTTAAGGCGTCCCAGCCATCTATTGTAACGGCACAGACAGAATACGGCGGCACGGTTATAGACGCTTCCGTCCAATACAAAAATGTGGTTGCCACCCAGTTTCATCCCGAAAAAAGCGGTGAAACAGGCCTGAAGATGCTGAAAAACTTTGCCGGTATGGCCGGACAGCCGGTATAAAAGAAAGGAACACACCTGCATGTATGCAAAAAGAATTATTCCCTGTCTGGATGTAAAAAGCGGCAGGGTTGTAAAAGGGACCAGCTTTGTTCACCTGCGCGACGCAGGCGACCCCGTAGAGGCCGCCGCCGCTTATGACAGCCAGGGGGCGGACGAGCTTGTATTGCTGGATATTACCGCTTCAAGCGATGCACGTAAAATTATAATAGACATTGTGCAAAAAGTTGCAAATACTATTTTTATTCCATTTACCGTAGGCGGCGGCATCCGCACTGTGGACGATTTTACAGAAATTTTAAGAGCGGGCGCCGACAAGGTTTCCGTCAATTCTGCGGCTGTGCTGCGTCCGGAAATAATCAGCGAAGCCGCCTATAAATTTGGAAGCCAGTGCGTTGTGGCTGCGATTGACGCGAAACGGCGTCTGGGCGGATGGGAAGTATATATAAACGGCGGGCGCACACCAACGGGGCTTGACGCCGTACAATGGGCTGTGCAGGCAGAAGCACGCGGCGCAGGCGAAATATTGCTGACAAGCATGGACTGCGACGGACAAAAAAACGGCTACGACCTGGAACTGACCAAGACTGTATCTGAACAGGTGGGCATCCCTGTGATTGCATCGGGAGGTGCAGGCAGTATGCAGCATTTTTACGACGCGTTTACAAAAGGAAGCGCCGACGCAGTACTTGCGGCCTCACTGTTCCATTTTGGCGAAATTTCTATTCCGCAATTAAAGGCCTGCCTACAAAAAAAGGGGGTTCCGGTCAGACTGTAAAAAGCAGTATGGTGGTGCAGGCACGCTCTGCTAAAAAATACTGGATTGGGATAAAAGAAAGACAGGCAGAAAATATGCCTGTCTTTTTTGCATTTTATGCCGGAATTCTCTTTGGAAACCTATTGATAATCAAACCGAGAATACACGACTCTATTTACGGCTTACCCCGCCATTACATTGTTGACGACGGAAAGCAGCTTTTCTTCGTTAAATGGTTTTACTATGTAGCCTTTTGCACCCATTGTAATCGCTTCTTCCTTTTGCGCGTCTTCCGTTTGTGCAAACACCATTACAACCTTGGTTTGCGGCGAAATTTCCAACACTTTCTTTAAAAGCGATAAATCGCGGCTGTCCGGCAAAGAACCGTCCAGCAAAACAAGCGATGGCGTCTGTTCGTTCACACAGCGCAGAGCCTCCTTTGCGTTGGCGGCTTCAAGCGTATGCGTATAGCCCGCGTTTACCAGCGCTCTTTTTGTCAGCTTTCTGGGGAACGATAAATCATCTACCACCAAAATTGACGCATCCATTTTCCTGTAGTTCCATCTCCTTTCTCTTTAAATTCGGCTTCATTATAACATATGCACAGGAGAACACAATATATTTTCCGAATTGTTTATAAAACATTCATAAAGCTTTGTAAAAATCCCCCTGTTTCTGTACCTTTCTGTCTGCCGTACCGGCTTACCAATGCACCTTTTTCCATTGCACTGAAATAATCCCAACAAGCGGCACTGTGTAAAAAGCGCATTTCGCGCCTGCGTTTTACACTTGCCCAAAACTGTTTTCGTCTGCTGTAAAATACCGCGGCTGTGCTTGATATATGCACAACCGCGGCATCTGTTTTTTTGTACGTATTTTTTATTTTGTACCGAAAATCCTGTCGCCTGCGTCGCCCAACCCAGGCACAATATAGGCATTTTCATTGAGATGGTCATCCTTTGCCGCACAAAACACCTGTACATCCGGATGCGCTTTTGTAAGCGCAGCAATTCCTTCCGGAGCGGCGATGATACATAGAAATTTTATACTTTTGGGGCTACTTTTTTTAAGGATTGAAATTGCGTCCACTGCTGAGCCTCCTGTAGCAAGCATGGGATCGAGCACAAAAACGTCGCGCTCGTGAACGTCAGCCGGCAGCTTGCTGTAATATTCTACAGGTTGATGCGTCTGCTGGTCGCGGTAAAGGCCGATATGACCGACTTTCGCGGCCGGTACCATCTGCAGCATTGCATCCAGCATGCCGCAGCCGGCCCGCAGGATTGGAACAAACGCAAGCTTTCTTCCCGCTATAATATTGGCTTTGCACGGCGCCACTGGCGTTTCAATTTCAATCTCCTGCAAATTCAGATTTCGGGTCGCCTCATAGCACATAAACATGGAAATTTCTCCTATAAGCTCCCGAAACAGCTTACTACCTGTGTTTTTATCACGCAAAAAAGTCAGCTTATGCTGGATCAGTGGATGGTCAAATATTATAATTTGTTCTTCCATTGTCTGAATCCCCCGTTTCTGCTGATTTTTTTATTGTTCCTTCTCATTTTCCATTGCGGCAACCATATCAATTCGCTTTTGATGACGCCCCCCGTCAAACGGGGTACGCAAAAAAATGTCGGTAAAGCAGACAGCTTTTTCCCCGTCTATTACTCTGCCACCCATACAAAGGATATTCGCATCGTTATGGCGACGCGCCATTTCTGCGGAAAACGCATCTGCAACGACGGCGGCGCGGATTCCTTTCACTTTATTTGCCGCAATAGAAATTCCGATTCCCGTGCCGCAGCACAAAATCCCTTTTTCGGCCTTTCCTGCTGCTACCTCCTTTGCAACTTCTTTGGCAATCTCAGGGTAATCGGCGGCCTCTCCGTCTAAAACGCCAAAATCCTTATAGGCAATCCCTTTTTCCTCCAAATAAAGTCTGACGGCTTCCTTGATTTGATAACCGCCATGATCCGCTCCCAACGCTAGCATTTTTTTGCCCCCTCAGTTTTCTTTTTCAGCTCTCTTTCCGCTTGTGACAGGCGCAGGTAAAACGGCATAAGCCGCGCCGCTGTGAAATGTTCACCCTGCATATAGAGCCGGTACGCCGCCATGGCAACACCTCCGGCCCGCTGATAACGGAGCAGCGGCTGTGCAAGCTCCAGATTTTTTACTTCGTCCGACAAAAGCGCATAAGCCGCCTGGCTTCCGTCGCCTGTCAAAATAATCCGTTCTTGATACGCTTTTAAATCCGCAGCCAGCTGTACATGGGACAAGGCTCTGTCCTGCGTAAGCCGGGTAAGCACTCCGCCTTTGCTTTGAAACAGTGCGTTGTAAAATTGCTTACAGCGCGCATCCATTACAGCGCATATAATACAGTCCGTCCCCAGCAGGTTCTGAGCCATGGCCTCCAGTGTAGACACGGCAATACAGGGTTTATCCAAAGCCTGCGCCATTCCTTTGACCGCAGCCACGCCAATACGCACGCCGGTAAAGGATCCAGGGCCGGCAGTCACTGCAAAAGCGTCGATCTCTTTTATATCCGTCATGGTATTTTGCAAAAGAGCCTGGCACATTGGCATTAGCGTTACGCTGTGCGTAAGACTGGTATGAATAAAAAATTCCCCGCAAAGCCTTCCGTCTTCCCAAATCGCTACGGAGGCGGGCGCGGCAGTAGAATCGACCGCCAGCAGTTTCATATTTCCTTTGCCCCCTCTATTGTAAAAATACGTTCTGTTTCCCTGTCTCCCTTTTCTATCGTAATGCGTATGGCGTCCTCCGGAAGCGCATTTTCTATATTTTCGCTCCACTCAACTACAAGAACACCGGTGCCAAGATAATCAAAAAAACCGACGGCATATAAATCGTCCCATCCGGATATGCGGTACATATCAAAATGATAAATGGTAAATTTTCCGCTATATACATTGCAAAGCGCGAAGGTTGGGCTGGATACACCGTCTTTAATCCCAAGTCCGCAGGCAAGCCCTGTGGTAAACATGGTTTTTCCCATGCCAAGTCCGCCAAACAGGGCGATAACTTCGTTCCCTTTCAACGTCTGCGCAATCTTTTCACCAATCTTGCGGGTTTCTTCCGCACAGGTGCTCTTCCATACTGTCATTTGGCTATCATCCATTCTTACAATTTGCAGGTCAGAACAGCCCGGAGATCACGCCGTCTTGGCTGACGTCTATTCTCTGTGCGGCCGGCTCCTTTGGCAGGCCGGGCATGGTCATGATATCGCCTGTAAGCACAACGACAAATCCGGCACCGCTGGAAAGACGCACATCCCTGACCGTTATGGTAAAATCCTTTGGCGCACCCAAAAGCGCCGGGTTATCTGAAAGGGAATACTGCGTCTTGGCAATACATACCGGAAGTGCCCCGCCGCCAAGAGATTCTACCTCTCTGAGCGCCTTTTCCGCGGCAGAGGTATATACAACGCCGGAGGCACCGTAAATTTTAGTCGCCACCGCCAAAATTTTTTGTTTTAATGGTATATCCAAAGAATAAGCCGGTGAAAAATCAGACGGCTGTTCCACTGCCCGACATATCTTTTGCGCAAGCGCAATTCCGCCGGCGCCACCTTTTGCAAAAACTTCTGAAAGTGCAAAATCTGCGCCCTTTTGTGTACAATATTGCTCAATAAAGGCAAGTTCCCGCTTTGTATCCGTGTCAAACCGGTTGATTGCCACAACGACCGGAACCCCATAGCTGCGCATATTATCAATATGCACGCCCAGATTTCCAATCCCCTTTTGCAGCGCCTCCATGTTTTCGTTTTGGAGCGTCTCTTTAAGCGCCCCGCCATTGTATTTCAACGCGCGGCAGGTAGCCACTACCACAATTGCATTTGGGCGAAGCCCTGCGCAACGGCATTTAATATCCAGAAATTTTTCCGCGCCCAGGTCTGAGCCAAAACCCGCCTCTGTTATGCAATAATCCGCAAGCTTCAGCGCCAGCTTGGTAGCTCTGACAGAATTACAGCCATGGGCGATATTGGCAAAAGGCCCTCCATGCATAATAACCGGGCTTCCTTCCAGCGTTTGTACCAGATTGGGCATGATTGCGTCTTTTAAAAGTGCTGTCATTGCGCCTTGTGCGTGAAGGTCTTTTGCATAGACCGGACGGCCGGCCGCCGTATAGGCCACTAAAATATTACCAAGCCTGCGCTTTAGATCCTGCAAATCCTCTGAAAGGCACAGAATTGCCATAACTTCGCTTGCCACGGTAATCATAAACCCGTCTTCGCGCGGAATGCCGTTTACTTTTCCGCCAAGGCCGACCACGATATTGCGCAGCGCACGGTCGTTCATATCCAGACAACGTTTTATCAAAACTCTGCGCGGGTCAATAGACAAGGTGTTTCCCTGCTGCAGATGGTTGTCCAGCATAGCGCAAAGCAGATTGTTTGCAGATGTAATTGCATGCATATCTCCTGTAAAATGCAGATTAATATCTTCCATAGGAAGCACCTGCGCGTAACCTCCGCCCGCCGCGCCGCCTTTTACTCCAAAAACAGGGCCAAGCGAGGGCTCACGCAGCGCAACAATTGCCTTCTTTCCTATTTTTGCCATGGCCTGTCCAAGCCCAGCCGTTGTGGTCGTTTTTCCTTCTCCTGCCGGCGTTGGGTTAATTGCTGTTACAAGGATGAGTTTTCCATCCTTGTGATCTTTTAAACGTGCAAACAGCCGGTCGTTGAGCTTTGCTTTATAACGCCCGTAGCTTTCCGTTTCTTCCTCCCTGATTCCCAACTGTTTTGCAATTTGTAAAACCGGTACAGGCTGCGCCTGCTGTGCAATTTCAATGTCTGTCATCACGGGATAAGCACCTCCAAAATTGACCTTAACCGCAAAAATTATACCATATTGCGCGTATCATAACAACCCTGAAAAAACAGCTTGTGGAAAAAACACAGAAAATACCCGTATACGGTTGTATACGGGTATTTTTACTATTCTGTTCTGCTGACCGTGACGTTTGCCGTATATGCCTGCGTATCATACGCCCAACATTTTGACTGGTTTTTAATGCGTATATTAACAGGCATTTCCGCTGTACCGACAAAACCGTCGCCAAGACTGCTCAAGTCAATTTGCGCTTCCACATCGCTTGCTGTAAGCTCGGAAACCACATCTTCCGGCCCTATGACCGTAACATCTATACTTGTCGTCATAGCAACCGCCGTATATCCGTCGTCTAAATTATCAAAGGTAAACCTGCTGACTGTAAGCACGGTGGAATCATAGCCGGAAAGATCCAGCGAAACAGTTGCATTGCTTTCATTGCTGATATTAATACATCCTGCCGGAAGGTCGATTGGCAGCGTAAACTCCGTATTGTCCGGAGATACCTGTGAAAAATCAATTGCCTGCAGAGAAATAGAGTTGAGGCTCTGCATGGCCTCCTCTGACCCTGCAATCATCAGGGAAGACGGCGTAACCGTTGCAACCGCACCGACGTCAAAGCCGGACGGTACGTCTGTAAACTGCGGCTCTAAAGGAAGCTCCTTTTTGGGCAGGACCGGTACAGTAACCGTGACCATATTATTTTCCACATTTGTGGTTAAAAGCTCGCTTTTGATCTGTGTTCCGGTAGTATCATACAGAACAATTTCATAGTCCTGGGAAGTGGTTTCTCTTAAATCACCTGAAAATCCCCCTTCAATTGCGACTTTATCTACCTTCATTACCTCAGTCTGAGGGCCGGATACGGTGATTGTATCTGTAGAATAGACAGCCTTTCCCCTGAAATAGGTGGAATCTGTCCGTATGCCGCTGTAATCCACATTGTCTGTCAGGGAAAATTCGCGCGAGCTTTGACGGTCAACATATACGCTTACAATCTGTGGTGTAACAGATAGTATTTCATAATCGGACTTTACGCCGTTTTTTCTGGCGGTTAATTCAAGCGAGTACGTGTTCGGAGCGGTAATTGTGTTGGAAGCCTGCAACGCAACCACCTGAATGTCGTCCTTTGTTACATTTGCAACCGTCAGCCTGTTGCCGGATATCAAGACAGAGGCGGTCGTATCTCCACCGCTGAAAATTGTAAGCCCGTCCTCCTTAGCGGCATCTGAAAGCGGGATTGTGATAGGGATGTCCGAAACGGTGTATTCAATTGCTTCCTGTGTATTCTGCGAGAAAAAGAGCCATAAGCCGCATGCCATTAAAAAAGAAAACACAATTAGAAATTTATTGTTCCTAAAAAGCTTGCTCAGCGAAAATGATTTAATCCTTTTCATGCCTTTTCTCCTTTCTCCTGGATGAGAAAATGGGAATCAGCTCTATAATATCTGTCTTATCGCCAGGCAGCAAAAGCTCTTCGAGCCTTTCCTTTAACGTATCTCTTGTATAATCCCTGGTAAGCCTGCCTCTGTATGCCACAGAAATATTCCCGGTTTCTTCAGAAACAACTACGATCACCGCGTCGGATTCTTCGCTCATGCCAAGGGCCGCCCTGTGACGTGTTCCAAGGTTGACATCCACTTCCTCATTTTTTGTAAGCGGCAGAATACAGCCTGCGGCATAGACCCGTCCGTCGCGCATAACTACCGCGCCGTCATGCAGCGGCGCCTTGTTAAAAAACAGGTTTCCAATGACTGAAACAGACGGCTCTGCGTCAACAATGGTTCCAGTGTCAATAATTTCGCCCAGTTTTGTTCTTCTTTCAAATACAATTAAAGCGCCTGTTTTTGCACGCTGAAACACCAGCGCCGCATCTACAACGGCGCTGATGGCTTTTTTTTGCAGGGCAACTTCATGATGGTCTTCTTTCGCCTGCATACCAAATTTAAAATTCTTTGAAAGCTTGCTGCGCCCAATCTGCTCAAGCGCTTTTCTGATTTCCGGCTGAAAAATAATAAACAGGATAATAACGCCAAATTCAAAAAAGTTTCTAAGCAAAGCGGTCAGCATGGTAAGCTGGAAGGTGAACGCAAGCAAATAAACGGCAACCAGGATTACCACGCCTTTTAAGAGCTGTTCCGCTCTTGTTTCGCGCACCAGCTTTAAAATACCATATATAACAAAGGTTATGCAGAGAATATCTACAAGATCTTTTATTTCAAAGGTTCTGATAATTGAAAAAAAAGAATGGATCAGCTGCATATTTTTCTTCCTTCCGGTTTTGTTAAAATCCCTGTATCTTTGATTTATTTTAACATATATCCCCTCTAATGGAAATACCTTTTTAACTGTTTTTTAACTTTTTTGTAACCTTTGCTTCATCTGCATAACCGCAAAGGCCAAACGGTCAATCTGCGCCGCATTGGAAAAATAGGAAGGGCTTACGCGCACCGCGCCTGTTTCCAACGTACCAAAGGCTGCATGCGCAACCGGCGCACAGTGCAACCCGGCACGCAGCGCAATATCGTAATGGCGGTTTAAATGCTCTGCGACTGTTTCGCTGTCCATCCCCTGGACATTAAACGATAAAACAGGTGAAAAATGGCCAAGATCTGGTTTTTTTGTATAAAGCCTGACAAAAGAAAGATTTGCCAGTTTATCATATAAACGCCGAATGAGCGCCATCTCATGCGACGCAATTGTTTTCTCTTTGATTCTGGATACAAATTCTATACCGGCTTTCAGCCCTGCAATCCCCGGTAAATTGGGGGTACCGCTTTCAAATTTGTCCGGCATAATCGCCGGATGCTCAAAAGAAATGGAACTGCTGCCGGTGCCGCCCTGCATAAACGAAGAAATCTGGTCGCTGTTTGCCGTAATGAGAAGCCCTGTTCCCATTGGCCCATACAAGCCTTTATGCCCGGCGGTACATAAATAATCTATTTTATTTTCCTGTAAATCAATTGGGATGGTTCCCGCCGTTTGCGCACAATCGACCAGAATCTGTATGCCATATTCGTGGCACAGGGCGGTCAGGCGCTCGACGGGCAGGCGCACACCCCAAACATTGGAAGCGTGCGTGCATACAACAAGTTTTGTCTTACCATTTAATGCATTGCGAAAAGCGTCTACCGTTTTATCGTTGTCCCCCGGATAAACGGTAGCCTGCGTAAAGGTTATGCCTTTCTTTTCAAGTTCCGTCAGCGGCCGGATAACAGAATTATGCTCCAGATTCGAGCATACTACATGATCCCCGCTTTTCAGAAGCCCTTTTAAAACAATATTGATAGAATGCGTACAATTCAGCGTAAAAACGACATTTTCTTCTTTTTCTGCATTAAAAAGCGCCGCGGCCTTTACCCTGCAATCGTATATTTCTTTTGCAGATCTCATAGAAAGTCTGTGGCCGCTGCGCCCGGGATTTGCTCCGTAATTTTTTAACGCTTCGTGAACCGCTGCTGTAACCGACGGCGGCTTTGGAAAGGTCGTTGCCGCGTTGTCAAGATAGATCACGGCACAACCTCCCTGCTTATTCGGCCAAGAACGGTTATACCGTTGTTTATAAGAATTTTTTCTGCTTCATCTGTCCGTGTGGGTACGTAAAGGCTGTAACCGCAACTGTTTGCCTCGCCCTGTTTCGGCGTTCTCTCTATATCGGCGGCTATACCATGCTTTAACAGAATAGACCTTCCCTTCATTGCATATGTGATGGAAGTCAGCATAATTAACTGCTTGCCCACATATATCACCTCGCTCCTTTTTTATTACATTCTATGCCGGAGCGGCGGGTTGCGTGTACAGGCGTTTTTCCCACATATCGGGCAGAGCGGCGCTTATTGCGGCGAGCCCCCGTCAAAGCCGTCGTGAAACGAATCATCCACTGCATCGGGGAAGGCGTCATTATGGTCGCACGTTTCTGAATCATACGGGCCGTGGTCGTCGCCTATAATTTCCCCTCTGCGCATGTGAAGCCTTATTTTTTCCTCTTCAACGGCATCTGAAAGATTGTTTTTAAACATCTGGGAGTTTTTAATATTTTTAACGACCAAGTGCGGCTGGAACCTGTCCTGGGATTCTACAACCACCGTACCCAGCCCAAACATTTTCTGCAAAAGTGTGCGTTGCAGTGTAATATCCAGCACGCGGTAAAGCAGAATTTCGTTTTCTTTACTTGTCAGAAGCCCTTCGTTTATCAAAAGTTTTCTGTTGGTAAGGGTGTATTTTGTAAACGTAAACGGCAGGCCGAAAAACAGCCAGCGTTTTCTTTCCTGCTGGATAATTTCCACATCGTCCGCTTTGCCGCGCGCGCCGGTTTTTGCAGGATTCGCCGCATAATCCGCCATATAATCTGCCTCCTTTTATTCGCCAAATGTAATACCAATCTGCCTGGCTGTCTGGATAATATCGCTGTCCACAGGAACCGCCTTCAGCTTTCCGGCAATCTGGTTTAACGGCACGGGAACAACCTGATTGTTAATCAGCGACACCATATTGCCGTACTTTTCCTGAATAATCAGCTGGGCTGCCGCCGCGCCAAAGCGCGTAGAGAGCACCCTGTCATAGGGGCATGGGCTGCCGCCGCGCTGAAAATGGCCCGGAACCGTAACCCTTGTTTCCTGCCCGGTTGCCTGTTCAATTTCATAGGCAATTTTATAGGAAACAGAGGGATAGGCAAGCTCTGCTATCGCCGCTTTCTTTTTCTTTTTAGGCAGTGCTGCAAGCTCTTTGGAAATGGCGCCTTCCGCTACAGCCAGAATAGAGAAATTTTTCCCACTGCCCGTTCTGGCTTTTACGGTCTGAATGACAGACTGTATATCGTATGGAATTTCTGGAATCAAAATAATGTCTGCTCCGCCCGCAATACCGGCGTACAGGGTAAGCCATCCAACCTTATGCCCCATAACCTCTACAATAAACACTCTGCCGTGCGAAGTTGCCGTTGTATGAATGCAGTCGATTACATTGGTTGCAATATCAACAGCGCTTTGGAACCCAAACGTCATATCTGTCCCCCAAAGGTCATTGTCAATGGTTTTGGGTAAAGACACAACATTTAAGCCTTCTTCACACAGCAGGTTGGCCGTTTTCTGTGTGCCGTTTCCACCCAGAATCACCAAGCAGTCCAACTTAAGTTCTTTGTAATGCTCCTTCATGGCTTTGACCTTATCTACGCTGTTTTCGTCCACAACGCGCATCAGTTTAAAAGGTTGCCTGGACGTGCCAAGAATAGTTCCGCCGCGGGTAAGGATACCGGAAAAATCCTCTTGTTTCATCTGCCTGTATTCGCCATAAATCAATCCGCGGTAACCGTCAATAATCCCATATATTTCAATACCGTCCGACCCGTAATGGGCATATAAAGCCTTTGCCACACCCCGTATGGAAGCGTTAAGCCCCTGACAGTCCCCGCCGCTTGTTAAAATACCAATTCTTTTCACTGTATCACGTCCTTCATCTTTGATCTTATTTTTGCTGCGCATGTTTTGGCAAAATAGGCGTTCCGATTGTCTTGCTCTCTTTCATCCTTTTTACACTGCGCTGCTCTTTCTTGGCAAGCTGGGAAAATTGCGTCTGGGAATTAACCACCCGTTTGCCGCGCTTATCAATATGCAGATAAGCCGTGTCTGAAAGCTGAATTCTTGCATTGACCGTATCTTTCAGCATAAGATCTAAAATAGCAAAACCACGCTTTTTCAGCAGTTCATCCTCCACAGGAAAAACCAGCTCCACACGCTTGTCCAGGTTTCTTTGCATCCAGTCTGCACTGCCCATGTATACAACCGGGTCGCCCGCATTTTCAAATTTAAAAATACGGCTGTGTTCCAGCAACTGCCCCACAATACTATGCACGCTGATGTTGTCACTGACGCCTTTAATCCCCGGGATCAGGCAACAGATCCCCCTGATAATCAGTTTAATTTTCACGCCCGCCTGCGAAGCTTTATATAAGAGTTCAATAATCGAAGGATCTACCAGTGAATTGACCTTTGCCGTAATTCCGGAAGGCAGCCCCTGCTTTGCATTGAGCGTTTCTTTTTTTATCATATCCTCAAAAAATTTGCGCATACCCGTAGGGGCGACGATAAACTTATTATACTCCGGGGGAAGGGAATATCCTGTCAAAACATTGAACAGGGACGACGCATCGGTTCCATACGCTTCTTTACAGGTAAACATGCCGATGTCTGTATAAAGGCGCGCGGTAATATCGTTATAGTTGCCTGTACCCATGTGCAGATATCGGCGGATTGCGTTATGTTCGCGCCGGACGACCAAACATATTTTACAATGCGTTTTAAGCCCGGTAAGACCATAAATCACATGGCAGCCCGCTTTTTCCAGTTTTTTGGCCCAGTGGATATTGTTTTCTTCGTCAAACCGCGCCTTCAGTTCAACCAGTACGGTTACCTGTTTTCCGTTTTCCGCCGCTCTGATCAGCGCCGCAATAATTGGAGAGTTGCCGCTTACACGGTAAAGCGTTTGCTTGATTGCCAGAACATTTGGATCGTCGGCTGCTGTTTTGACAAAGCGCAGTACACTGTCAAAGCTCTCATATGGGTGGTGCACCATGCGGTCTCTTTCACGGATTGCCTCAAAAATATCGTCACAGCCATAAAAATCTGCAGGAGGGGAAACCGGCACGATCGGCTCAAAGCGAAGATGGTCGCAGCCTTCGATCCCTGCAAACTTCGATAAAAACGTAAGGTCGAGCGGACCGGATTGCTCATAAACCTCCTGTGGCTCGACATCCAGCATATCGATCAGAAAATTTTTCAGCTCGCTGTCGCACTTGCGGTAAATTTCCAAACGTACAGGCTTACCGCGTTTTCTCTTTTTGATAGATTTTTGTATCTCCTCCATTAAATCGTCCGTTTCCTCATCAATATCCAAATCTGAATCCCGCGTAATACGAAACGGGCAAAAGGCTTTTATGTTGTAAAGCTCAAAAAGCTCCTCAAGCTTATGCATAATAATATTTTCCAGCAGGATAAAGGCCCTGCCCTCAGAGGAAGGCAACTCCAGAAAACGCGGCAGAATAGACGGAACCTGAATCACCGCAAATACGGATTCTTCCTCCATATCTGTTAAGCGTACCGCGATATTCAGGCTTTTATTTGCCAAAAGCGGAAACGGACGGCTGGTATCAACCGCCATTGGCGTCAGCACGGGAAAAACAAGCCTTTCAAAATACGCGTCGATAAATTTCATCTGTTTTTCGTTGAGCTCTTTAATTTTTAAAAAGGCAAGCCCGTTGTTTCTAAGCACTGGCAAAATAGAACGGTTTAAGCAGGAGTACTGTTTTTTGGAAAAATCATGTATTTTTACAGAAAGTTTTTCCATTTGCTGCACCGGGGTCAGCCCGGCCGGGTCCGGATGCGTATAGCCCTGATGAATCTGTTCCATAATTCCCGCAACGCGCACCATAAAAAACTCATCTAAATTGGAAGCTGTAATGGATAAAAATTTTACTCGCTCCAAAACAGGGTTTTCTTTTTCTGTTGCTTCTTCCAAAACGCGAATATTAAAATCCATCCAGCTTAATTCCCGGTTGTTATACGGCATTGTAAAGCGCTGCTTTACCGCTGTTTGCGCCAAAACAGCCGTGCTTTCCTTTTCTCCCTGCGGTTTGTTTTTTTCCTTTTTTGCCATATCGTCTTTTCCCTTCCTTTTATATTCTTTTATAATAAAAAAAGGGGGGAACAGCCGGCCAGTATATTCTACAAGGCCGGAGCCTTTTCCCGCCCCTGTGTCCTGATATTTTAAATTGTCTTTACGCAGTTTAAAATGGATTCATATACCGCGTCAAAATCTGCTTTTGTAACAAGCAGGGAAATTTGCACCTCTGAAGTGGATATAACGCGTATGTCCGTATTGACGTCCGCCACCGCTCTGAATATTTTTGCAGCAATACCAGGGGTATTTTCCATCTGTTTGTCAAGCACAGAAACAATATAGTTCCCGCTGCTGACAATCGGCTTGACCCTTCCGCCCTGCAGCCCGGAGGTAAATTCCAGCAGTTTGATCAAATCTGCGTCTCTGATGGTAAAGGACAGACTAGTTGATGCGCTCTGCACCGGTGAAAGGGATATCATATCTACGTCTATTCCCATGGATGCAATTTTCTCAAAAATATCTGCAATTTGCTGCATATTGGCAGGAATGTCATGCAGCGATACCAGGGTAATTTCGTCAGATACATTGACAACAGGATTCATAAAAGGCCACAATCCTTTCCAGTTTATTTTGCCGCCAGCAGGTCTGCCATATCGTACATGCCCGCAGCCCTTCCATTTAAAAACACAGAGGCATTGACCGCTCCGGTTGCAAATACCTCTTTGGACTGCGCCTGATGTTTAATGGCAAGCACCTCGTCGTGCCCTGCAAACAAAACCTCATGCTCGCCGACAATGGTACCGCCGCGCACTGTGTGAATTCCAATTTCATTTTTTTCCCTTTTCTTTCTGTAAGAATGGCGGTCATACACATACTGCGGCTCTTTTTCCATAACGGAAGAAATGCCGTCTGCAATCATCAAGGCCGTGCCGCTTGGAGCATCAATTTTCTGGTTATGGTGTTTTTCTATAATTTCTATATCAAATTCCCGGCCAAATACGGCGGCCGCTTTTTTGGACAGAGCAATTAAAAGATTGATGCCAAGCGACATATTGCCTGAATAAAAAATGGCGACTGTTTCAGCCGCTTTTTTTATACTTGCCACCTGCGCGGCGGAATACCCCGTTGTACAAATCACCGCCGGCGTTGTATGCCCGCATGCATAAGAAAGCAAACCGTCAAGCGTAGAAGGGTTTGAAAAATCTATGATTACATCTGCGTTTATATCTATTTTTGAAAAATCGTCAAATACAGGGAAGTCATACCCGCAGGAGGTAAAAATATCTACCCCGGCAACGATCACAGCATCTTCCCTTTGATCCACAGCACGGACAATCGTTTGCCCCATCTTTCCATTACAGCCGCTTAAAATTATCCTTGTCATTTCTTCATCCTCCGCCCAAATCACACGGGATTTTACAGCAATCCAAACTTTTTAAGGCATTCCTTTAACCCGGAAAGCGCGCCGGCGCTCATAGGCACAAGCGGCAGCCTGCATTCCCCGCATGTAAAGCCCATTAGATTCATGGCAGTCTTTACGGGGATTGGGTTTACGTCGCTGAACAAGGCGTTCATCAGTTCCAAATATTGTAAATGGAGCCTGGCTGCCTCTTTGCACTTTCCATCAAGCATAAGTTGTGTAATCTGGTGCATCTGCCGGGGCATAATGTTTGCAAAAACAGAAATAACCCCCAAGCCACCCAGGGACATAATCGGTACAGTCTGGTCGTCAGCGCCGGAATACACGTCGAGCGAGTCGCCGCACAATGCAAAAATCTTTGCAATTGCCGATATGTTTTCACTGGCCTCTTTGGTGGCCACAATATTTTCGTGCTTTGCAAGCGGTACATACGTTTGCGGCTGAATATTGCAGCCTGTTCTGCCGGGTACGTTATACAGTATAACAGGAATATTTACGCTGTCGGCAATACAGGAAAAATGCCGGACCAGCCCCTGCTGGGAGGTTTTATTGTAATAGGGCGTAACGGAAAGAATGGCGTCTGCGCCCAGTGCCTGTGCTTCTTTGGTAAGCTCTATTGCATAATTTGTGTCGTTGCTGCCGGTTCCTGCAATCACCGGCACACGACCGTTTACACGCTCAACCGCATAGGAAATTACATCGCAATGCTCTTTATGGTTAAGCACAGCCGATTCGCCTGTCGTGCCGCAGGCGACAATCGCGTCTGTCCCATTTTCGATCTGAAAATCTATCAGCCTGCCAAATTCTTCAAAATAAATGGAACCGTCGGCATGCATAGGCGTTACTATGGCAACGCCGGAGCCTGTAAAAACAGGTTTACTCATCTGATTACCCCCATCGTATTGATCTGTCGTATAGGCAAGGTCAGTCCATATAGCCTTCTGCACAGAGAAGCTCCGCCATCAGCACCGCACCGCCTGCGGCCCCTCTGAGCGTGTTGTGGGACATACACACAAACTTAATGGTATACTGGCTGTCTTCACGCAGACGGCCAATAGACACCGCCATCCCGTTTTCCAGATTTCTTTCCAATTTTATTTGCGGCCTGTCGTTTTCCCTGAAATAATGTAAAAACTGCTTTGGCGCGCTGGGAAGATTCAGCTCCTGCGGTCTGCCCTTATAGCTTTCCCATTTCGAAATAATTTCTTCCATAGACGCCTTTTTCTCAAGCGATACAAAAACGGCAGCCGTGTGGCCGTCACTTACAGGAACGCGAAGACACTGGGAGGTAATGCACGGTCCCTGGGCGTTGACAATTACGCCGTTTTCCATACGCCCCCATATTTTCATGGGCTCCTGCTCCGATTTTTCTTCTTCCCCGCCAATATACGGGATAATGTTGTCTATCATCTCCGGCCAGTGTTCAAACGTTTTCCCTGCACCTGATATTGCCTGATACGTACAGGCAAGTACTTTTGTTACACCCAGATCCATAATTGGTGCGATCGCGGGAACATAGCTTTGCAAAGAGCAATTGGATTTAACCGCTATAAAGCCTTTTTTCGTCCCAAGCCGTTTTCTCTGGGCAGGAATAATCTGCGCATGGTGCGGGTTGATTTCTGGAATAATCATTGGCACATCCGGTGTTCCACGGTGGGCGCTGTTATTGGAAATTACCGGGCATTCTGCCTTTGCGTAAGATTCCTCCAGCATTTTAATTGCATCTTTTTTCATATCCACTGCACAGAATACAAAATCTACAAGGCCGGCAACCTTTTTCACTTCCGAGGCATCCAAAACCTGCATGCCCCGTATGTTTTCCGGTATGGGGTCCGGCATGGCCCAACGCTCGCCCACAGCATCCTGATATGCCTTTCCCGCAGAACGGCTGCTGGCTGCAAGCGCTGTCACCTCAAACCATGGATGCCTGCTTAAAAGCAGGGAAAAGCGCTGCCCTACCATGCCTGTTGCGCCTATAATACCAACCTTATACTTCTTCATGTTTATCCTCCTGTATTAAAACTTAAAAAAATAAGTTGTCAATTCCGCCTTAATAAAATATAATAGAAATTACACGCGGCAACACGCGCATTACCCCATATTTTATTACTTTATAATATACCATCCTTATTTTATGTTGTCAATTTATAAATCGTGAATCTTTTATGAAAGGACACAGCCTGTATGAAGACCAGCGACTTTTATTATGATCTGCCGCAAGCCTTAATTGCGCAAACGCCGGTTGAACCGCGCGACAGCTCCAGAATGCTGTCGCTTGACAGAAAAAGCGGCAGCATTGCACATTTGCATTTTTACGATATACCGGACAAGCTGCAAGCCGGAGACTGCCTGATTTTGAACGACTCCAGAGTTTTACCGGCGCGCATTTACGGTATCAAAAACCATACCGGCGCAAGGGTGGAATTTTTACTTTTGCAGCAAAAGCGCCAAAACGTATGGGAATGCCTTGCAGGCCCGGGGAAGCGCGCAAAAGAAGGGACGTGCTTTGTTTTTGGCAACGGGCTGATGACGGGCCAGGTTTTGCAGGTGCTGGAAAACGGGAACCGTATTGTACAGTTTACAAGCGACGAAGGCTTTTTTTCTGCGCTGGATAAAATTGGCCAGATGCCTCTGCCGCCCTATATTACGCAGGAACTTAAAGACAGGGAGCGCTACCAGACAGTATACAGCCGCATACCCGGTTCCGCCGCGGCGCCCACAGCCGGGCTGCATTTCACGCCGGAGCTGCTGTCTAAAATACAAAGCAAGGGTGTAAACATCGGCTTTGTTACGTTGCATGTAGGGCTTGGTACCTTCAGGCCTGTAAAAACGGAGGAGGTTACAGCGCATAAAATGCACGCGGAGCATTATGAAATTCCGCAGGAGACAGCTGACCTGATCCAAAAAACAAAGGCAGCGGGAAAACGTGTGATCTCTGTGGGCACAACAAGCTGCCGTACGCTGGAATCGGTCGCTACAACCCATGGAAAAATTATTGCTTGCGACGGCTGGACTGATATTTTTATTTACCCGGGATATACCTTTAAGGTATTAGACGGCCTGATTACAAATTTTCATCTGCCGGAAAGCACGCTTATTATGCTGGTCAGCGCTTTTGCCGGTTATGAAAACACCATGCACGCCTATAAAGAAGCCGTTGCAGAAAAATACCGTTTTTTCTCTTTTGGCGACAGCATGCTGATTCTATAAGGAGCAATGCGAATGTTTGAGATTTTAAAACAGGAAGGCGGCGCACGCAGAGCGCGCTTTACCACGCCGCACGGCGTTGTGGAAACGCCGGCGTTTATGAATGTGGCAACAGCCGGCGCGATCAAAGGCGCTTTGTCTGCGCTTGATTTAAAGGAACTGCACTGCCAGGTACAGCTTTGTAATACCTATCACCTGCACCTGCGCCCCGGCGACGAAACAATTAAAAAGCTGGGCGGCCTGCACGCTTTTACACGCTGGAACGGCCCAATCCTGACAGACAGCGGGGGCTTTCAGGTGTTTTCGCTGGCAAAACTGCGCAATATTCAGGAAGAAGGCGTTTATTTTTCCTCCCATATAGATGGCCGGAAAATTTTTATGGGACCCGAGGAAAGCATACGCATTCAGTCAAATCTGGCTTCTACCATCGCCATGGCTTTTGACGAATGTGTAAAAAACCCCTCCCCTTACGAATATACAAAAAAATCCATCGCACGCACAACGCGTTGGCTGATACGCTGCAAGGATGAAATGGCGCGTCTAAACGCGCTGCCGGACACGCTAAACAGAGAACAGCTGCTGTTCGGCATTAATCAGGGCGGCGTCTACGACGATCTGCGGGTTGAGCATATGAAACAGATCCGTGAACTGGACCTGCCGGGCTACGCCGTAGGCGGGCTGGCTGTGGGGGAGCCGGATTTCGTCATGTACCATATCCTTGAGCAGCTGCAGCCGTATCTGCCGCAGAACCGGCCGCGGTATTTAATGGGGGTTGGCACCCCTGTAAACATACTGGAAAGCGTATACAGGGGTATAGACCTGTTTGACTGCGTTATGCCCAGCCGCAATGCAAGGCATGGCCACCTGTTCACCTGGCAGGGTTGCCGCAATTTAAATAACGCAAAATACGCGCTAGATTCTTCCCCGGTTGACCCGCAATGCACATGCCCTGTATGCCAAAATTTTTCAAGGGCTTATCTGCGCCATCTTTTGAAAAGCGGTGAAATGCTGGGTATGCGGCTTGCCGTTATACATAATCTTTATTTTTACAATACGCTGCTTTTAAAAATCCGGCAAGCGTTGGACGAAGGAAAATATGAAAGTTTTTACAAAGAACAGAAAGAAGTTTTGGGAGCCAGAATTTAGCAAATTTATCTTGCAAGAAAAATTTATTATGCTATAATGAGAGCATTAATGTAAAAATGTATGCAAATACGAAAGGATGGACAAAATGAAACGATTTTTCTTAGTTGCCGCAGCGGCAGCATTGCTTGCGCTTTCCTTTTCTTCCTGTGTGCCGGCTGGAACAGGGACGTCTGGCGACGCTTCCGGCATGGGGGGGCAAATGTGGGTTATTATCCTGATTTATCTGGCCATTTTTGCAGGCATTTATTTCTTTATGATCCGCCCGCAGTCCAAAAGAAAAAAGCAGGAACAGGCCATGCGCAACAACCTGGAAATTGGCGATGAAATTACGACCATAGGCGGAATTATGGGCAGAGTGATCAGCATTAAAGAAGAAACGGATTCCATTGTGATAGAAACAGCTGCGGACAGAAATAAAATTCAGCTTAAGCGCTGGGCAATTTCTACCGTTGATACAATTAAGGACGAGCCGGCAGATGATAAAAACACTGCATCGTCCGGCGGTTTCTTTAAGAGAAAGAAGAAAAAGCAGGAAGAGGAAAAGTAAACGATTTTGCATATTTCGTATATTTTTTAAAAAGCAAGAATACCTATGGAATGGACGCATCATCCTTCCATAGGTATTTTTTGTTTGTCAAAAGCAGTATTTTTATTTTTAAGGGGGTTTTCCTGTGAAGCATAATGACAGCGGAATGCCTAAAGGCGTAAAGGCGATTCTGTTTGGTACAATCGGCGGTATGATCCTGTGTACGGCAGAGCTTCTTTTAGCGGCGGTTGCCCTTTCTCAACTGAAAACCATACCGGACAGCGCGCTTTCTACCATTACAATGGTATTTGCATCACTGGGTGCGCTGGGGGGCGGCTACATAGCCGTGCGTATTGCCAAATGCCGCGGGATGTTTTACGGTGTTTTGACAGGTATGGCTCTGTTTTTTGTTGTAGTCATTGCAGGTTTGTGCATGTCTACAGAAAGTATTACACTTGCAACTGTCATTAAAGCCGCCGCCATGCTGCTTTCCGGAGCCGTTGGCGGTGTGGTGGCCGTCAACCGAAAACAGCGTGTACGTTAAAACCGCTTATACGTCTCCCGACAGGCCATCTGCAATACCAAGCAGCACAATCCCCGCAATCACCAGCAAAATAATCAGGTATTGCGCCTTTCTTAGCTTTTCTTTCAGAAAGATTCTGGAAAGAAGAACGGAAAAAACGCAGTAAGACGATATAATCGGCGCAGCGACAATCGGATTGTCGCCGATTGCAAATACATAAAAGAACTGCCCGGCCGTTTCACATAAAGCGCCCGCGCCTTTAACCTTTTCATCCCATATATGGAATTTTTGTTTTCTTACAAACACAAGGTAAATAAACGCCAAAACGGCACAAAGCAGAAATGTGAACTCATAAGACAGGTTTGCCTGGTCTTCTGACAACCAGTTGTCCAGCACGTAGGCGTCTCCAAATGTGCCAAGACCATCTATAATACAATACAAAATTGGCAGAATAATTGCAATTACGCTGATTTGATACTTTGCATCAATCACAATTTTTCGTTTAAGCCGCTGCTGCTTATCCATAATCTTTTCATAAACGGAAAGCAGGATAATCCCTATAAAAATACAAATAACCGCAACCAGCTGCAGCGCAGTAACCGTTTCCCCCATAACTAAAAAACAAAGCAAAATGGCAACCGCGCCGGAAGAATTGCATATGGGGGAAGAAACAGAAAGCTCCATATACCGCAAGCCGGCATAGCCGATGGTCATGGAAAGAATATACAAAAAGGAAACCGGCAGGTAGCGCACCATATTCATGGGGTCGTAAGAAAAGCCCGGTTCTGTAAAGGTTTTATAAATAATATACAACACGGCGTGGATTCCCATAACGAGCCCCACCATAATCACCATACGCCAGTGGCTGTATTTATCTTTGGGGTTTGCACCCATTTTTGAAAACAAGTCCGATCCGCCCCACGCAAGAGCTGTAATCAGCGAAAACGTAAACCACATTTCTAAAATCCTCCAAAGAAAAAATCGAGTGCCATTATAACACACAGCATAAAAAACAGCAAGCCCCTGAAAGCATAAAAATACCTTCAGGGGCTTTTTCAGAGATTTTAATTTTCAGTTTCTCTTATTTAATACAATACAACAATTTGCCCGGCCTTTACCGTGCCTTCAATCCTCTGGTCTTTTACGGTAAACTTTGCGCCCGATACCTTGTCTTCATACGTTCCGTCAGCCAGCACACTGGGTACGCTTTTCAACGCCAGCGGCTCGTCGCCGACGTTTACAATAACCGCGCCTTTGTCTCCGCGTTCAATCATGACCGCTTCCCTGCTGTCCATCGGGTTGGAAAGTGTCTCAGAAAGTCCGGCCATATGGTTTCTGAACTGATTAACGGCAGCCACATCCGGATCCATAAACAGCTCGCTGCCTCTGGCGCCAATCTGGTTGTTTCCCCACTGGTCGTCTATGGACGCGCCGTCCGGGCGGCTGAAAAACAGCGGCGTGCCACCGCTTCTGGCCGCAATAAGCGCCCACGCCCACTTAACATCCTGCTCGTTGAGCATGGACCAAGAACCATCGTTACAGTAATTATCGTGCGATTCCACCCAGGTAACCAAACGATTCTCTTCAACCTCATTGACTGCATAATTGCTCCAGTTTAATACCTTAAGGGATTTATTAAGCACCGCATTGCGCACCTGCTGACCATAAGTCGGGGACGTCACGTGCATAATCTCTGCATAATCCGCAATCCGGTCCGAGCCGCCCTGCAAAACCTCGCCATATTGGAAAACAGCGCCGTTGTCCAGAATAACGCTCCAAAAATCGCTGGCATAGGCCGGATCGTCATCCGGCAGTTCAATATGCTTTGCCGCATCGTAACGAAAGCCGTCCGCACCCGCCTGCACACATTCCTTTAAATAGTTTAAAATATACTGCTGCACTTCTTCATCCTGCGTGTTCAGATCGTGAAGCGCCAGCAGGTTTCCCTGCGTAACCTGTTCCCTGTCCCCATAATTGCTGATAGAGCCAAATGAGTGGAACGGGGAATCCGTCAGATCAAAAATATTGTCTGAAACAGCATTCATATCGCTGGTCATATGGTTTACAACTGCATCTACTATAATGCTGACGCCATATTTGTCAGCCTCTGCGCACATAGCTTCAAATTCTTCTTTTGTTCCAAGCTGATAATTGCCAATGGTATAATCTGTAGGCTGGTAGTGGTAATACCACTTTCCTTTGTTTGCACTGCCGTCTTTATCCTGCAATTGCATGCCGCCGTCTTCCCCAGGCTTGCACGCATTGACGGGCGATGTCTGGATGGCAGTATACCCGGCCCGCGCAATATTTTCCATATTTTCTTTAATTGTGTTGAAGGACCAGCACCACGCGTGAAGGATCGCGCCGTGGTCAATGTCGGCAGCAAGCTCATACTCCCCTTTTGTCGGAAGCTGCTCACTCTGCGGCGTGGTCTCCTCCTGTGCGGACGACACCTGGGAAGGCTGTTCTGTCGGCTCTGTCGAGCTGCCACCGGGCGAGGTGGTGCAGGAGGCAAATCCCAAAAGCATAAGGGCCGCCAAAAGGACTGCGAAAAGCTTTTTTGTAGTCTGATACATTTTCTTCTCCCTTTCCGATCAAATTTTAATTATTTACCGTTTTATGCATAATTTCTTTTATAAAACAGTTGCATGACAACTTCCCTTTTTAAGTGTGGGCGCATGGCTTGCAGGATTTTTTCATTTGGAGAAAAAATCAAAAGGCAATTCCCGTACTTTTCCAGGTAAAAAACCGCTGCAAACACATCGTCGCCGTCTTCGGTGGCTCCTGCAAAAAAGATTTTATCATACTTTCTTCGTCCATAATCTTTTTCATTGAGCTTTCCCATTTCCTCAATCTTTTTTATATCCATGCTCAAAATACGCTTTCTTTTGCGCTTTGCAATAACCTTATCGACCGTGATATTGTTGTTGGTTACACTATATTCAAACTCCACATTTTGGCTGGTGATCAGATACCACGCGCCATAGATTGCAGCAATCAGCACAAAAAAGCCCACCATAATCAGGTAATAAATCCCTGTAAGCTGGGCCAGGGCACAGCATGCAAGAGGCAGCAGAACCACACACAGCAAAATGGAAACGGTGATCAGGTTGTCACGCACCGTTCTCTTTTTTTTGACAAGATATTCCACAAAAACGTCCATTTTACATCCACCTTTTATTTCTGCCTTTCAGACTATCTTTTCAAATCATAGCACAAAGAAAAAGGCTTTACAAGAATTATAAACAGAAAGTCTTGCTTTTTTTTTATAAAGATGCTATAGTTTGTATCAAAGCAAAATATTCACACCGAAACGCTGTGAAAAAGGAAGTAATCCGCCTATTTCTTTTTGTCAGAGAGAACGCTCCCCCGGCTGAAAGGACGTTTATAAAGACAGACGGATGAAGTTCCCTTTTGAGCGGCGCAGCTGAACGGTTTTCCCATTAGGCTGCGACGGCAGGCACCGTTACTGGCCGCAGGAGTGTTTGCTCTTTGGCAAAAAACAGGGTGGTACCGCGGAAGCATGCTTTCGTCCCTTTCCGGTTACGGAAATGGACGAAAGCTTTTTTATTTCAGACGCAAACCTTGCCTTTGCGCGGGAAACAATCTTAAGTAAGAAAGGAAGAAAATTATGAAAAACCAATTAGAGTCCATTCGCCAGGCTGCAAAGGCTGCGCTGGAACATGTAAGCCTTATACAGGACCTGGAACAGCTGCGCATTCAATATCTGGGGAAAAAAGGCGAGCTAACAGCCATATTAAAACAAATGGGGAAACTTTCCCCGGAGGAGCGGCCGCTGGTCGGGCAAATGGCAAATGAGACGCGCGCATATATTGAAGGCGCAATTGAAAGCAAAAAAGCCCAGCTTGCACAAAAAAAGCAGCAGGAGCAGCTTAAGGCGGAAAAAATTGACGTTACGCTCCCAGGAAACAAGATTACGCTTGGCGCAAAGCATCCGCTTTCTATTGTGCTCGACGAAATTAAAGAGATCTTTGTAGGTATGGGCTTTGAAATTGTGGAAGGGCCAGAGGTTGAATACGACTATTATAACTTTGAAGCGCTCAATATACCAAAAGACCATCCCGCAAGGGATACGCAGGACACGTTTTATATTAACGACAATATTCTTCTGCGGACGCAGACATCTTCTGTACAGGTACGTGTTATGGAAAAACAAAAACCGCCGATCCGCATTATATCGCCGGGAAGAGTTTACCGCAGCGACGCGGTGGACGCCACCCATTCCCCGCTGTTTCATCAGATAGAGGGGCTTGTCGTTGACAAAGGAATTACCTTTGCAGATTTAAAGGGAACACTTGAAATTTTTGTCAGACGCTTATATGGAGAAGATTCTGTTGTGCGCTTCCGCCCTCACCATTTTCCGTTTACCGAACCGTCGGCAGAGGTGGACGTACAGTGCTTTTCCTGCCATGGAGAAGGCTGCCGTTTGTGCAAAGGCGAAGGATGGATCGAAATTTTGGGCTGCGGTATGGTACACCCCAAGGTTCTGGCAAACTGCGGGATCGATCCTGAAGTATACAGCGGTTTTGCGCTTGGCATGGGATTGGAGCGCGTGGTAATGCGCCGATACGGCATAGACGACATGCGCCTTTTCTTTGAAAATGACATGCGTTTTTTAAAACAATTTTGATCCAATCTGGAAGAAAGGGTGGAATAGAAAATGAATCTTTCAATGAAATGGCTAAACGAATTTACACCTGTAAACATGCCAATCAGGGCCTTTGCAGAAGCAATGACCATGAGCGGCTCGAAAGTTGAGGGCTTTGAAACGGAAGGCGCAAAAATAGAGAATGTCGTCGTAGGTAAAATTCTTTCGATTGAAAAACATCCTGAAGCGGACAAGCTGGTTGTCTGCCAGGTTGACGTTGGAGAAGACGCCCCCTTGCAAATTGTAACAGGCGCGACCAACTTAAAGCAGAACGACCTTGTACCTGTTGCAAAGGACCATTCTGTGCTGGCGGATGGCACAAAAATTAAAAAAGGCAAACTGCGCGGCGTTTTAAGCTGCGGTATGCTCTGCTCATTGGGAGAACTGGGGCTTACAACGCACGATTTCCCCTATGCCATTGAGGACGGAATTTTTGTCCTGCAGGAGGATTGCAGCATTGGCCAGGATATTAAAAGTGCAATCGGCCTGGACGATATAAAAGTAGAATTTGAAATTACCTCCAACCGCCCCGACTGCTTTTCCGTCATCGGCCTTGCGCGTGAAGCGGCTGCAACGTTTGACC
>UQLR01000002.1 GCA_900541975.1 uncultured Oscillospiraceae bacterium | reverse complement strand
ACGCCCTGCAGTGCGGCAATTTCATTGTCAATCTGCGTCTGCTCCGTGGCTTCTTCCAGCACCTGCTCGGCGTGCGCGATCGCCGTCAGCAGGTTGGCATAACTCTCCTTCGTATACAGCGCCGGGTCCAGCCCTTTGGCCTCGTCAATCTTTGCCTGCAGGTAAGTGGTAATTAGATCCCCACCTTGCTGAATTGGCTCAAATGCATAGCCGTTCGTTATTGCAAACGTATTGGCGTAGCTGCCGGCTATGCCGTGGATGGTTAGCTGTTCCCTGGGGATATTATTAAAAGCGTTATCTGCAATCAATGTTACTTTGTCATGTATAGTAATATCTGTTAAATTAGTGCAATCTTCAAAGGCCTGTGATTCTATTCTTTCCAAATCTTCAGGTAAATCAATTTCACAAATTGCTGTTTTTTTTAAAGCAAGTATTTCAATTAAAACAAGCAGGCTTCCTTCCGGAAAACTGATTGTCTCTAAAGATTCACAATTTTGAAACATATACATGTTTAATGCTGTAACATTTTTAGGAACTGTAATAGTCTGCAGCGCCGTGCAGTCCCGGAACATACTGGCAGTAGAAGGGATGGAGACATTTTCAGGTAAAACAACTTCCTGTAAATTGCTGCAGCCAAAAAAGACACCTTTTCCCATGGTTTTTACGCTGTCGGGTATCGTAATTTTCGTAATCTCTAAAGCCGCTGGAAACTTACTCACACGAAACGCCTGCTGAGCAATCTCCGTGACCGGTTTACCGGCAATTTCAGCTGGAATTTCAACTTCCCCACCCACACCTGTATACCCTGTAATCGTGATTTCCCCGCTTGTTTCCTCATAAACCAGGCCATTCGCCGTCTCCGCGGCGCTTGCCGCTGGCACAAGCATGCACATGCCCAGCAGCATCACCGCCGCCAGCAGGCAGCTTACGGCCCGTTTAAGTTTTGTCATACTTTACGCCTCCCGTATTTCATGGTGGAATCAGCCGGAATTTGTCAAAACCGCCCTAAAAAACAAAACCCGCAGCCTTCTCCTTGCAAAAAGCAGAAAACTACGTTCGTTTACTGTACAAATACAACAACACCCCACCCCCTTGCCTTTATAAGCTGGTCCTCCCTACAACTCTATGCACAAAGGGGCTACAATATGCCACCGGCAAAGGGATTACGGCCTTTTAAAACCGGTGCGCTGTGTGGGTGGGCGCACGGTTTCTGTACCGTTTTGCATTTTTCTCCGGAAAAAAGGCTTTTTTGAACACCGTCTGTTTTCCTCGCTTTGTCTGGTTTGGCCCCCGCCGCCCGCCCAATACCTTGGCCGGGCGGCGGGGGATTTATCTCTGACAGCCCGCATACTTGCAGGCTGTATATATTTTTTCAAAAGACCCTCCCTGAGCGCGCCACGCAAGCGGCGCGCTCAGGAAAGAGCAAAACCAAGCTTTTAGGCTACCGCCGGGTATACCAGGTCAAAGCTTGCCGTTGCGCCGGCTTCCACCATCGGCTCCGCCGTGCCGTTAAGTTTTTGCATATCTTCAGCCGCCCAGTCATTGCTGGTCGTAAAGATCACCTGTGCTGCGCCCTCAAACTCAAGCGTAAAGGTGCGCTGGCTTGCTTCGGCTGCCGTTGTCTCCTGCATTTCATAGAATGCCGCGCCAATGCGGTCGCCGCCAAACAGGTAAGCGTATACGTCGCCCGTGTAGGAGGCATCAATTGTGGCGTTGATTGTCGTCATACCCACCTTTGTGTAAGTTGTGGTGGAAGTAACACCGGGGATAGGATCCCCCATATCATCCAAACCGGTTACCACAACTGTATATACCGTACCCTTTTTTGCGTCTTCGCCGCCAATGGTAAACGTGGCAGAACCGTCAAATGCAATGGGGGCCGCACCATTGATTGTATACCGAGCACCGCCGTCGCAGTTAAATTCGTTAACTGTAACGCTCATTTCAATGGCAAAGTTTTTGCCAGGTGTTGCCGTTACAGAAGGTGCTGCAGCGGGGGGCGTCATGTAGCTCCAGGAACCTGTAATCGCGCCTTCAGCAGAAGCAACCGGCGTCCACAGGTTCATGCCTTCCTCTGTAGCGATATCTGTTGTCTGGCGTCCGCTCCAGTCTGTGGAGCTTGTAAACAGGCAGAAGTTTTCTCCGTCTTCTGTGTCATAGGTCAGGGTATACGCGTAAATGTTTGACCCTTCTTCAATTGGCTGTAACTCTACAAAGTCGCCGGCAAGGCCGTAATTCCAGCCATAGATGTACACATGCTCCCACTGGGTCGCAGAATTGTCAAAGAAAATCTGCGTACCGGCCGCTACTGCGCTTGCAGACGTTGCTGCAATACAACTCATTGCTGCAATCATCAGTATTGCCAAAATAAGACTTACCGATTTTTTCATTTTGTTCGACATGTTAAATGCCTCCCTTTCATGATGTTTTTGTAGGCATGCAAGAAAAAATTTTACATGCTACATTTTTGTGAATAGGTTTCACGCACCCCGGCGAGGGTGTGCCCAAAACCGGCCGACGCCCCCGTTTGCATCAAACAGCTTGTCCGCTTTCATAAATTTTTAAACCGAACACATCTGCCGCGGCAAACGATCTGGGGAAAAATTGCATTCGGCGCAGGACGCTCGTCCGTGTGATTTTATTTCACACAGAGGCTTTCCTTTGCTTTTCGCACTTAGACCGTACCACAAAAATAAAATTTTGTATATAGTTTTGTGAAAACTGGTCACATTTCTGTTAAGATTGGTATATCTCTCAAAAGATTTTCATACATTTGTAAATTATTGGTAAAAATTGGAGCCGCAAAAGGCCCCCCTTTTTCCTGCTTTTTTGCCCCGTTTTTTCTGCGCAGCGTTTCAATCTATAAAACACCTTGCAAACATACGCCGTTTATGGTAGATTAAAAACAGCTTTAATCGGCAAAATCCCGTTTTGTCTGTTCTTTTCAGACATTTTTCCGCGCGGGATTTATATTAAGAAAGGACAGATCCACCATGCGATTTCATCGTTTGCTGCGCCGGGGCCTGTGCTTGTTTTTATGCACCGCCCTTTCCTGCACAGCGTCTGCGTACGCCATTGCAGACATCAGCGAATTTTCAACCCGCAGCCAGCAACTGCAGCAACAGCAGGAAGAGCTCGACCGGCAGCTTGACCAGGCGCGCGAAGACGCCACAGAACAATTGCAGCTGCAACAGGCGCTGCAGGCAAAGATCGACAACCTGCAGGAGCAGATCGACCTTTTGAACACCACCATTTCTACCTGTAATAAACAAATTGTGGAAAAAGAAGCGCAAATCCGCGTGCAACAGGAAGAAATTGACCAGGATTACGAAATTTTGGGCCAGCGCATCCGCGCAATCTATATGGCTGGGGAAGCCTCTACGTTGGAAATCATCCTGGGCGCCAAAGATTTCAACGATTTTATAGACAAAGCATACCTGGTCGAAAGCATCTCCTCGTTTGATGCAAAAATCATTGACAAGCTTTCCCAAAAACTGCATGCCGTCACGGCGGAGAAAACCGCGCTCGAAGAAGAAAAGGCCGTTGTCTCCCAATCCAAAACCGAGCTTGAAAAAAACTACAAGGAGCTTGACGCCCTTAAGCAGGAATGCGACGAAGTCCTCAGCCGCCTGCAAAAAACGCAGGAGGAACTGGAAGACCAGCTACAGAAAAACTCCGCCGAGCAAGAAGCCCTGTCTGAAGAGCTTGCACAGTGGCACAAGCAGTATGTACAGGAAAACGGCGGGATCCTTGGCAACGGTTCAGGCGGCGCAAACGGGTACATCTGGCCCGCGCCGGAATGCAACGTGATCACCTCCTACTGGGGCGACAGCCGCAACCACCAGGGGATGGATTTTGCCTGCAACGGCAGCGCCTACGGCAAGCCCATTATTGCAGCGCAAAGCGGCACGGTTATACGCGCAAATGCAACAGATTCCTGGGGCTCCGGCTGGGGATATTATGTTATGCTCGACCACGGCGGCGGCTACTCCACCCTGTATGCGCATTGCAGCGTGCTCGTTGTAGAGCCGGGCCAGGCCGTACAGCAGGGCGAAATTATAGGTTATATCGGCAACACGGGCAATTCCTACGGCGCGCACCTGCATTTCGAATGCTGGTTTAACGGCCAGCGTTACGACCCGGCGTCTGAACTGTTCTAAATGGACTGCTTTGATAAAAAGACAAAGAACAAAGGCGGGCAAATTGCCCGCCTTTTCTTTTTTCTAAAAAGAATTACATAAATTTATCCCGGCGTCTTTCCTTCGTGTTCTTTCCTTGCATCCAACTCCCGCGTGTCTGTTCCATTTAAAAAACCAATCCCTCTGTACATCATGTCTTCCGCCATCTCTGCAACCTGCTGCGCGGGTGTTACCATACCCTCTTCCAGCCATTTTTGCAGCAGTCCTATGCAGCCTGCGCTTGCAAACGCGTAAAAATATTCAATCTCTTTTTCAGATGCGTTTTTAAAATAGCCGGAATAGGACGTAATGCACTTTTCCCGCCCCATATTAATCAGCTTCAGCGCGAAAGCTTTGTCGCCATAATCCCCCAGCGTAACGGTGCACAAGTCTGAATTTTCTTTTAAACACTGAAAAACCCCTGCTGTTATCTTTACAGGCGTCAGTTGTTCCTGTTCGTTGGAAAAAAGCGGCGCAAGCGCTTTTTCAAAATCCTGCAGCATTTCCTCCTCCATTTGGCTGCGCAGATCATAAATATCGGTATAATGCGTATAAAATGTACCGCGGTTAATTCCCGCCAACTCACACAGCTCTTTAATAGAAATGCTTTGAATGGGTTTTTGTTTTAAAAGATGGGTAAAGGCCTTTCGTATCAGCAGTTTTGTCACACGCGTGCGGTGGTCGTTTTTAAACTTTTTCAAAATAACCTCTCCTTTTCAACAACCCGTGTTGCGTCTGTTCAATATTTTTGCATTTTAAAAAAAACTGGCAATTGTAGTTTTCCTGTAAGATGATTATAATACAATTAGAAACGAAAACCAACATGGTGTTCATAAATTATAAGAGGTGTATACAATTATGAAACGGATCTACATTATCACCGGTGCAAACGGCCATCTGGGAAGTACGCTGGTACGTATGCTGGAAAAACAGGATTGCCTGGTACGCGGCCTGATCCTTCCACAGGAGCACGCAACAGACCATGGCAACGTTACTTATTATAAGGGCGACGTGCGCAAGCGTGAAACACTTCTGCCGCTTTTTGCAGACACGCAGGGCGCACAGGTAATCGTGCTGCATACCGCCGGCATTATAAATATTGCCAAGAAAGCCTCCCCCACCCTATACGACGTGAACGTCAATGGTACAAAAACAGTTGCCGCGCTTTGCCTGGAAAAAAAGGTTAAACGTATGGTATATGTCAGCTCTGTCCATGCCATACCGGAAAAAGCAAAGCCGCTCGTTTTAAAGGAGGTTTACAGCTTTTCCCCGCAGCAGGTCACAGGTGGATATGCCAAAACGAAGGCAGAAGCAACCAGGCTGCTGCTTGAAGAAATTAAACAGGGGCTTGACGCCGTCGTAGTGCATCCTTCCGGTATTTTAGGGCCGTACGACGCTCATTGCAACCATTTGGTACAACTGGTAAGCGACTACATCTGCGGACGTCTGCCCGCCTGCGTAAACGGCGGCTACGATTTTGTAGATGTGCGCGATGTTGCTCAGGGTTGTCTGCTGGCGGCGGACAAAGGTAAAAAAGGAGAATGCTATATATTATCAAACCGGCATTACGAAATTAAAGAACTGCTGAAGATGGTCCGCAGCATTTGCGGCGGCCGGCGTTTGCCCGTTTTACCTATATGGCTTGCAAAAGCTGCCGTCCCCTTTATACAGCTGCACGCAAAACGCACCAGACAACGCCCGCTGTATACAAGCTATTCTTTGTATACACTGCAAAGCAACGACCGTTTTTCCCATGACAAGGCTACCAGCGAGTTGGGTTGGCGGCCCCGCGACCTGTACCAGACAATTGCAGATACCATCGCGTGGCTTAAAAAAGGTCAAACTTGTAAAGCAAAACTACCGGCCTGATATTTTTATCCCTGCCTCTTTGGTATGCCGCATTGCTTTTCAAAACAAAACGCAGGGATGGCGCCGCTTTAAAGCGGCGCCATCCCTTTTATCTTTTTCTCTTTTTCAACAAACCAGATCCTTATCCTATTTTTACCACCTGTCCGTTTTGGTAGGTATACGTCCCCGCTTCAAAGCGGTAATTCTGTCCGTTTCTGCTGTCCCAATTGTTGTGCCCGTCGTTAAAGCACACGTTTGCATAGGCCGCATCGCCAAGCTCAATGGTGTATTGATGCGTATAACCCGGCATGGCCGCGCTTTCTTCCATTGCTATTCCCGGCACGTTGGTCCAGCTTCCTTCTCCTATCTGGTAATGAATGTACGGCGTACTGTAACCCTTATAGTAAATTGTAATACGGTTGCTTGGTGGCGATACGGTATATTCCATTGTTTTAAATGACAATACTTTTTCATCGTACCGGATTCCCAGCCTGACTGTATAGGTTCCGGCTTCTGGTGGCGCCCAGTTTGCCGTCTTGTCCGTATTGGTCGTCAGGCTCTGCGTCTTTCCGTCCTTTGTAACCGTATAATAATAATTGCTATAGGTAATATCCTTGGCTTCGTTGGAAGTTTCTGCACGGAAGGTCACCGTTTCCCCCGCCTGTGCATCTGTTTTGCTTGCATTCAACTGCATTACATACAGGTTTGCCACGGTAAAGGTCTTTTTCTCAGTCGCCACATTGCCTTTTGCATCCTTCACGCTTACAAGAAGCCTGTATGTTCCTGCTTCTTTAAACTGCACAGACGCCGTATTTTGATCAGAATAGGGCTGTATCACAGTATTGCTTCCTGTTTTCCAATAGGAGAACTGATACTGGTAGGGGGCCATGCCGCCGGCCGCCTGCGCTCGCATATTCACAGTCCCATATATCCCCATATAGTTGTCCAGGTCCGTCGTAAACGAATCTATGCACAACGCATCTTCCACTATAAACCAACTGGTCTTCTCTGCAAAATTTCCTTCAATATCCTCCACCTGCACGGTCACAGCGTAATTTCCGGCTTCATCAGGCGTCCACTTTGCCTGAAGCTGGCTGCTCCGGTACGCAATTCTGTTGAAATAAGACGTCTCCGGGCTTGCAACTACCTGCCCGTCCTTTTTAACAGTCCAAGAGGATTCCACTTTGTGATACGGATAATACGCAGAAATGCCATCCCCATTGGTGATTGCCGTAAAGGTGATTTCTTCCCCAATTTTTACAGGTGATTTTGGGTCTGCGGTAAGTGATTCCACGTGCATCTCTTCGCTCACTGTAAACGCAACGCTTTTTTCTGCAACATTATTTTTATAATCCACCGCTCGCACGGTTGCTATGTATTGGCCGGTTTCGGTAGGCGTCCACTCCATTTTTGCGGTACTGGTTTTCTGGCCTACATTTTTCTCTGTAATCTCGGTCGTCTTGGGATTTGCCACCGCTTGCCCATCCTTTTGAATAGTCCAGGTATAAATATCTTTGGAATATGGATAAACGTTTTCCCCCGCAGTAGACACCGTAAAGGTAATTTTATTTCCCAACGCTACCGGTGATTCTGGATCAGTTGTAAAAGAACGAATCGTAAAGTCTTCCTCAACCGCGGTAACATATAGCACAGACGTCAAAACTCTGCCACTGCGGTCTTTTACATACCCTGTAACACAATAGGTACCCGGGTTCCGTACAAACAAATGCCCCGTACTGCTTTCGGAGTAGCCGGTTGTATACTGGTCATCGCTGATCTCCTGATGTGCACAGGAAAAGCTATATGTATACGGTGCATATCCTCCTTCCGCCTGCAAAGCAGGACAGCAGCATGATGCAGGATAACAGGGCCGTTCCCAGCCTTTTTCGTCTTTTACTCATCATTCCAAATCCTTTCTTTGTGTGCAATTTTTGCTTTTATCGGTTTATCATATTAAAGCAAAACCAAATTAGATTATATAGAGAAACACAAAAAAATCAAACAAAAACAAAATGCGGTTTTTGTCTAAATTGCTTCTTTTTCTGATATTCTTTTCTTTTTTTATCTCTTCACGTGAAATCCAATTCTTCTTTATAATTTCTTTTATGAGATTTTCCGGATAAAAATTTTTTCATTTTTATTTATATAGTGAAAACCATACAAACCTGCACGACATTTAAAATTGTCTGTATACAGCAGTTACGTACAACAGATGTCTGGAAACAAGGCCAGCGTAAATATTTGCCTTCATTTTTTCTTTTGCGCTTTTGCCGATACGGTCACATATGCTTTCGGCAAAACAACCTGCATTTTTAATTTCATTGTAAAATATTTTTATTTTTCACACAAAAAAACCTGCCATTGAGGACAAACGCATCAACGGCAGGAACCTACAGTGCATCTATGTTTTTGGCTAAAATCTTCAACAGGCGGATAAATTGTTCTTGCTTCTTTTTGTCCTGTTTTTTAATAATCGCCTCAATATTTGATAACAGCCCGCTGTTTTCTAAAACGCCGTCAATTACAAGTGCATCCAGACTGACATGCAGACATTGGGCAATTTTTACAGCAGTTTCCAGTGATAATTTTTTACTTCCACGTTCAATATGTCCCAGATAAGAGGTCGAAATATTGCAGGCTTCCGCTAACTGCTCTTGTGTTAAATGCTTTTTATTTCGTAGTTGCTTTACCCTTTGTCCGACCAATTGATAATTTATATTTTTCATCAATTCATCACCAATTTTATTATAACAACCAACCTCTTGACATATCAGTGACTATAGGTGTAAAATTATGACAATTAGTAGTTATTATACAGCAATTCCTACATATATGAACAGGAAGGAGAAAGCTTTTGAAACTGTATAAAATATTGCTGATCCTTGCAAGCATAACCGGATGGATTGGTATTATCGACTTAATGCTTGCAATTGGCTTTTCAGCAAACCGTTCTTTATTACAGACAAATGACAGCATTTGTTTCTTTATTTCCGTATCAGGCTTTTTGGCTCCAGTTTTTATAGGCGCGGCTGTCATTTTTTTAATTATTGGATTAATTATAAAATATCAGAAAAGCAAATAGCAAAAATGCAGCTTTTGCAAAAACAAACAACAGCAAATCACATAAAAAATGCCCGCTCAAAAGAGTGGGCATTTTAACTGAAACGCCGCCTGCTGCAATGTAAAGGGGCAGGCTTTTTGGATGTTTCAGCTATCTTTAACAGGCTAACCATTTTCATATACCTTCTGCCGGCGCATACAAATGAAATCTTATAGCAAACAGTACACCAAAAAAAGGAGCCCCAGAAGACAGATATTGCAGAGAGTAAATTGCCAAAAATATTGCTTACGTTGTTCTGGATACGTTTTGACCACAATTTTATAGGAAATTAAGCTTGCCATGGAAGCAATCAACGTTCCCAGGCCCCCAAAATTACAGCCAATAATAAGGCTTTTCCATTGCGAAGTAAATCCGGATAATAATAAAGCTGCAGGCACATTACTGGTAACCTGGCTGGTCACAACTGCTGCCAACTCAACATGGCCTGTCAGAATTGAAGCCAGAAAATTTTGAAAGCTTTCAATATTCGCAATGTTTCCTATAAAAATGAAAAAAGAAATAAAAGTTCCCAATAATGAATAATCAATCGTTAATAACAGTTTGCGGTCTTTAAACAGCAAAAAAACAACCACGACGATTACAATGATACTGGGTGGGATGACTTTAAAGATTCCAAGAAGGCACAGCGCAAACCCTGCAGTGCAGCACAACAAGGCTGTTGGACTTCCCAATTTAACAGGCAGCGATACACCAGAAATACGAACAGGCTTCCTAAAAACAATTATAAGCGCCAGACAAACCCCGGAAACAAGAACATAGGGAAACATTAACGCACATAATTCTTCAAACCTTATACCGGACTTATTATATAAGTAAAGATTTTGAGGATTCCCCATCGGCGTCAGCATGCTGCCAAGGTTCGCCGCAACAGTTTGCAACACTGCCTGTGGCGCCGCCAAACGCTCCTGCCCTGCTATTCGCAGTACAATAAGGCCAAATGGTACAAAAGTAATTAATGCAACGTCATTTGTAATAACCATACTTAAAACAAAAGGTAAAAAAACAAGGATCAACAGCATTGTTCGCGTGGTCGTAATCCTCTTTAGTAAAAAATTTGCCATACAGACAAAAAAACCGGCCTTTTGCAATCCTTTCATAACCGCCATTAAACTGAACAAAAGGGCCAATGTGTCCCAGTCAACGTATGAAAAATATAAATGGCTGGGCGGAACAAAGAAACAGGAAAGCAAAGCTAATATAATAGAGATACATAGTACCGTCTCTTTTTGCAACAAGATCATGCACATTTTTGTAACTTTACGTACCATCTACTGCCCCCGCTTACAATCAGTAAATTCCACACTGAGACTGCGCATTGCCACCATTATGATCAACGCTTCACAAAATAACAGGTGGTGGTATCTCCGCCATTCCTTTTAATTTAAATACGTCTGTTATATGTTTGTGATACAAAAGCTTTCGCAGAACCTCCATTACCAATTTAATTTTTCTGGGACGTGCCACAAAATCTCACGCGGCACGTCCTCTTTTTCTGCTTTAAATTTGCAGATTCCGTTCATTTTTGTCAAATATAAAAACGAAAAAATATCACAGGTTTAATCCCCGATACCGGTTGAGGCAGGCAAAAATCTCCTGCCTTCTGGGACGTGCCAGAAAGGGAATCCCGGGGGTATTCTCACAAAGGGCTTCCAGTCCCCTCTCACTTATCACTGCCTCCAGTTCATCCACCACTTGCCGCAGATCCCGCACGCCGTCCATAAGGTATTTCTGTGCATAAAGCAGGCAATATGCCAGAGCGGCCGTCTGCTCTTCATCGGTCAGCTGTTCTACACACCGCAAACTAACGCTTTCCCGGTTGAGAGAAAGGCCGTCCTTTCCCAATGTTTTAAGCTTTATCCGCCCGTCGCCTTGAAACTCCGGAGAAGCCTTTGGCATTCTGGAAAAGTTTGGCCTGCGGGCCGGTTCCACCGGCTCCCCATGCAAAGGGAAGGCCTTTGCTTCCCGTTTTGCCAGGGCCGTGATATCCCGGGGTTTATACCGATCCATCTGGACAATGTGGTCGGCTATATGGAAATAGGTACCAGAGCTCCCCGCCACAATAACCGTTGAAACGCCATATTTGGAATACAGCTCGCGAATACGGTCGATAAAGGGAGTAATCGGCTCCAGCTCCCGGCGAATCACCCGCTGCATCAAATCGTCCCGAATCATAAAATTGGTAGCGCTGGTGTCCTCGTCCATAAGCAGCAGGGAAGCGCCCGTCTCCAAACTTTCTACCACATTGGCTGCCTGGGAAGTGCTTCCACTGGCGTCTTCCGTAGAAAAAGCGGTCGTATCTTTCCCATTGGGCAGGCCGTTAATAAACATGGAAATATCCGTTTTCCGGATACTACGTCCATCCTCGGCGCGGATTTTTACGGCGGTTCTGTCTGTAATTACGTATTCCCGTCCATCCCCGGCAATATGGTTATAAACTCCCAGTTCCAGAGCTTTCAGAAGAGTAGATTTACCGTGATATCCGCCGCCCACAATCAGGGTAACGCCTTTTGGAATGCCCATACCGGTAATTCTTCCCCGGTGGGGCAGATCCATAGCCACCGACATTTCCTGAGGAGATTGAAAAAGCACGGCATTTTTCATAGGGCGGGAAGAAACACCGGATTCCCGTGGCAGAATACTCCCATCCGCTACAAAAGCGCACAGATTCAGCCTGGGAAGCATCTCCCGGATATACGCCTGATCCTCCGCCAGGTCTGCTGTTTTCTGCAGACGCTTAACATCCAAATTAGCATACAGCAGGGACCCCTTCACGCACTGCGGCAAAAAATAAAACAGAATTTTTTCCAGCTCCCGGGCGTTGATGGTCCGCCCATTCGCCGGAAATCCCACCTCAAAGCGAACAAGAATATCCCCGCTTTCGGGGTCTAAACAACAGGCGGTACGCTCCAGCACCTCCTGGCCGCAGTGGCTAACGGAAATCAGCCCGCTTCGCCCGGAACCCTTGGCCTGAAAGGAAAACCGGCTTGCCTGTTTTCCAAACTGGCGGGTCAATTCATCCTGGAGGGCAATCCGTCGGCAGGGGCGCAGATATAGCTCCGGCGGAAAAGCCGCCTTTGCTCCGGGCACACGAATACTCAGCCTGGAAGGCGCGGCGAAGGGGTCCCCCTGAACATGATCAATAGACAGTGCATATCCCGGAAACTGGTAAACACCTTTTATATCCTTATAAGCCGGGTAGCTTCTCCGATCAATCCTAACAAGCAGTTTCTTTAACTCAACTGACGTCTGCATGGCTTTATTTCACACTCCTCATTTTTTACAAATATAAATATGAAAAGATTTTTCCTTTGTTGACCCTATACCGATTCTCCCATCACTTTTTAAATACCTTCTACCTCTCTTGTACCAATATAGCGCACACTATACATAATCTATATATACCGTTTTGCCACACTCTTTTTATACATTATACTACATTTTTCTACTTTTGCAAAGTATAGAGTTATATTTATTAAAAATAAATAATGAAAAAGCAAAAAGAACCGCTCACAGAGCGGCCCTTTTCAAAATAAATCCAGTATTCATACAGATTTTGAAGCTTATTTCTTTAATCCCTCGTAAACCGCAACTGCGCAGGCCACGGTGGCGCCAACCATCGGGTTGTTGCCCATGCCGATCAACCCCATCATTTCCACATGCGCAGGCACAGAGGAAGATCCTGCAAATTGCGCGTCGCCATGCATGCGTCCCATAGAGTCCGTAAGGCCATAGGAAGCCGGTCCCGCGCCCATATTGTCCGGATGCAGGGTACGGCCCGTGCCGCCGCCGCTGGCAACAGAAAAATACTTTTTGCCATGCTCCTGCGCCCATTTTTTATAGGTGCCCGCAACAAGATGCTGGAACCGGGTAGGATTGGTAGAATTGCCTGTAATAGACACATCCACACCCTCGTGCGCCATAATCTCCACGCCTTCGCGAACGTCGTCTGCACCAAAGCAGCGCACGGCGGCTCTTTCTCCGTCAGAGAAAGCCCGTTCTTCCAAAATAGTTAGTTCGCCGGTAAAATAATCATAGCTTGTTTTTACATAGGTAAAACCGTTAATTCTTGAAATAATATAGGCTGCATCCTTTCCAAGGCCGTTCAAAATTACGCGCAGCGGCTCTTTCCTTGCCTTGTTTGCCGTTTTAGCTATGCCAATTGCACCTTCTGCCGCGGCAAAGCTTTCATGTCCTGCCAGAAAAGCAAAGCATTTTGTCTCGTCCCGCAGCAGCATAGCGCCCAAATTGCCGTGCCCCAGGCCCACGTTCCTCTGCTCTGCAACAGAACCCGGAATACAAAACGCCTCCAGGCCAATCCCAATGGCTTCCGCGGCGTCCGCGGCGCTTTCGCTTTGCTTTTTAATCGCAACAGCACAACCTAGCGTATAAGCCCAAGATGCGTTTTCAAACGCAATCGGCTGCACGCCCTTAACAATTGCATCGGGGTCTACGCCCTTGCTCAGGCACAATTCCCTGGCTTCTTCCAGGCTGGCTATACCATATTCTGCAAGGCACTTCTCAATTTTAGCCATTCTTCTGTCTTTACTTTCAAAATTCACATTGTTAGCCATAAATCAAGTCCTCCCTGCTTATTCTTCACGCGGGTCAATATACTTTGCCGCGTTGTCAAAACGGCCATACTGGCCTATGTTCTTTTTATATGCCTCTTCCGGGGAAACACCATGACGAATATCCTCCATCATTTTCCCAAGCCTTACAAACTGGTAACCAATAACTTCGTCATTTTCATCCAGCGCAGTTTTAAGCACATAGCCCTCCGCCATCTCCATAAAACGCACGCCTTTAAGCTTGGTGCTGAACATCGTACCCACCTGGGAGCGCAAGCCCTTGCCCAGATCCTCCAGCCCGGCGCCAACAGGCAGCCCGCCTTCAGAAAACGCTGTCTGGCTTCTGCCGTAAACAAGCTGTAAAAACAGGTTTTTCATGGCAACGTTAATCGCGTCGCACACAAGGTCCGTATTCAGGCATTCAAGCAGCGTCTTTCCAGGCAAAATCTCCGCCGCCATAGCTGCAGAATGCGTCATGCCGGAACATCCAATCGTCTCTACAAGCGCTTCCTCCACAATGCCGTCCTTTACGTTCAGCGTAAGCTTACATGCGCCTTGCTGCGGCGCACACCAGCCAATGCCGTGTGAAAGGCCGGAAATGTCCTTAATGTCATAAGACTTTACCCATTTTCCCTCCTCCGGGATGGGCGCGGGGCCATGATGGGGTCCCTTTGCTACTGTACACATGTTTTCCACTTCATGGGAATAATTCATATGGGTACTCCTTTCGCTTTGGTGTAGTATAAAAGTTCGCTTTATACGTTTTTCATTATAAGCACTCCGGCTGCAATACGCAAGGGTTTTAGCCAGAATCTTCAAATTTTCGTTATTTTTTTGTCAAATACAAAAGGCAGGCGCAAAAATTTGTAAAACACGCGCTCTGAAAAAAGCAAGACGGCGCCGTCCTGCGGGGCGGCGCCGTCTTGCTTTTATTAAGCTGGTGTGTAAAAAAGAGGTATTGGTTCAGTTATGTCGCCTGCTGGCTTACTTTCTTGCAAGCCTTGCAGGCTCCTTGGGCTGGCATGCGCCTCCAGTAGACGCCGTACCGGCGGCCGATTTTGCGGCCTTCATCGCCAGCCTGGACATCAGTCTTGCAACTAAATTTGTTTGCTTCTTCATACATACTTCCTCCTTTGTGAATATTTTTCACATAGCATTAGCGCGGAAACCTGTCCCAAGACAAGCGCCAGCATAAAGCCAAGTGTTTCCCCCAAACATTCCAGAACTACCGCCGCCGCGCCCATACCTGCATACAAACAAAGCGCCACGGTTCTGCACCGCTTGCGGTGCCTTTTCCCAAGCGGCTTGTTTGGGTGCTCTACCGGCGCATAGCGCAAAAGCACCGCGCCGCCGCCCGGCAGCAGCACGCCTGTTGCAGCGGCCATTGCCGGCGTGTGTAAAATCATCACGCGGTAAAGCAACAGCGCGCTTAAAAAAAGGCAAAGAAACAGCGTATTGCATTTTACATACGTATAGCAGTGGTACCCACCCGTATAAGACCGCAAAAGAAGGAACGAAGCCAAAAACACAACCCCCTCTGCCAACGCGGAAAAAAGCAGGCTTAGAACAAGGATTATGCTGATGCCCAGCGCGGAGGATATAACCAACTCGGTTCCATAAATATAAATATCCAACTCCTCCGGCGCAAAGCATCGTTTGGCAAGCAAAGATTCTGCTATACGTTTAGACAACCTGTGCAGCATTGTAATCAACTCATTTACGGCTTTTACTTTGTCTAGACTATAGCAAATCCCGCAGAATTTGTGAATAGTTTTGTTAAAACTGGTCGTTTTCGCGTGAAATTATGCAAATAAAATATTTTAGCACGACAAAAAATTGCTTTTTTTGCAGTAATTTTTATAAAGAACATATGTCCGTCTACAGTTTTTTATCGTTACAACGCCGGTGCCTGCAGAATTTTGCAGTTTTCAGTTTTGCGGCTCCGGTAAAGGCGCGTCTTTTTCACCCGCATTGCTCCACTGCGGCACCTCCAGAATCACAACGCAACAGAAAAAGCCGTCTTCTTCATAGCAGTGGAACTCGCCGCCGTATTTTTCTACCGTGCGACGCACGCTGAGCAGGCCAAGCCCGTGGATCTGCTTGTTTTTCTTGGTGGTGCGCAGCTGCGGGTTCTGTTTTAACACAGAAGCGCCAATGGTGTTTTTGATCATAATGGAGCGGTACCCGCCGGTCTGCTCAATCAAAATTTTTATCGCGCGGTGCGCCTCCGGTTCCTTTTGCACCGCCTCTATGGCGTTGTCCAGCAGGTTGCCCAAAATGCTGCACAGGTCTACATCTTTTATGTCGTCAAATTGGGAGGTCGTAATTACAATCTCTGTTTGGATATGCTTTTCCCTTGCGCCGGCCAGCTTGCTGTTGAGAATAGCGTTGAGCAGAAAGTTTTCAGAGTTTACAAGCAGCCTGGCTGCTTCAAGCTCTGTGCGGCAGGCGCCGCACATCTCTATGGCTCTGTCGGTTTCTCCGTTTGTCACCAGCTGCCCAATCAGCAGCAGCTTGTTTTTCATATCGTGCCGCAGGGTAGACATTTCTTTCAGACTTTTTCCTGACTGCAAAATGTTCTCCTTCTGGTAGCGGTATTGCTGCTCCAGCAAAGAATAGCGCAGCTCTATTTCCCTGTCTTTGCTGATCTTCCCCAGCATTACCCAGATCAGCACTGCAATCACAACCACGCCGCCGCTGATAAACGCAAGAAACGCCACGTGCTCCCGGGTGATGTTCGGCTCCAGAGACACGGCATATGCCATCACCACAATGGCCAGCGCAATAACGGGGATGGCAATAAACGCAACCCAGTCTGTCCATTTCAGCATGTCAAACTTGCGTTTTTTAAGCCGCAAAACCCAGATAATAAGCAGTGTAAAGACAGCATTGACCAACAGCACCAGCAAATACCTGTAAAGCGAATGTTGGAACAGCATCAGATCATGTGACGATTCCCCCGTAACGGTGCTCATAATAAAAATAATCATAGAAGAAATAGCATAATTTGCACATACAATAAAAATAGGAATAAACAGGCGCATCACAATTTTTCCGCGCAGAAAAAGCAGCGAATACAAGCCCAGAAAACCAACTAAAAAATAGGTTTCTACCGTGTTGAACACCTCATAGTAGAGGTTGATCATGGTAATCAGCAAAGCCATAAGCAGCGAAGCCGTAACGTACAGCGCAATTTCTAAGCTTGTGTGCTTTTTCCCTTCCGGGGGCTTAAAACGGCTGCCAAGAAAGCCGTGGCAGAAATAGACGTAAATAAACCCCTGGAACACGTTGACGGAAAGCTCAAATACAGTTGAAATTATTTCATTCATTGTTTATTACCATTTCCTTTAAAAACTTTTCCTTCAGTATTCTGTGCCTGCTCCTGCTCAGCGGCACCGTAGAGCCGTTGTCTAACACTATTTCTTTTGTTTTCACCTTGTAGATATGGTTTAAATTAATAATAAAGCTGCCGTGCGAGCGTATAAACCCAAACTGCTCCAGTTCCTGCTCTTTTTTATACAGGCTGTCGCGCGTTTCGTATTTTCTGTCCTTCGTAACAAAAAACACAGAATTGCCCGCGTTTTCCAAATAAAATACGTCCGCCAGGTTCAGGTTGACAACGCCTTCCTTGCATTTAATGGAAACCTTGGCGTCAGAAAAATTTACTGTTTCTGTTATGTAATCTATCATGCCGTCCAGCTCCTGCGCCAGGTGGCTCTTGCGCAGGAACCCAAGCGGTTTTATGCGCAGCGCGTCAAACACCAGGTCGTCACGGTTGGTTGTAAACACAATGAACGCGCGGGCGCTGTTTTTTTTAATCCACCCTGCTGCTTCCAGGCCGTTTACGCCCGGCATTTCAATGTCCAGAAAAACAACATCGTACGCTGTGTTTTTCATTTTGTACAGCAGCGCGTTTGCATCGTCAAACGTATCTACAATGATCTCCTGCTTTAATACTTTGCGAAAACCGTCGCGAAGTTTTGTCTTGAAACTAAGCGCAAACATATTCTCGTCGTCGCATACAGCAATTTTTATCATATATGTCTTCCTTTCTGACAAAAATTTCAATAATATAGTAAACTCCATTAAAAAATATAAAAAAGAAAATATAGAAGAAATTTATATTTTTATGATCCGTTTACTGTATAGTGACATTATAACAGGAAAAACTTTTTCTTTCAATTGAATATATCATTTTCTGCCATTATTGCCAATACAAAAATAAAAAAGCCTATATTTATTCGCTACTTTGGTGTCACACTATAAGGACAAGCGGCATAAAATACAATTAGGGCCGCAAAAATCCACCCCATGATTTTGCTGCTCAAACTGGAAAAAGGAGAAAAATACAATGGATTGCCAAAAAAAATGCAAGTGCAAATTACTGCCTTGCGTTCCTGGTATAGCTGCCGGTATTTTATTTGCAGCTGTGGCAGGCGTTTTATATGGGCTTGGTTTTCCGCCCAATCTTTTAATCTTTGCCCGAATCGCGGCGGTGCTTTCCATCGTCCTGTTAATCCTTTTGTCGGCCGGGATTTTTTCTTGCGGAGGATGCTTTCATATGGAAAACGCGCAGTGCATTCAAAAAAATATAAACTGCCTGCTTACAGGGATTTTTGGCACGCTGCTTACCGCAGCGGCAGCCCTTTCCTTTTCGCTTTCCAAAGCAGGCGTTGCTTCCATCCTTTTTATTGTCGGTATTGCTTTTTTCTTTGTGTTTATGATTGTTTCCTTTATCCGTTATCTAAAATGCCTTGCCGGCTAGCATGCCTTATTTTGCCTGTAATACCTCTTGCACCGCTTGTGCGCCTTGCATTTACAGGTCCTCCCCGTGGTGATAAAGCGGCGTTTTTCAAAACGGTAAAAAAGAGCGGATGTGCCTTGCCACATCCGCTCTTTAAAGGCTGCCATTATTCTTTTTTTACTGGTTTTTCTGTTTTTCCTGCACGCGTGCGCTCTGCTTGCTGTATCTCCTTTTTAAGCGCTTCCTTTGCTACAGCAAGCATAAGCTTAATGCGGTTTTCCTGGTTAACGCGCGGTGCGCCGGGATCGTAGTCGATCGCCACAATGTTTGCCCGGTCGTCAATGCTTTTAATTTTGCGAATCATTCCTTTTCCGCATATATGGTTGGGCAGGCAGCCAAACGGCTGGGTACAAACAATATTGGCATAGCCCGTTTCTGTAAGTTCCAGCATTTCTGCCGTTAAAAGCCAGCCCTCGCCCATTTTGCTCCCATAACCAATTACGCCCTTTACCAGTTCCTTTGTATGACTGTACTTTCCGGGGGGGATAAACCCATATTTGGCGGTGCTTTCAATCATAAGCGTTTCCATCTTTTCCAGATAGTCAAATAAAACCTTGATAATTCCGTATTTTATTTTGCTGCCGCCGTAAAGCTTAATATCCTCCAAGCGGTTGTCAACTTTAAACAGTGCAAAGCCCATAATACCGGGCACGCATACCTCGCAGTCCTGCTCCTGCAGGAACTGCTCCAAATTGTTGTTTCCAAGCCGCGCGTATTTTACGTAAATTTCTCCAACAACGCCCACCTTTACCTTGGGCGTCTTTTTTATGGGAACCTGCGAAAAAGATTTTGCAATTTCGTCCAGAATAGAGCGCTGTTCCTTAACGGAAAAGCCCTTTCCTTTTTTAAACATCCCGGTCAATGTCCCGACCCATTTATCTACAAGCGCCATGCTTTCCCCGGGGTGTATTTCATAAGGCTTGGTCTGGTTGCTTAAAAGCATAAGCGTGTCGCCGTAAACGAGCGCGCCAATTGCGCGGCGGATCATGGGCAGCGTCAGTGAAAAACCGCTGTTTTTTTCCAACCCGGACATGTTCAGGGAAACTACGGGAATTTGCTCCAGCCCTGCCTTTTTCAACGCTTTTCTGAGCAAATGAATATAATTGGAAGCACGGCATCCGCCGCCGGTCTGTGTAATCATCAGCGCTGTCTTTTCCAGATCATACTTACCGCTTTGCAGCGCATGGATAAACTGGCCGATCACCAGCAGCGCAGGGTAACAGGTATCGTTATGTACATACTTAAGCCCCACCTGTGCAATTTCCGGCCCTTCTGTGTCCAGCAGCACCGTTTTATAGCCATACATTTCAAACACATTTTTAATCAGGTTAAAGTGGATCGGCGCCATCATAGGCAACAAAATGGTATACTCCCTTTTCATTTCCTTTGTAAAAAGCAGCCGGCCCGTCTTATCGTAAGTAAGCTTTGCCATAGTGCATCATTCCTTGCAATGTTATCTGTCTTAAACAGCCGTTGGGTTGTCTGTGCTTTGACGGGCGCGTTGCTCCGCAATGGCTGCCAAAAGGCTCCGCACCCGGATCTTTACTGCACCAAGGTTTGTAATTTCATCTATTTTAATCTGTGTGTAAATCTTTCCGTTTTTCTCTAATATTTCCCGGACTTCGTCCGTTGTAATTGCGTCCACCCCGCAGCCAAACGAAACCAGCTGAATCAAATTCATATCTGCACGGCCGGCAATGTACCGCGCGGCTGCATACAGGCGCGAATGATAAGTCCACTGGTTGAGCACCGTCGTGCTAAATTTTTTCACACGGCAGCTTACAACGTCCTCAGAAACAATTGCAACGTTAAAGCCTGTTATAAGCTTGTCGATCCCCTTGTTAATTTCCGGATCCACATGATAGGGCCTGCCGGCTAATACAATAATTTCCCTGCCTTCTTCTTCCGCCTGTTTTATAATTTCGTCGCCATGCCTGCGCACCTTTTCAAAATACGCGCTGTACTCTGCATAAGCCGCTTTAGCCGCCTGCTTTACTTCCTTAAGCGTAAGGCCGTCAAAGTATTTCTCCAGTGCCTGATGCGCCTTTTTGGGAAAATCCCGTTTTCTGTGGATGCCCAAATATTCCTTAATAAAGGTCACGCCGGACACATCTTTCATATTGGCGGCAATAACCTCCGGATAATAAGCCACCACCGGGCAATTATAATGGTTATCGCCCAGGCCCTCATCTACATTATACGACAGGCACGGGTAAAATATGGTTTTAACGCCGCTGTCAATCAGCGTCTGCACATGGCCGTGCATCAGCTTTGCCGGATAACATACCGTATCAGACGGAATGGTCTGCTGGCCTTTTGCATACAGCTTTCTGTCCGAAACCGGCGAAGCCACCACTTCAAACCCCAGCTTTGTAAAGAAGCTGTACCAAAACGGAAGAAGTTCGTACATATTCAGCCCCATGGGAAGGCCTATCTTTCCTCTGGGCCCTTTCTGCGGTTTATAAGACTGTAAAAGCCCAAGCTTATATTCGTACATGTTCAGCGTTTTTCCCGGTGCCTTTTTTGTTATCGGCCGCTCACAGCGGTTCCCGCCTATATATCTCCTGCCGTCTGCAAATTTATTGACGGTCAGCCTACAGTTGTTCTGGCATAGTCCGCAAGAAACAACCTGTATCTCGTGCCGGAAAGATTTAAGCGCCTGTGCGTCCAAAATTGTGCTTTTACTGCCAGCCATGGCCTTGCTCTGGGCATAAAGCGCTGCGCCGTATGCGCCCATCAACCCGGAAATAGAAGGCCGCACAACTTCAACGCCCATTTCTTTTTCAAAAGCACGCAATACTGCGTCGTTGAGGAAAGTTCCTCCCTGTACGACAATATGCTTCCCAAGCTCGTGCGGGCTGGACGCACGAATCACCTTGTACAGCGCGTTTTTTACAACGCTGATGGAAAGTCCGGCAGAAATATCCTCCATAGTTGCGCCGTCCTTTTGCGCCTGTTTTACTGAGCTGTTCATAAACACTGTACAGCGCGACCCCAAATCGACCGGTTGTTTTGCAAAAAGCCCAAGCTTTGAAAAGTCCTCAATCGTGTAGCCCAACGCATTTGCAAACGTCTGCAAAAAGGAGCCGCATCCGGAAGAGCAGGCCTCGTTTAAGAAAATGTTGTCAATCGTACCGTTGTGTATTTTAAAGCATTTAATGTCCTGTCCGCCAATATCAATAACAAATTCCACTTGCGGCATAAAATGCTTTGCTGCAGAAAAATGCGCGACCGTCTCAACAATTCCGTAATCTACGCAAAATGCGTTTTTAATAATTTCCTCCCCATAGCCTGTAACAGCCGAAGCTGCAATCTGCAAATTCGGCCGCGCCGCGTACAGCTCTTCCAAAAAACTTTTGATCATCGGCACGGGATTACCGCTGTTGGGCTGGTATTTAGAATACAACAGTTCCCCGTTTTCCCCCATAACAACAGACTTTACCGTTGTAGAGCCTGCGTCCATACCAATATATACGCTGCCCTGATAGCTTTTCAGATCTTTTTTTTCTACATCCGCCTGGCTGTGGCGCTGCACAAAGGTTTCATAAGCCTGCCTGTTTTCAAACAACGGCTTGTTAAATGCAAAATTTCCACTGCCGCTGTAATGCTCTACCTTTTTAATTACAGCATCAAAATCCACCGCTTTTTCTGCGCACAACGCCGCGCCGCAGGCCACATAATACAGCGAATTTTCAGGACATACGCCCTTTGTCTGCAAAACCTTATCAAAGCGCAGGCGCAAACGTGACATAAACGTAAGCGGGCCACCCAAATATACAATATTCCCCTTAATTTCCCTTCCCTGCGCAAGCCCTGCAACCGTCTGGTTTACAACCGCGGCAAAAATACTTTCGGCAATATCGCTTTTTCTTGCCCCCTGGTTTAAAAGCGGCTGGATATCCGTCTTTGCAAACACACCGCAGCGGGAAGCTATGGTGTACGTCTTTTCATGCTCAGAAGCCAGTGCATCCATCTGCTCCAGCGGCACGTTCAAAAGCGTAGCCATCTGGTCAATAAACGCTCCCGTGCCGCCGGCACAGGAGCCGTTCATTCTAACTTCCATACCACCTGTAAGAAAAAGAATTTTTGCATCCTCGCCACCCAGTTCAATAATAACATCCGTGCCCGGTATAAAGGTCTTGGCTGCCACTCTTGTGGCATATACCTCCTGAACAAAATCTAATCCGCAACGGTCTGCAACACCCATACCGGCAGAACCGGAAAGCGCAATCAGTGCGCGCTCTGCACCTTTGATTTCATGGCGCACTACGTTTAATATATCTGCAATTTTCTGCGTAATCTGAGAATAATGCCGCTCGTAGGTTTTATAGATTATTTTGTTTTCATCGCTTAACACAACGCATTTTACCGTTGTTGAGCCGATATCCAATCCTATTCTCAAAACGCCGACCCTCCCAAAAAGCTATTATATTATTATATAATAAAGCGTACTGCGTTTAATTCTAAAGAAAAACAAAAAAATAAATTGTGAAAAAATTAACAACTTATTAAAAATTTGATTTTTCGACTCTTTACCTGAAAGTCCACTACCATTTATAACACACCGCACCGCACATTGTAAAGTGTAAATATGTGGTGGCCGCCGCTGCTTCCAATCCCTGTACAACCATGTAATAATCCGCTGCAACAGCGGTAAACAGACCTACCACATAGCTCTTTATTTACATGCGCGCACAAAGGGCACAGGGCGCATGCAAAAAAACAGGCACAAAGCTTTGTGCCTGTCAAAACGCATAAACTGCACGTTTTATTTACCTGTCCTGAATCTGTACATAGGGCCGTCTTTCCTGCACATTCATATACGCAGGGCGAATAATTTTGCTCGGATTAACCAGTTCTTCAATTCTGTGTGCGCTCCATCCGGCAATCCTTGCAATTGCAAAAAGCGGCGTATAAAGCTCCGTGGGCAAATCCAGCATGCTGTAAACAAAGCCGCTGTAAAAGTCTACATTGGCGCTTACACCTTTGTAAATCTTCCTTTCCTTTGCAATGATCTGGGATGCAAGCTTCGCCACGTTTGAATACAGGACAAATTCGTCCTCCCTTCCTTTTTCTTTGGAAAGGCTTTCTACAAAGTGTTTAAAGACCCGCGCTCTGGGGTCAGAAAGGGAATAAATAGCGTGGCCCATCCCATAAACCAGACCAGATTTATCAAACGCTTCCTTATGTAAAATTTTTCTGACATATGCGCCAATTTCTTCTTCGTCTCTATAATCCTTTACATGCGCCTTAATGTCGTCAAACATCTGCACAACCTTAATATTGGCACCGCCGTGCTTCGGCCCCTTTAAAGAACCGAGCGCCGCCGCTATGGCAGAGTAGGTGTCCGTCCCCGAAGAGGTTACAACATGCGTGGTGAAGGTAGAGTTGTTCCCGCCGCCGTGCTCCGCGTGAAGCACCAGCGCCATATCCAGTAGCTTTGCCTCCAGCCGCGTGTATTTGCTGTCCAGCCTTAACATATATAAAATATTTTCCGCCGTAGAAAGCTCCGGCTGAGGTGTGTGGATCACAAGGCTTTTGTTTTCATGGTAATAGCCGTAGGCCTGAAAACCGTAAACAGACAAAATCGGGAAAAGCGATATCAGCTGCAAACACTGCCGCAGTACATTCGGGATCGATGTATCCTCCGGGTTTTCATCATAAGAATACAGCGTCAAAACGCTTCTTGCCATTGCGTTCATAATATCCTTACTGGGGGATTTCATAATAATATCGCGCACAAAACTGGTCGGAAGCGTGCGGTAATAGTCAAGCAGCGCTGTAAATTGATTCAACTCTTCTCCGGTCGGAAGCTTTCCAAACAGAAGAAGATAGGTAACCTCTTCAAAGCCAAACCTCTCGTCCCTGATAAATCCCTTTACAATTTCCTCCACATCGTAGCCCCTGTAAAACAGCTTGCCGTCCACAGGAATCCGTTTGCCGTCCACAAGTTCTGTAGAGCAGACCTCTGAAATTTCCGTAAGGCCGGTAAGCACGCCCTGCCCGTTTAAATCGCGCAGCCCTCTTTTTACGTCGTACTTCGTATACAGCGCCGGGTCGATGCTGCTGTTTTTTATGCACATCTCACTTAAAGCCATAACCTCCGGGGTAATTTCGCTGAACTTGTTTTTAGCCTGCATATTCCTCACTCCTTTTCCTGTTTTGGGTAAGCGCCGCAGGACGCAGCGGGCGGCCCTTATAACTGAATAAAAGTCATCTATTGTTTTTCATTATACATGATTTCCAGCGGAAAAACAAATTTTTTGCTGCATAAAATATGAATATTTCGTTAACATTTCCTGCAAAACACCACATCTTATGCTTGCGCGTCCGTAATCAGCTTATATTCTATGGATTCCGTAAGCGCCAGGCGGCTGGCTTCCACCACGTCCTGCGATACGCCCACCGTTGTCCAGACACGCCCGCCATCCGTAGACGTAATCAAAACGCGTACGGCCGCACCGGTCGCCTGTTTGGAATCCATTACCCTAACCTTATAATCGATCAGACGCATTTTCTTAAGCGAAGGATAAAAAACTTCCAACGCTGCGCGCAACGCTTTGTCTATGGCGTTGATCGGCCCGTTGCCCTCGGCTGCCATCAGCTGGTCTTGCTCACCCACCCGGATCTTAACCGTAGCTGTGGCGCTGTAATTCTGTTCACACGGGCGGCCTGTCACAATTTTATAATTGGTCAGCTCAAAAAAGGGCCGGTAAGTCCCAAGGGTTTTGCGCACCAACATTTCAAAGCTAGAGTCTGCGCCTTCAAACTGATACCCTTCCTGCTCCTTTTTCTTGAGTTCATTTAAAATACGCACGGTCTGGGGGCTGTCTTTGGTGACGCTCGGGTCTATTTTCTTAACCTTTTCCAGCACTGCCGTGCGCCCGGATATTTCAGACATCAAAAAACGTCTTTCATTCCCAACGCTTTCGGGATTGATATGCTCAAAAGACCGCGGCAGCTTCAGCACGCCGTCAGCATGCATTCCCGCCTTGTGTGCAAACGCGCTGGTCCCGACAAACGGTTCGTTTTTCTTAATAGAAGTGTTAGAAACCTCCGCTATTTCACGGGCCGTTGCAGTAAGCAGCCTCAAATTTTCCTCCGGTATACAGTTTCTGTGCATTTTCAGCAAAAGATTGGGGAGAATGGAGCACAGGTTTGCGTTGCCGCAACGCTCTCCAACACCCAAAAACGTACCCTGCACCTGAACGGCGCCCGCTTTGACCGCCATAATGGTGTTTGCAACGGCCATTGCACGGTCATTGTGTGTATGAATGCCTACTCTGCCGCCAAACTGATCGTTCACCTTTTTTGTAATTTCAAAAATTTCATCCGGAAACGCCGCCCCGTTTGTATCACACAGAACAAGGCGGTCCGCCCCTGCATCGCAGGCGGCCTGCAAAGCCTGCATTGCAAATTGGGGATCGTCCTTATATCCATCAAAAAAATGCTCGGCGTCGAAAAACACGGTTTTTCCCTGTTCTTTCAAATACCTGCATGTGTCATATATCATTCGCAGATTTTCCTGCGCTGTTGTAGACAGAATCTCCTTCACATGCAGGCGCCAGCACTTTCCAAAAACGGCAACAGCAGACGTATTTGCAGAAAGCAGCGCTCGAATGTTTTTGTCCTGCTCAACCTGTATGTTCTTCCGTCTGGTACTCCCAAAAGCCACCAGACGCGCATGAAGCAGTGAAAGCGCGCCCGCGCGCCGGAAAAACTCCAGATCCTTTGGATTGGAACCGGGGTTTCCCGCTTCAATATACTGTACGCCTATCTGGTCAAGCGCTTTTACAATACTGAGTTTATCCTCAACAGAAAAGGAGATGCCTTCTCCCTGGGCGCCGTCGCGCAATGTGGAGTCGAGTATTTCAACAACCGGATTCATAAAAACCACCCTTTCCCAGTCCACCTGAATCTTACCACAAATCTAAAATCATATCGTCCGCCGTTTTTCCCGGAGGGATCATCGGCAGCACGTTTTCATCCGGCGATATACGGAAATCTATCACAACCGGCGCGTGCAGGCTGTACGCTTTTTCTACCACCGGCACAACCTCCTGATAAGAATGGACCGTCATCGCTTCTATTCCAAACGCCCTTGCAAGCGCGGCAAAATCTGTAGCTCTGTGCGGATCGGTCTGTGAAAAACGACCGCCGTAGAACAGCTTTTGCCATTGCCGCACCATCCCTAACACAGTGTTATTCATAATTGCAACCACTACCGGCAGCTTATACGATTTAAGCGTTACAAGCTCATTTAAATTCATATGAAAGCTGCCGTCGCCCGTAATCAGCGTCACACGCCTGTACGGAAGCGCCGCCTGCGCACCAATTGCCGCGCCCATGCCAAAGCCCATCGTTCCAAGTCCTCCGGAAGTCAAAAAGGTCCGCGGCCGGTTAAAGCAACATTCCTGCACCGTCCACATCTGGTGCTGGCCGACGTCTGTCACAATTCTGTCTTCATCCGCCTTTTGCTGGCAGAGTACATGTAAAATATACTGTGGTGTTGGCGCTCCATGCCGGTCGGCAGCCTTTTTGGGCGCCTCTTCCTTCCATTTCTGTATCTGTTCAAGCCACGCGGTATGCTCCTGCGGCCGTATATGGCGCATCCATTCACGCAGCACCGCTTTTACGTCCCCGCACAGCCAGCAATCCGCTTTTACATTTTTATGGATCTCCTTTGGGTCAATATCCACATGCAAAATCTTTGCGTGTTCTCTGAAGCGTTCCCTGTCACCCGCCACCCGGTCGGAAAAGCGTGCGCCCAGCGCAAGGATCAGGTCGGCCTGCCTGGCCGCAAGGCTTGTTTCATAAACGCCGTGCATACCTATATTTCCTGCAAACAGCGGATGGCTGCCCGGTATGGCTCCCATTCCCATCAACGAGCAGCACACAGGTGCGCCAATTCTTTCTGCAAAAGCCATAAGCTCTTTTGAAGCGCACGCGCTGATTACGCCGCCGCCCGCATAAATCAGAGGACGCTGTGCCGTTTCAACCAGACGCGCCGCATGTTCCAGCTCCTTTTCTGACGGCAGCGGCGGCGGCAGCGGTTTTTCCGGCGTTTCTTTTTGATATTCCGTCTCAAGCGCCGTAATATCCTTTGGAATGTCAATCAGCACTGGTCCTTTTCTTCCTGCCTGCGCGATGGAAAACGCCTTTCTGATCACAGGGGCAAGCTCTTGTGGATGCATAACCTGAAAGCTTGCTTTTGTCACAGGCTTTACAATGTCTTTTATATTGACCTCCTGAAAACTGTCGCGCCCCAGCAATCCGCGCGAAACATTGCCCGTAATCGCCACGATCGGGGAAGAATCCATATAAGCCGAAGCAATCCCCGTAACCAGGTTTGTAGCGCCGGGGCCGGAAGTTGCAATCACAACGCCCGTTTTTCCCGTCGCGCGCGCATATCCGTCCGCTGCATGCGCCGCTCCCTGCTCATGCGCCGTCATAATATGCCGGATCTGTCCGCTGTACATGTAAAGCGCGTCATAAATATCCAATACGGCCCCGCCGGGATATCCAAATACGGTATCGATCCCCTGTTCCAAAAGACATTCTGCAAGCACTTGCGCTCCTGTCAACTTCATTGTTTCTCACCTAACCCTGTTTCTTCGTATAAATGCGTATGCAATCTGCTTCCGGCAAACGCCGGTACAAATAAAAACGGCTCTCGTCCTTTTTACAAAGACGAAAGCCATGCTTCGCGGTACCACTCTGCTTGCCTGCTTTTTACACAGGCCTCTTTGAGCATCGGGCCTTCCAGCCGAATGCTTTCCCGTATAACGGCGGGCCGCCGGTCGCGCTTACTTGCTAAAATTCAGCGGACTGCTCAAGGGCGATTTTCTTTGTGGATACGCTGCCGCCTTGCACCAACCGGCGGCTCTCTGAAAACGTAAGGCCAAAATACTCTTCCCTGTCGTCGCATTTACCAGTTTTATCGTTTTCTATATTTTATCCAACTACGCGCTTTTTGTCAATACACATTTATATTTCCGTTAAATAAAATTTTCAAACGCTTTTTTTGGCATAATGTATGTATAATGTTGATCTGTTAAAAGGAGGACTGCATATGGAAAAGACCTGTCTTGCGCCTGCCTCGATTTTTATTTGGCGCCTGCGTGCAACCGCAGCGGTGGCGCTGTGCGCCTTTTTGTGCGGCGCAATCTTCGTCTTTAGCCCATGGGCTGCCTGTACCCTGGGCGTTTTATGCACACTTGTCTACTTTGCGGTCATGGTATTTTATATTCCAGCCCTGTACCGGAGCTATTTCTTTATTCTTTATAAAAACAATCTGCTTTTGGAAAAAGGCGTAATAATCCATAAACGGTACAAACTAACAAAAGACAGGATCCAGTATACAGAATATGTACAAACGCCCATACAGCGGCTTTGCCATATCTACTCTGTCTTTTTTCATACCGCCGGGTCCATCGTCATACTCAACCATGTAGACGAGCAGAGTGTAATCCGGCTCAAAAGACTGCTGAACGACCAATCTATTTGAGCAGAGCGGCGCCTGCAGCAAAAAATACGCCCTGAACAAAGCAAAAATTCTGGAGGTGTGCAAATTGAAAAAAAGCAAGTGCAATATCTATAAAAAAGCGCACCCCTACACGATTTCTACCTATTTATCGCGTTTTACATATCTGTTGATTCTCCCGCTTTTGCAGTACCTGCTTTTTGCTCCGCAAAGCATCGCTGAAATAATCGGCGCGGTTGGCGTGAATATCCTGTTTGTCCTGTGCCTGGTCCTTGCCGCCGTTTTGGAATATCGCAGCATTTTTTACCGTGTGCTCAGAAGAGGGATTTACCTGCGCCGCGGCTGGTTTGCAAGGCGCAGTGCACATGTCCCGCAGCGCTGTGTCCAGTCCGTATTGGTACAGAAAAATATTATCCCAGGCCTGTTTGGTGCGCAAAAGCTTCATATAGACACGCCCGGTTCCATTAAAAACAAAAGTGACGTCAGCCTGGTGCTGTCCTATAAGCAAACCGGAAGAGCACTTGGCATTTTGTACCCGCAAACGGGCGTTTCTTATGTCTATAAAAGCTCTCTGCGGCGCATTTTGCTTATGGCGGCCACCTGGTCAAACTCCTTTACCGGCCTTCTTCTGTTTGCTCCGTTCGTAAAGCGGGTCGGCACAATATTGGGGCAGGAATTCAGTGAAAAACTGTACGAAGGTGTAAACCTGGGCGTGTATATCGCCTCCATCGGGCTGCCGCCCGTTGCCGCCTATATTGCCGGCATCCTTGTCTTCGGCTATTTTGTCGCTTACATTGTGCAGGTCGCGCGCTATGCGCGTTTTTCTGTAGAAAAACGCCAAAACCTGCTGCTTATTCGCCGCGGCCTTATCAGCCGCAGCCTGTTTGTTACAGAGGTGGAAAAAATCAATGCTTTATCCGGCAGACAGAGCATTTTAATGCTGCTGCTTCGCTTGAAAAGCGTATATATTCATACAATTGGGTCCGGCAAGGCAAAGGGCGACAAAAGCCTGCTGTTGCCTGCGCAGGACAAGCAGTCGCTTGAGCGGGCGCTTGCAAATTTAAGCGGCCGAACCCTTAATTTTACCATTGGCATACAGCCGCCGCCCAAAAGGCTGAAAAACTTTTTATACCTGCCTTTGTTCTGCCTGCTCAGCGTCGCCCCCGCTGCGTTCCTTTTAAATGCGCTGGGGTTGTTCAGCCAGATTCTGCTGTTGCTGCTGCTTTTTTGCATTCCCGCTTTGCTCATGTGGACGGCGTTCCGGGTAGTTGCGTTTAAAAAAACCGCCTTGTCTTATAACGACAAAGCGGTCATGCTGCGGGGGTTTACACGTATGAATATCACAGAAAACGCCGTCCCGTTTGAAAAAATCCAGTATATACAGATCCGCCAAAGCATTTTCCAGCGTCGCACCGAAAGCTGCAATGTAAAGGTTTATATTTTTTCTGAATCCCGCCATGCCTTCACCGTAAAAAATCTGGATTACGCGCAGGCGTTGCAGGCAGTGCAAAAAATAGAAGAACGGCTGTTTAAAGCTGTGAAAGGAACGCCTGAATAATCGCAATTGACTTTTTAGCGGCAATTTCCCGGAATTTCAGATAATCCATAAATTCATTTTCTGTAATATCGTCGGAAATGCAGCGCAGTATGCCAAACGGAACGCCGTTTCTGTAGCAAACCTGCCCAATGGCTCCACCTTCCATTTCACAGGCCAAAGCACCAAAGTGGTCATAAATGGCCCAGCGCTTTTCCTTGCCAGCTACAAACACATCGCCTGTTGCAATTCTTCCCAACATTACTTTTGTGTCTTTTAGAGAACTGCACGCTTGTTTAAGCCGTTCTACAATATTTGTATCCGCCGGGATCTCTATACGTTTTTCATCATGAAACCATATTTCCCCAAGCGGATCTCCCATTGCAGTTCCATCCATATCGTGCTGTACCACGTCGTTTGCGATCACAATGTCTGCAATGCCAATCTGCCCGCTCAGCGCGCCCGCTATTCCGCTGTTGATTATCATGTCGGGCTTAAACAGGTCGATCATCTGCTGGGCACAAATTGCGGCGTTGACCTTGCCGATCCCACATTCTACTGCAACGGCCTGCACGCCGCCGATTGTTCCCTGCGTATAGGTCATCCGCGCCCCTGCTTTTTCCGTTTTCTGTTTCATCGCCGCTTTGAGTCCTTCAACCTCTATTGCAAGCGCACAAATTACGCCAACCGTCATTTCCTTCTTCCTTTCCATTACCATATTGCTTATGCAAAGTTCCCCGTCGCATACATCAGCACAGACAAGGCCGCAAGCGGCGCTGTTTCTGCACGCAGAATCCTTTTTCCCAGTGTAGCGGCCTCCCCGCCGTTTTCCTGTATAAGCGCGGCTTCCTCCGGTGTAAACCCGCCTTCGCTTCCAATAAAAATCGCGATGCTTCTATCTGTCGTTTTCAGGATATCTCCCACACGTTTGCCGCCGCATTCGTAAAAAAGAATTGTCCGGTCATATTTCCCGCTGCACTGCGCTGCCTGTGTAAACATAAGCGTTGTTTCCACTTTCGGGATCCTTCCCCTGCGCGCCTGCTGCGCCGCATTGCGCGCAATTTTCTGCCAGCGCATACATTTTCTGCGCAGCGTTTTTTCATCCGGCCGTGAAACGCACCGCTGCGTAAGGATCGGCACAATTTTATACACGCCAAGCTCCACCGCTTTTTGCACAATCAGGTCCATTTTATCCCCTTTCGGCAACGCCTGGAACAAGGTCACCTGCACGTCTGGTTCATTTTGACAGGGCCGGCTTTCCAGAACTTTTGCAACCACGCAGTCGTGCGTAATGGTTTCAATCGTGCACGTATGCTGCATACCGTCCGGGCTGCACAGGGTAAGCTGTTCGCCTGCTGCCATCCGGAGCGATTTTACAATATGGCGGGCGTCTTCCCCCATGATTTCGACGGTTTCTTTAAAATCTGCATCTGTAAAAAACCAGGCCATGGCCGCACCCCTTTTTTCTGTATTTCTTTTTAATGCGTTTTTTATAATATAGCAGAGAAAGCCTGCGATTGCAAACACACATATTGTATAAAACAGCAAAAATCAAAATATTAGTTGACAATTTACGGGCATCTGCTATTATGTAACGTGTTTTTAAAACTTTTTGGCATAGAATAGCAATATACCGGAAACTTTTCTGGATAAAACCGGAAGGAAGTCTTTTTGTGACCGCCACGGAATTTCATACCCTGCTTACAGGAAAAAACCTTACAGAAGCGCAGCTTGCACCCCTGCTGGTGTCAGCGTTAAAGCATAGCGGCTGTAAAATTGCCGCGGCCGAAAGCTGCACAGGCGGATTGGTATGCGAAAAAATCACCTCAGTCCCCGGAGCCTCCTCCGTGTTCGACTGCGGCGTATGCGCGTATGCAAATCATATAAAGGAACAGCTTTTGCAGGTAAACGCTAAAACGCTTTTGCAGTACGGTGCCGTATCCATGCAGACCGCGGCACAAATGGCGCAGGGTGTCCGGCGGCTGGCAGGCGCAGATATCGGGATTTCCACAACAGGCATAGCCGGGCCGTCCGGCGGAACAGGAGAAAAACCGGTGGGGCTGGTTTTTATTGGCTGCAGCACAACGGATCACACAACCGTTATAAAAGCTCTTCTTGCAGACGCCGGCGATGGCAGCAGGCAGCGCATACGTCATACGGCCGCCTGTGTCGCCTTATACAGTGCATTACAGGCGCTTAACCGGTAAATTACGCATTTTATCGTACAAAACGTGCAGTTTCCTTTGCTTTTAATCCCGCTGTATCGTGAATATTCCTCTTGCTTAACATGTCATTTTATGGTAAACTGATAGACCAGTGGTAATTGTGCGCATGCACTTTTTCTTTTGGGCGGTTGCAGGCTGCAACCGCAGGAGACCGGCCGTACAGAAGTACAAAGAATAAAACGATTTTTTTAGGATTGGAGCTGGTTCTATGGCAAGATGCGCGGGTATATTAATGCCCATTACATCCCTTCCCACTCCCTATGGCATAGGCACCATTGGAAAAGACGCTTACGAGTTTGCCGACTTTCTAAAGGCGTCGGGGCAAAAAATCTGGCAGATTCTCCCCGTAGGCCCCACAAGCTATGGAGATTCCCCTTACCAGTCTTTTTCAACCTATGCGGGCAATCCGTATATGATTGATCTGGATACGCTGGCGGAAGAAGGCTTTATCAGTAAAAATGATATAAAAGACCGCGACTGGGGCGACAACCCGGAAAAGGTCGATTACGAAAAAATCTACAAGGCGCGTTTCGACGTTCTGTACAGCGCTTTTTCCAATTTTTCAAAGTCCGCCGGCGAAAAAGATGCTCGCGCGTTTGAAACTTTTATAAAAGAAAATGCAGACTGGCTTGAAAACTATGCGCTTTACATGGCTGTAAAAAAGAGTTTCCAGATGCAGGCATGGACACAGTGGCCAGACGAAGACATTCGTTTAAGAAAGCCAAAGGCTGTTGCGCAGTACAAGGAAAAACTTCAGTACGAAATACGGTATTGGATGTTTGTGCAGTACCTTTTCTTTAAACAATGGGAAAAGTTCAAGTCCTATGTAAATTCCCTGGGGATTTTAATTGTAGGCGATATCCCCATCTATGTGGCTATGGACAGCGCAGACACATGGGCCAATCCAGAGGTATTCTGGCTGGATAAAGACCGCAATCCCGTTTGCGTGGCGGGCTGTCCACCGGATTATTTTTCCGCAACCGGCCAATTGTGGGGCAACCCGCTTTATGACTGGTCTTACCTGAAGAAAACAAAATACGACTGGTGGTTCAAGCGCATAGCCGGAAACGCCAAATTGTTTGATATTACAAGAATCGACCATTTCAGAGGCTTTGATTCTTACTATGCCATTCCTTATCCGGCTGAAAACGCCATAAACGGCAAATGGATGGAAGGCCCCGGGATCCGGTTCTTTGAGCTGATGAAAAAAAAGCTTGGCGATATTCCCATTATTGCAGAAGACCTTGGTTTTTTAACGCCCGGCGTAAAAAAACTGCTGCAGGATTCCGGCTACCCAGGTATGAAGGTGCTGGAATTTGCGTTTGACAGCACCGAAGAAAACAACTATCTGCCGCACAATTACACTACAAACTGCGTAGTATATTCCGGCACGCATGACAACGACACCATTATGGGATGGTTTGGCAGCGCGCAGGAAAAGGATGTGGAATTTGCAGTAAACTATTGCAATCTTTCCAAAGAAGAAGGCTATAACTGGGGTATTATCCGCACGGCATACGCAAGCGTCGCCGACTATGCTATTATTCAAATACAAGACGTGCTGGGGTTGGGCACGCAGGCCAGGATGAACATTCCGTCAACTTTGGGCGGCAACTGGGAATGGCGTATAAAACGCGGGGCTCTCTCTAAAGAGTTAGCATATAGATTAAGGAAATTGTCAAAGACATATGGTAGACTGGAGGATGACGAACCAATGGAGCAAAACCGTATCAAAGATAATCTTATCCAAACAGCTAAAAATGCATATTGCAAAAAAATAGAGGAGCTTACGCCCTCTGAACTGCATATGGTTGTCGGTAAAGTCATGATGGGTGAGATTGCAGACAGATGGGAAAAGAGCAGAGAAAACCATGCAAATATGCGCAGGGCATATTATTTTTCTGCAGAGTTTCTGATGGGACGTATGATGTACAACAATCTTTACTGCATGGGCATTTTGGAAGACGTTCGGCAGATTTTGGCAGAAAAGGGCATCGACATCAATCTATTTGAAGACATCGACGACGCCGCACTGGGCAACGGCGGCCTGGGACGTCTTGCCGCATGTTTTCTGGACAGCGCCGCTACACAGGACGTACCGCTTGACGGCTATGGCATCCGCTACAAATACGGCCTGTTCAAGCAGCTGATTGAAAACGGCTTCCAGGTAGAAGTCGCAGACGACTGGCAGCATTTTGGCGACCCGTGGTGCATCCGCAGAGAAGAAGATATTGTAACAGTTACCTTTGCAGACCAGACCGTAAACGCCGTTCCCTACGATATGGCGGTGATCGGCTACGGCACAGACAATATCAATACGCTGCGTTTGTGGCAGGCGGAGGCTGTGCATGATTTTAGCTTCCTTGATTTTAATAACAGTAAATATAACGAGGCCGTCGCGGAAAAAAATGCAGCGGAAGACATTTCCAGAGTTCTGTATCCAAACGACAACAGCTATGAAGGCAAAATTTTGCGCTTAAAGCAGCAATATTTCTTCTGTAGTGCGTCTATACAGGATATTATCAAACGCTACAAAAAGAAAAACGGCAACGATTACAGCAAATTTGCGCAGCATTGCGCCATTCAGCTCAACGACACACATCCTGTCGTTGCAATTCCCGAGTTAATCCGTCTTCTGACGGCAGACGGCCTTTCCTTTGACCAGGCTTATGAAATCGCACAGAAGACGTTTGCTTACACAAATCACACCGTTATGTCGGAAGCGCTTGAAAAATGGAGCATCGACCTGATGCAAAGCGTTATTCCGGAAATTTTTGCAATTATTGAGCAGATCGACCAGCGCCTTGTAAGAGACCTGTCGGAAAAAGGGCTTAATGTTCCTGCCTCCACACAGGCGGCGCCAGATCACAAGCAAGAGGAAGAAGAAGCAGAAAAGGAACCGAAGCCCGTCCGCACAAAACTAGACGACATGCGCATTATAGACAGCGGCGTAGTTCACATGGCAAGGCTTGCCATTTATGCTTCCAGCTACACAAACGGCGTTGCCTGGATTCATACGGAAATTTTAAAACACGACGTTCTGTCCGACTGGTATGCAATTTATCCTGAACGCTTCCAAAATAAAACCAACGGCATCACGCAGCGCCGCTGGCTGGGTCTTTGCAATCCGCAGCTTTCTAAATTTATTACAGACAGAATCGGAGACGGCTGGATCCGAAATCTGGACGAGCTTGCAAAACTTAATGACATGCTTGACGACGAAACGGTTGCACAGTTTAATGCAATCAAAGCCGAAAAGAAGGCGGAGCTTGCAGCGTATATGAAGCACCACGATCGTTTCGACGTGGATCCGTCCTTTATCTTCGATATTCAGGTAAAGCGTCTGCACGAGTATAAAAGGCAGCTTTTAAATGCCTTCTCAATTGTTGATATTTACTTCAAACTGAAAAGCGGCGAACTGAAAAACTGGAACCCAACTGCGTTTATCTTTGGCGCAAAGGCGGCTCCCGGCTATGCAAGGGCAAAAGCGATTATTAAATATATTAACGAGATTGCAAAGCTTGTAAACAGCGACCCCGACACCAAAGATAAGCTGAAAGTCATGTTTGTATCAAATTATAACGTGTCTTATGCAGAAAAAATTGTAACGGCGGCAGACATTTCTGAACAGATTTCTACCGCCGGGACAGAGGCCTCCGGTACGGGCAACATGAAGTTTATGCTCAACGGCGCGGTAACGCTTGGCACCTACGACGGCGCAAATGTTGAAATTGCACAGCAGGCCGGCGAGGAAAACGAATATATCTTCGGCGCACGTGTGGAAGACATCAATCGCCTTGCAAAAGAAGGCTACAACCCGAAAAAGATTTACGAAAGCAACGCGCAGATCAAAAAGGTTGTAGACACGCTGATCGACGGCACGTTTGACGACGGCGGCGCAACCGGCGAGGGCAGCTTCAAAGAACTGCATGCTTCGCTGATTGAAGGCGCCTCCTGGCATGCGGCCGACCATTACTACCTGCTGTACGATCTGCCGCTTTATGTAGAAGCCAAAATTAAAGCCAATAACGATTATTCTGACAGAATCTCTTTCGGCAGAAAATGCCTGAAGAATGTTGCAAATGCCGGGCTGTTCTCTTCCGACAGAACCATTCTGCAATATGCAACCGAGCTTTGGAAAATAAAATAAACGTTTGAACAAAACAGCCTTTTGACAGGCGCAGTCTAAACTGCGCCTGTCTTTTTTATTAAAATGCATAAAATACACGCTTGTGAAAAATTGAAATTTTGTATATAATATAGATAACAACAGAAACAAAATACGATATATCTAAAAAAAGAGGGGTTTTTTTGAAAGGGCTTAAACACGGTATTTTTATTTTATCCGCCATTTTTCTGCTTTGCACCTTTGTGCCGTTGCAAGCTGGGGCGACTGCACCTTATATTACGGAGGGCGATTTTCTCTATGCAGAAAACGACGACGGTACGCTTTCCGTTTTCCGGTACAACGGGGACGCTAACGCCGTATCTATTCCCGCCGCTGTACAGGGGCGTCCCGTTACAGGTATTTCAACCAACGCGTTTCTTTTTCATGCAACGCTGCGCGAAGTTACTCTGCCGGAAAGCATCGCCTGTATCGGTATGAATGCCTTTGGCGAATGCTCCAGCCTTACATCAATTAATCTCTAGAGCACGTTACAGGTTATCGAAGCCATGGCCTTTCTGCGCTGCGCCAGCCTTCTGCATATTACCTTTGCAGACTGACCCCTCTCCATTGGAGCAAATGCGTTTGAGCAGGCCGCATGGTTTGAAAATCAGCCGGACGGCGTCGTATACGCCGGGAAAACCGTTTATCAGTATAAGGGCGGCGACGGCGCGGCGACAGTCCAATTAAAAGAAGGTACCAGGGCAATTGGTGCACAGGCTTTTTCCGACTGCAGCTTTTTAACGGAAATAATGCTTCTGGATGGAATAGAGAATATTCAATCGGCCGCTTTTGCAAATTGCAACAATCTGGAAAAGGTCTCTTTTCCAGCCACACTGACAAACATTGAATCCTCCGCTTTTCTTAACTGCGAAAAGCTAACAAATTTACAATTTCCAGACAGTTTACATACGGTCGGCGGACAGGCGTTTGCAAAGACCGCGTGCCTGGAAAGCCAACCGGACGGGCTTGTCTATGCGGGTACAGTCGCATAAGGAACCATGCCGCAGAATACCTCCCTTACGCTTAAGCCCGGAACGGTTTCTGTTGCACGAAACGCTTTTGCCGGATGCGGCCTGAAAAAAATTGTTTTGCCGGACAGCGTAAAGAAAATTGGCGCAAACGCCTTTGTAAACTGTCTTCTGTCAGCATTTCTTCCGATGTAACGCATATCGAAAGCGGCGCATTTACCGGCTGTGATTCTCTCACCTGCGTTACCGTCCCGCTTAGCGTTGGTTTCATAGGTTCCGCGGCCTTTGGCTACAACGTATATGAAGAACCATACGAACCCTTTACCATCTATGGTTATCCGGATAGCGCGGCACAGGTCTACGCGTGGGAAAACCGCTTTCCCTTTATCCCTCTGTCGTTATCCAGGGGCGATCTGGACGGTGACAACAAGGTAACGACCAGCGACGTGCTTACTCTGCAAAAATTTCTTGCCAAATCGGCCATGCTCACATCGCAGCAGCAACAGGCCTCCGACGTTGACCAAAACAACGTATTCTCCACCAATGATGTATTGCTGATGCAAAAATACATTGCAAAAATGATGGATAAGCTTTAAGCCTGCCGGCTCCGCCCCTTTTCTTTTCAACTACAAAAGCGTGGCAGTCATCCAATTTTGTCAGGCTTCTGAGTTTATGCGATCATATAAAACACCCGCAAGCAAATGCTTGCGGGTGTTTCCCGTTTTTATTTATTTTTTCTTATTCGTAACAGAAGTATACGCCTTCCCGGTACGCATAAACGCCGCTGCCCTGTACAAAGCCAGCTTGATAGATTACGTTTTCCGGGAGCACTCTTGTGCCCTCCAGAATCTTTTTTGCATTTGCATAGCATCTGTCAATCGCTCGCTCCATAAACGCGTCTGTCGGTGTCGGGATGCTCACACCCGTCCAACCCATTGTACCATACGCGCCGGGCCGTGTGATAACGCCTCTTACCGTGTTGGGGAAGCTGGGATGCGCCACATGGTTCATTACAACGTTGCCAACCATTAGCTGCAGCTGGTCGCTGCAATACAGTGCGCCGGCTTCCTGCCAGATCACGGCTGCCATGCAGAACAGGTCATCCTGCGTATATTTCTTTGCCTTTACGGTAATAACACAAGTATCCTTTTTGCCGCTGCCGTCTTTGGCGGTGCACGTAATCGTCGCAGTTCCCGGGCTGACCGCCGTCAGCTTGCCGTTTGCATTGACCGTTGCGACCTTTGTATTGCTGGATTTCCAGGTAAGCGCCTTATTGGTCGCGTTGCCTGGCGATACAGCTGGTTTAAACGAACCGCTGGTGCCCACCTGCCAAGTGATTTTATTTGTATTAAGCTTTATTTTTGTTACAGGTTGATACACGGTTACCTTACAGGTGTCTTTCGCTCCGCTGCCGTCCTTTGCAGTGCATGTAATTGTCGCAGTGCCGGGCGCGACTGCCGTCAGCTTGCCGTTTGCATTGACCGTCGCAACCTTTGTATTGCTGGACTTCCAGGTAAGCGCTTTGTTGTCTGCGCTTGCGGGGGAAACGGTTGGTTTATACGACCCTGCTCTGCCTACAGGCCATTTGATCGCATGCGTATTCAACGTAATTTTGCTTACCGGCTGGTATACGGTAACATTGCAGGCGTCGGTCGCAACCGCAGCGCCTGTCTCCTTATCCACCAGCGTACAGGTAATGGTCGTGCTGCCCTTGCCCACGGCAAAAAGCTTGCCGTTTGCATTGACCGTTGCAACCTTTGTATTGTTGGATTCCCACACGGTCTGCACAGCCGACGTATCGCCTGTAATCTGCGGTTTATACGATCCCGCTCTTCCTATAGGCCACTTGATCGCATGTGTGTTCAGAACCAGCGTATTGGCGCAGGAAACGGCAACCTCGCAGGTGTCGCTTGCCAGCAGCGCATTGGTTTTTCTGTCTGCAAGCAAACAGGTAACGGTTGTCGTCCCCGGATTTTTTGCCCTGAGCACACCGTTTGAGTTTACCGTTGCCACACTGTTGTCATCAGACTGCCAGATAATTCTCTGCGCAGCGGCCTCTTCTTCTGTAAACTGCAAATTGGTTTCCAAAGGCTGGGACGCCCCTACTTTCAGTTCTATCTGGTTTACATTCAGTTGTAATACTTCTTCCGTCACTTCTTTTGCGCTTACGGTCAGGCCCGCAATACTGCAGGCTACCAAGGCAACGCAAAGAAGCAGTGCAATCGCTTTTTTCCTCATAAAAAGTGGGAGTCTTGCTCCTCGTTCACTCCTTTTTGATTCTGCATTTTATTGCTGCGGTTTTGCAACGGGTTTAAGTTTACAATATTATTACAACTTTGTAAAGTTTTGGGAATTGCTTAAAAACGCGATGTTTTTGCGAAATTCAGCTAAATCAGCACATAATTTTATATATTTTTCACGAATAATTCATTACAAATTCGTAACCAGTGTGTAAATTGTATGAAAGTGCGATCTTTTTTAAAAAGCAGCATTTTTCATAGATTTTCTATCATTTTTTTGTATTTTATAAACAATAAGCTTGGCTTTTTTACAAAAAAGCCCCGGCTGCATAAAGGAATCCCTTTCCTCTATGCAGCCGGGAAAATTTTTCTTTTATTCCCGCGTACAAAAAAGCTTCCATACAGCCAGCTGTTCACGCGCTTTGCGGATAACGCCCAGCCCTAAGAATACGCCCTGTGCATCTTTTATGCGGAAAAGACTGCCGTCCGGGCAATCCTCATGATGTAACGAAGTTCTCGCAAGATCCAGCGCCCCGCCGTTTTTAAAACGGGTCGCCTGCCTTTCCGTAACCGTAATTGCGCGATAACACAAAAACAGGTGCTCCGTGGGTAAAAGGCGCTGGGCTGCAAGGCCCTGCTGCGCAAGCGCCCGCATCTGCTCCAGCGTTGCCGCCTGTTCCAGTGTAAACCCGCAGGCGCCTGTGCGCCTAAGCCCTGTCAAAACGGCGCCGCAGCCCAGCGCCGCCCCCATATCGTCGACCAGGCTTCGGATATACGTTCCTTTGGAGCAGCTTACCCTTATGGTCCCCGTTCCTTCTTTTTCCCGGTAATCCTGCAGGGAAAGCGCCCGAATAGCCACCGGCCGCGGCGCCCGCTCTACGGTTACTCCCTTTCTTGCCAGATCATACAGCCTCTGCCCATCTTTTTGCACGGCAGAATACATTGGCGGCGTCTGCATAATTTTCCCCTCAAACTGTGCGCACACCTGTAAAATCTGCTGCCGTCCAATGCCCGTATACGGCTTCTGCGTAAGCGTTTTCCCTGTACTGTCCAGCGTATCTGTGGTTATTCCAAGCTGAAATTGTGCAACATATTCCTTATCGCTGTCGGGTATCAGCGCCTGTGCGCGCGTTGCACTGCCCAAAAGCAAAGGAAGCACGCCCGTAGCCATAGGGTCGAGCGTGCCTGTATGTCCGATCTTTCTCTGCGCACAAAGCCTGCGCATAACTGCAATCACGTCGAAAGACGTAAAACCCTGCGGCTTGTCTATGATTATAACCCCGTTCACAAAACCATCCTTTATTGCAGCGCCTGGATCGCCGCCTGGATCATGGAAATTTTCTCCTGCTCCTTCTGTGCCTGCTGCCGGACCGTTTCGATCACATGTTCCGGCGCTTTTGCCAAAAAACCTTCGTTTTGCAGCTTTCCCTGTGACTGCGCAAATCTTTTCTGTGTAGCGGCAAGTTCCTTCTCCAGCCGCGCAAGTTCTTTTTCCCGGTCTACAAGCTCTTCCATTGGTATATAAATTTTTGCATCGGCCGTAACGGCTGTGACCGCACCGTCCATTTCAAACGATGCGCCAACCTCTACGTCGCTTGCAAAAGCAAGCTTGCAAATAAATTGCGCACCGTTTTCAAAAACAGAGGCCTTCTGCGTTGCAACGTACACCTTTGCTTTTCTTGCGGGCGGCACGTTCATTTCCGCACGGCGGTTACGGATTGCGCGAATCGCCTCCATTACGGCTTCCATTTCTTCGGTTGCCTGCGGATAGTCGTTTTCCGCCTGAAATACAGGGTACTTTGCAAGCATGATGGTCTGCCCCGCATGCGGGATTGTCTGCCAGATTTCCTCTGTAATATACGGCATAAACGGATGCAGCAGCAGCAAAATTTTATCCAACACCCAAACCAGCACCTGCCTTGCATTTTGTGCAGAGGACCCTTCCTGCTGCAGCCTTGCTTTTGCCAGTTCAATATACCAGTCACAGTAGCAGTCCCAAATAAAATCGTACAGTTTCTGCACGGCAACGCCCAGCTCATATTTTTCAAGATTTTCGGTAACTTCCTTTGCTACGCGGTTGAGCGTACTTACAATCCATTTATCCTCTGTGGCCAGCTCTTTTGGAAGCTCGTTCTTTACGGTAAAGCCGTCAATGTGCATGTGTACAAAGCGCGCGGCATTCCACAGCTTATTTGCAAAGTTGCGGCATGCTTCCACACGTTTTTGAGAAAAGCGCATATCATTTCCGGGCGAATTGCCCGTTGCCAGAAAAAAGCGCAGCGCGTCTGCGCCGTATTGTTCTATAATTTCAAGGGGATCAATTCCATTTCCCAGCGATTTTGACATTTTCACCCCGTTTTCATCACGGATAATTCCATGAATGAACACCGTATCAAACGGCGGCTTATGCATATGCTCGCAGCCGGAAAAGATCATCCTGGCAACCCAGAAAAAAATGATGTCATAGCCTGTAACCAAGGTGCTGGTTGGATAAAAATAGGCAAGCTCCGGCGTTTTTTCCGGCCAGCCAAGCGTAGAAAACGGCCACAGGGCGGACGAAAACCATGTATCCAGCGTATCTTCATCCTGGCATAAGCAGCGGCTGCCGCATGCAGCGCATGCCTGCGGCTCTTCCCTGCTTACCGTTACCGCGCCGCAGTCGCCGCAGTACCATGCCGGAATTCTGTGCCCCCACCATAGCTGGCGGGAAATACACCAGTCCTTAATATTTTCCATCCAATGAAAGTAAACCTTTTCAAACCGTTCGGGGATAATTGTCGTTTCCCCGTCCTTTACGCAATTTATTGCCGGCTCCGCCAAAGGCTGCATTTTTACAAACCACTGCTTGGAAACCTTTGGCTCCACCACTGTCTTACAGCGGTAGCACGCTCCCACATTGTGCTTGATCGGTTCTGTTTTTACAAGAAAACCCTGCTCCTGCAGATCCTGTACAATCTTTTTTCTTGCCTGATACCGGTCCAACCCCGCATAACGCTCGCCGGCATTTTCGTTCATAACGGCGTTGTCGTCAAGAACATTGATTACCGGCAGGTTATGGCGCAGGCCGACCTCAAAGTCGTTGGGGTCGTGCGCAGGCGTAATTTTTACAACGCCTGTTCCAAATTCCGGCTCGACATACGTATCTGCAACAATGGGGATTTCCCTTCCCACAAGCGGCAAAACCAGGGTTTTTCCTATAAGCTTTTTATATCTCTCATCGTCCGGATGTACCGCAACGGCTGTGTCGCCCAGCAGGGTTTCCGGCCTTGTCGTTGCAAGCTGTACATACCCGCTTTTATCTTTAAGCGGATACCGCAAATGCCAGAAAAATCCGTCGTGCTCTGCAAACTCTACCTCTGCATCCGATATGGAGGTGCGGCAGTGCGGGCACCAGTTGATGATCCGTTCGCCCCTGTAAATCAGCCCTTTTTCATACAGGCGGACAAACACCTCCCGCACGGCTTTAGAGCAGCCCTCATCCATAGTAAAACGCTCCCGCTGCCAGTCGCAGGAGCACCCAAGCTTTTTAAGCTGCTCCACTATGCGGCCGCCGTAAACCTTCTTCCAGTCCCAGGCACGCTGTAAAAACGCTTCCCTTCCGATTTGTTCCTTTGTTACGCCCTCTTCCTTCATGGCTTCCACGATCTTTGCTTCTGTCGCAATAGAGGCATGGTCCGTGCCGGGCAGCCACAAGGCGCAGTAGCCCTGCATACGGCGGAAACGAATCAAAATATCCTGCAGAGTTTCGTCCAGCGCATGCCCCATGTGCAGCTGCCCTGTAATATTTGGCGGCGGCATGATGATCGTATACGGTTTTTTATCCGGGTCTATTTCTGCATGGAAGTAGTTGCCTTCCATCCAAAAATCATAAATTCTGTCCTCGACCTCCTTAGGGTCATACGCCTTTGCAAGCTGCTTTGCCATCATCCTCTTCCTTTCCCTCTGTGCGGCCGGGCCCGCCGCTTTTTTCAACCGCCCGCGCTATTTTTATAACTATCCGTTTTATTATCCCATTGCGGCGGCCTTTTGTCAATGCGCACCCGGCTATTTTGCAGGTGCAAACTGGCTGTTGTAGAGCCGGCTGTAAAAGCCGTCCTTTTGTAAAAGAGACGTATGCGTGCCCTGCTCTACAATATTGCCGTTGTGCATAACAAGAATTACGTCCGCTTCCTGAATGGTGGAAAGCCTGTGCGCTACAATAAAGCTGGTCCTGCCCTGCATCATTTTTTGAAACGCCCTTTGTACGCGTTGCTCGGTCAGCGTGTCAATACTGCTGGTCGCTTCATCCAAAATCAGCATTGGCGGGTTGCACAGCATAACCCGGGCAATACATAAAAGCTGCCGCTGTCCCTGTGAAAGGTTTGCGCCCTGCTCTGTCACAATGGTATCATAGCCGTTTTCCAGCTGGCCAATAAAACCGTGTGCATAGGCCGCCTTTGCAGCGGCTTCTATTTCCTCCTGCTTTGCGTCCGGCCTGCCATAGGCAATATTTTCCCGCACCGTTGCATGATACAGCCAGCTTTCCTGTAAAACCATACCGTACTGGCTGCGCAGACTTTCGCGCGTAATCTGGCGTATATCCACGCCGTCGATGCAAATTTTCCCGCTGTTTACATCGTAAAACCGCATGAGCAGATTGATAAGGGTCGTTTTCCCACAGCCTGTGGGGCCTACAATAGCCACTCTTTGACCTGGTTTAACATGCAGGTAAAAATGCTCAATCAGCTTTTGCTGCGGCGTATAAGAAAAGCTGATATTGTCTATATCTATCTTCCCCTTACAGCTGTACAGAGCGTGTGCGCTCACTTTGTCCGGAGACTGGTCCGGCTCATCCAGCAGAGCAAATACGCGTTTTGCCCCCGCAACAGCGGTTTGCAGCTGTGCAATAACGCCCGTGACCTCGTTAAACGGCTTTGTATACTGATTTGCATAGGTCAAAAAACAAGATATTTGCCCAACGGTAAGCAACCCGCTCACCGCGCTTACCGCGCCGATTACACCAACCGCCGCGTATACAATTCCGTTTACAAAGCGCGTGCTTGGATTTGCAAGAGAGGAGGCAAACTGCGCCTTTTTTCCACAGACATACAGTCTTTGGTTGATTTCTTCAAATATTTCCGCACTTTTTTCTTCCCGGAGAAAAGCCTTTACAATCTTCTGGTTTCCTATGACTTCCTCTATATAACCGCTGATTTCCCCCTGCGTCTGCTGCTGCTCTTTAAACATTTTGGCGGAAAGCCTTGCAATAAACGCCGCAACAAACAGAGAAAGCGGTGTGATCAGTACAACCACCAGTGCAATCTGCACATTGATCGCCAGCATAAACACCACTGTTCCTATAATGGTGACCAACCCCGAAAACAGTTGTGTAATGCCCTGCAAAAGTCCATCGCCGACCGCGTCGATATCGTTGACAAGTCGGCTGATTAAATCGCCGTGCATTGTTGTGTCAATATATTTAAGCGGTACGTCATGCAGCTTTTTAAACGCCTGCCGCCGCATATCGCGCACAGTATAGTAGCTAACCGCATTGGTGCACAACGCCATAAGCCATTGAAAAAGCGCGACACCCCCAATTGTTACAAGCAAAACCAGCAGGATTTTCGCTACATTGGCAAAATCCACTTGCCCCTTTGCAATAATAAAATCAATTGCATCGCCTACCAGCACCGGCCCCAAGAGCGTAAGGCAAACACTAGCCGCTGCACACAGCAGCGCACCCAACAAATAACGCCGGTAGGGCTTTGTGTAAGATAAAATGCGCACAACGGTTTTCTTTGTTTTCATCCGGCAGACACCTCCTGCCCTGAAAGTTGCGAAAGACAGATTTCCCTGTAAGATTTACAGGAGGCAAACAGCTCCTCATGGGTGCCAACACCGGCAAGAACTCCATTGTCGAGCACGGCAATCTGGTCTGCACCACGAACGGTTGCAACCCGCTGTGAAACCAAGAGCACCGTCATTTCCTTTGTTTGTGTACGGATTGCCTTTCTTAAAGCGGCGTCTGTTACAAAATCCAGCGCACTGGCGCTGTCGTCCAGGATCAGAATCTGCGGGCTGCGCAGCAACGCTCTTGCAATTGTCAGGCGTTGCTTTTGTCCGCCGGAGAGGTTTTTTCCCCCCTGCGTAATGGGCGTATCTATCCCAAACGGAAGTTTTTTTACAAAACCGTCCGCCTGCGCAATGGAAAGCGCCCGCTCTATTTCGTGGTCTGTTGCATCTTCCTTTGCCCAGCGCATATTGTCGCCAACCGTACCGGAAAACAGCACCGCGTTTTGCGGTACAATCCCAAACTGTCCGCGCAACAGGGAAAGCGGGTATTCCCTGACGTTTACGCCGTCCACCAGAACTTCTCCCTGCAAAACATCGTAAAATCTGGGGATCAGGTTGACAAGCGTGCTCTTTCCGCTGCCGGTTGTTCCAATAATCCCAAGCGTTTGCCCCTTTTGTACCTTCAGGTCAATATCGCGCAGCACCCGCTCGCCGCCATAGCCAAACGATACGTTCCTAAACTCTATTTTGGGCGCCCCCCTAACCGGCGCGGCGCTTGCCTGCGCAGGCTCCTGTACAGACGGCTGTGTTTCGAACACCTCGTTGATCCGCGCAGCAGAAGCGGACGCTTTGGTGAAAATTACCACCAGATTTGCAACAACCACCATTGCAAGCAAAATTTGCGTCATATAATTGACAAGCGCTATAATTTCGCCCGGCAGCATATCCCCTGTATCAACCAATCCTGCTCCAAACCACACGACCGCTACGATTGCCAGATTGGTCACTACATATGTCATGGGGTTGAGCAGCGCTGAAAGCTTACCTACGCGCACGGCCGTTTTTGCAAGCTCGTTTGCAGATGCATTAAAACGAGCCTGTTCTTCTTTCTCCTTTCCAAACGCCCGGATGACCCTGCCGCCGGAAAGGTTTTCTCTTGCAATCAGCGATATTTTATCCAGCTTTTTCTGTACCATCTTAAAAAACGGCACGCTGCGGCTCATTACAAGATAAAGAATTACCGCGATCAATACAGCCGCTATTACAAAGACAAACGCCAGCCCGGCATGAATGGTAAAGGACATGGCGATTGCGCCAATTACCAAAAACGGCGCGCGGATTACAAGCCGGATCAGCATTGCAACTGCCAGTTGCAGCTGGTTGACGTCGTTGGTCATCCGCGTAATCAGCGACGGCGTACCGATTTTATCAAGCTCTTTAAAAGAAAGTGTGTTAATATGTGCAAACAGCGCCGTACGCAGCTTGGTTCCGCTTCCCTGCGAGGCAATAGACGCGCTTTTCTGGCAAACCAGCGCGCTTGCAAGCCCGACTGCGCCAAGCAGCAGCATTACTCCACCCATTTTATAAATATACGCCGTATCCCTGTTTGCAACGCCCGTGTCAATGATACTTGCCATAACAAGCGGCACAATCAGCTCAAAAACCGCTTCGAGCAGCTTGCAAAGGGGCCCTATGACCAGCTGTAATTTATAATCCTTTAAAAAACGGAAAAGCTTGCGCATACAACCGCCCCCCAATGTAAAAACTGGCTTTTACACAATGCAGGGGCAATCCCCCCACCGGACAAAACAAGCGCCGTACTGCCGCCGTTGTGTCCGATACGGGCACCGCCCCTGCGATTTATCTGTTCACACGCTTTGGCACATGCTTTACTTATGCGTCCCCATAAAAAACAACGCAACCGTACCCGGCCCGGAATGCGTGCCGATCACAGGCCCGATATAATTTATGTGAATATCCCTGCATTTAAAAGTATCGCGAACTCTTTTTTCTACATACCGGGCGTCGTCAAGGGCGTCTCCGTGGCTGATAAACACCGTTTGTTCTTTTGGATCGAACGCCGTTTGGCGCATCATATCCACTAGCGCATCGAGCGACTGTTTTCTGCCGCGAACTTTTTTTATAGGGATTAAATGTCCCTGGTCGTCCACATGTAAAACCGGTTTGATCCCCAAAGCAGACCCGATTACCGCCGTTGCAGAAGAAACCCTTCCGCCGCGTTTGAGATGGTGCAGGTCATCTACCGTAAACCAATGGCACAAATGATTGCGGTTATCCAAAACCCATTGTGCAAGCTGCTCTATATCCAGCCCCGCCCGTTTTTGCCCGACGGCATGCCAGACCAGAAGCCCTTCCCCCATAGATGCGGCCAGAGAATCCACAATTACGATCTTTCGCTGCGGAAAAAGGCGGCAGAGTTCGTCTTTGGCCATACAGGCGGAAGCATACGTTCCGCTCAGCCCGGAGGAAAACGCTATATAGATCAGATCTTTCCCTTCTTCCAGATAAGGAGTAAAGGCCTGTATTATATCATTGGGATTCAGCTGCGCTGTTGCGGCCATATTTCCCTTGCGTATCAGATCATAAAATTCTTTAATATCCATTTCCCTGTTGTCGGGATACAGCAGATAATTCTTGCCCAGAATGGAAAACTGCATAGGCATAACAGCAATTTCCAGCTCTTCAACCATTTGCGGCGTGAGGTCTGTGTTGGCGTCTGTAACGATAACATAGTCGTTCATAAAAAACCCTCTTTTACAGCATTTTAACGGTATACTTATTTAAAGTTTATACGAAACGGGTATAAATATTATGCTCCATTAGAAAATTAAATATTATATCTATACTTTTTGCGTTTTTTGCAGGATTTTTCCCGGCTTTTCCGCATATGGTTTAGTAGAAACCGCATTAGAAATGAGTGACGCCCTATGATGAAAAAACGCTTTTTGTTCAATGCTGCGGTACTGACCGGAACTTCTCTTGTGGCAAGAACGATCGGTATTGCCTTTCGTGTGTATATGTCAAACATGATCGGCGCGCAGGGTATTGGCCTTTACCAGCTAATCTGCGCCGTTTATTTTTTTGCAACCACATTTGCAACAAGCGGTATTACGCTGATTGTTACGCGCCTTGTCACAGACAGCATTGCGCGCGGGGAACCCGGAAAAGCAAAGTACGTTACGCGCCAATGTCTTTTTATCAGCCTGTTTTTAAGCGTTGCGGCCGCCGAGCTGCTTTTTATTTTTTCAGACGCGATCGGCACACACTTTTTACATGACGCGCGGACGGTTTTATCCCTTCGCGTCCTTGCGCCGGGGCTTCCGTTTATGGCTGTTTCCGCCTGCTTTCGCGGCTATTTTTTTGCACGCCGTACGGCGATTAAAACAGCCAGCGAGCAGCTGCTTGAACAGGTTATTGAAATTGCCGTTTTCGCCTGCGTGGTAGGTGTAATGGCGCCCATGGGCCTTTCTTATGCCTGCTGTGCGGTCGCAATTGGGACGACAGCGGCGGAGGTTCTCAGCTGCGGGTACTCTTATCTGCTTTATCGTCTGGATATCAGGCGTCTTCAAGGCAAACGCACGCGCGTTGCGCACTTTTTCAGAAAAGCTTTGTGGATTGGCATTCCTGTTACGCTAAGCTCCTGCTTACGTTCCGGCTTAAGCACGGCAGAAAATATGCTGATCCCAGCGGGTCTTAAAAAAAACGGCGCCTCTTATGAAAAATCCCTGTCAGACTACGGCCTGATCACAGGTATGGCCATGCCTGTGATTTTATTTCCTTCTGTTTTCCTTATGTCCTTTTCCATGCTGATGATCCCGGAAATGTCAGAAGCCGCAGCTGCCACGCGCAAAAATTCCATCCATTATATGACCCAGCGTATTTTACGGTTTGCGTTGCTTTTTTCTATCCCCGTTTCCGTCATTTTTTTCTTTTTTGCAGACAACCTCGGCGCGCTTTTATACAACGACACACAGGTAAGCGCCTACATATGCATGCTTGCTCCGCTTGCCCCCCTGCTGTACCTGGATTCCGTTGTCGACGGCATGCTCAAGGGCCTAAATGAGCAAATGCGTTATCTGACCTATAATATTATAGATTCCGTATCCAGAGTTGTTTTAATTTTTATTTTGCTTCCAATCTGGGGCATACGCGGCCTGATTGCCGTTATGTTTTTCAGCGCCGTCTTAAACTGCCTGTTAAGCCTGCTGCGGCTGATCAAGGTCACGCATATACAATTTCGTTTATTCGATTGGGTTATAAAGCCGTTTTTGGCATGTCTTTTACCCTGCCTTGCGCTGGATACGGCCAGCGACGCAGGGCTGATCCCGACAAACGGTGTATGGACCGTCGTGCTGATTTTGCTTGCCGCCATTTTTTACCTTTTAATTATGACGGTCACAGGTGCGATAAAAAAAGAAGAAATCCACTGGGTAAAATCACTCATAAAAAAATAACGTGTTTTTCTTTAAAAAACAAAAAAAACATATATAATAACAGATAGAAGATACAAATTTGATACAAGCCCGGCTTATAGTAACGGTATCAAAATAAAAGGACTGACATATTTGAAAAAAATTCTGATTGTGGAAGACGAACTGCCTATTGCCAATTTGATTGCCATGAATCTGCGCCTTGCCGGCTATACCTGCACCTGCGTATACAACGGTGCAGACGCAGCCGACCGGATTAAGCCGGACGCTTTTGACCTGGTTTTGCTGGACGTTATGCTGCCTGATATCGACGGGTTTTCACTGTTGGAATATATCAGACCATGCCAGATCCCCGTAATTTTCATTACAGCTAAAACCGCACTGCATGATAAAGTTGCAGGGTTAAAAATGGGGGCCGAAGATTATATTACCAAGCCGTTTGAAATTGCCGAGCTTCTGGCGCGTGTAGAAGCGGTGCTGCGCCGCTGCAAAGGAAGCGAAAATATATATGAGGTTAACGGCGTGCGCGTCAATACCGGGTCGCGCATTGTAACGGTAAACGGAAAAAACGTTGAGCTTACCATGAAAGAGTACGAACTTTTGCTGCTTTTTATTAAAAATAAAAACCTTGCCCTGTACAGAGAACTGATTTACGAGAGAGTGTGGGGCAGCGACTATATGGGCGACACACGGACCGTGGATCTGCATGTACAGCGGCTGCGGCGCAAGCTGGGATGGGAAAAGAAGATTGAGTCTGTTTATAAGGTCGGCTACAGGCTTAACTGCTGAATGTATGGACGTATAAAGGTGGGGAATCGCTGTGAAATTTTCCTGGAAGATGTTCTTTTCGTGCATGATTGTCATTACGCTGGCCTTTGCTTTTGGCGGCTTTTTTTTAATTTCTTCCCTGTTTTCGTCTATGTTAGAGCGCGAAAAACAAGCCGCATTACAGGAAAACCGCTTTTTATATGTGTCTTTGGCGTCTGATATCAACGCAATGGAAATCAATGACCAAAGCGGGTTGGATCTTGCCGTAGCAAAGCTGCAAAGCGTTTTGCAGCAAAGCAGCGTTTCCAATTGTTACATTGGGGACGCAGCGGTACTGCATTTAGATGCGCAGGATTACGCGTTCTCTCTTACAGGCGGGCAACGCGGCTGCCGGCTTGCCGTAGATGAAAAAAACAGGCAATATGTACAGGTAATCAGCCGGTTGCCGTTAAGCGGCAACCAACCTGTTTTTATTGAAACTGTTCATGATATTTCTACACTTTACAGCCAACGCGACCAGTTTTTGAACATTTACCGGTTCATCCTTCTGTTTGTTGTTTTCATAAGCTCCGTAATTGTTTTTTTCCTTTCCCGCCTGCTTACAAGCCCGTTAAAAAGGCTTTCTCTTTCTACACGGAAAATAGCCGGCGGCGATTACAGCGTGCGCATACGCTACCGGGGAAATGACGAAATTGGGCGGCTTTCCTATGACTTTAACCGAATGACGGATGCGGTGGAGCAAAACATAAAGGAGCTTGCCCTTGCAGCAAAGCGCCAGGAGGATTTTTCTTCCAGTCTGGCGCATGAGCTTAAAACACCGCTTACCTCCATTATCGGCTATGCCGACATGCTGCGCTCTTACGACCTGAACCCTACGGACAGACGCAAAGCCGCAGAATATATTTTTAGCGAGGGAAAACGCCTGGAGCAACTGTCGTTTAAATTGCTGGAACTTATTGTTTACAGCCGGGAAAAATTTCCTCTATCTGCTGTAAACACCTTAACTTTTGCACAGGAAACAGCGGCGGTACTAAAGCCGCTGCTGCAAAAATATAACATATTGTTAAAAAGCGACATTGAAGAAATGCATGTTTTAATGGACAGCGTTTTACTTAAAACACTGCTTTACAATCTGGCCGATAACGCCTGCAAGGCATCTCAACCGGGGCAGACAATTCTTTTTTGCATGAAAAAACGCTCTGACGGAAATTGCCTTGTAAGTATAAAGGATTTTGGGACGGGCATACCGGCCGACCAGCTTGACCGCATTACAGAACCGTTTTATATGGTAGACAAGTCGCGTTCCCGCCGTTTAAACGGCGCAGGGCTTGGCCTTTCCATCGCGCAGCGTATTGCACAGCTGCACGGGGCGGCGCTTTCTGTAGAAAGCCTGCCCGGCGCGGGCAGTTCGTTTTCTTTTATCTTGAAAGGTGGTGCGCCCCTGTGAAAAAGCGCCTTCCTTACTTTTTATGCATTTTCCTGACCGCGGCCGTTGTTTTAAGCTCTTTGTTTCTTCCACAGGCCGGTTTTGTTTTGATGGACCGGCAGGAACAGCAAAAAACCAGTGTGGAACCGGCAAACACCGGTACGGCGAGCGAAGACATTTCTATTGGCAGCAAGCTGACGGCGATGGCTTATTTGGACGATGGCTATGGCTCTTCCCTGCTCTCAGACGTTTTTCTTGCCACCGGGGAGGAAATTCCAAAAGAAAAGCTGGTGTCTATTATCCAAAGGGAGTCCGCAAAAGCGGACCCTTTGCAAATTCTGCTTCCTTCCGCCCTGTTGGATGAAAAGGCCGTTCTGGAAAACGCACAACTGTATAACGTTATTTATATAAACGGTGTTACACAGTCTTTCCCGTTATGGGTGGCGGAAATTTCGATAGAAGAATTTATTTTTTCTTTTTCTCTGGACGCCAGAACTGGAAAAATTTACGCCATGAAGGCCTACAATAAAGGTGTGGGGACGGCAGGTTTTTCTATTGAAGAAGACCTCTTGTTTTTAGAGGAACAAGATCCCTATCTTTATCAGCAGGCGCTGCTTGCATTTGCCGCCTATCTGGGTTACAAAGATATAGCATTGGAGGAATATACAAAAGACGATTTTTTTTCCATATATTTTGAAGAAGAAAGCTTTTTTCTGTCCATTTTCTTTACGGATATGGAAATATCCATGGGACCTCATATATGGTAAATACTCCCTGCAAAAATGTACAAAAAAGATACAACCCCGATGTTGCCATGAAACAACATCGGGGTATTCTTATTGCTGTAATCAGATACAGGGAGAGAAAGCAGGTATGCAAACAGAAAAAAACTACCGGTATGAACTGCCGGATATGCAGGATGAACAGGCCGCAAAAGCGTATGAAAATTTTATAGCCACACATAAAAATGGATGCTTTATGCAGTCGCTTTCATGGGCCAGAGTCAAAACCGGATGGCGTGCGCGGATTGTAACGGTTAAAAACACACAGGAGCAGATCTGCGGCGCCATGCTGGTGCTGATCAAAACCCTGCCACTTGTACACATCAGCTTCTTGTACGCGCCCAGAGGCCCGGTATGCGACCTGAAAAACTACGACGTCTTAGACTGCCTGTTTGCCGGTGCACGCGACCTTGCCGGCATATACAACGCATGTGCGTTTAGAATAGACCCCTTCGTCCTGCAAACTGACACGGCGTTTTTATACTTTATACAAACGCGCGGTTTCCATTTTGTTCCAAATGCAGAGGACAACGGCACTGCGCAAACGCGCTGCAACTATCTTTTGCCTATAGGCGGCAAATCTCCAGCAGAAATTTTTGCTTCGTTTAAAGCAAAATGGCGTTATAATATCCGTCTGGCGCAAAAAAAGGGCGTAACCTGTACCGTATGCGGGCAAGAGGCGCTTGACGATTTTATGACATTGATGCGGCAGACCGGAAAACGCGACGGCTTTGCGATTCGTTCAAGATCGTATTTTGCACAGATGCTACGCGCATTTCCCGACAATTGCCGCCTGTATATGTGCTACAAAGAGAACACACCGCTTTCCGGCGCCGTGTGTATGCGCTTTGGCAGACGCACCTGCTATGTTTACGGCGCGTCCTCCAACGAAAACAGAAACCTGATGCCCAATTACCTGATGCAGTGGAATATGATTCTTTGGGCGCAGGAGGGCGGGTGCGAACTTTATGATTTTATGGGAGTTCCACATTACGACGACCCTATGCACAGAAACTACGGCGTTTACCGGTTCAAACAGGGTTTTAACGGCAAGGTTGCCGTTTACGCCGGCGAATTTACCTATGTTTACAAAACAGGTAAAAAGCACATATGGGATTTCTGTTTTTTTCTTTACCGGCTTGCCCTGCGGCTTGCATACCGCTTAGAACAACTCACTGCCGGACGGTGCAATGGGTTTTATCCACCTTTACAGAAAAAACACGCCGCTGGTTTTTCTTTTTTTAAGCGTCATAGGCACAGACAAAACCCCACCGCTTTGTAAAAGCCTATACTTTAGGGTCAGGAATCGGCACATTTTTTAATAGCATACGCCGCTGCTTATAATCCGGCATACAGGCTTCTATCAGCGCGTAAAATTCCTTTTTATGATTTTTAAAGCGAATATGCGCCAGCTCATGCACCACAACATAATCGACCGCTTCCATAGGATAGCATAGCAACAGATAGGAAAAACACAGGCTGTTTTTCGCACTGCAACTGCCAAAGCGGGTTTTTGCAGACGTGATCTTAACCCCCTGGGGCACAAGCCCCATAAGCCGGCTGTAATACGCCACCCTCTGCGGTAAAATTTCACGCGCTCTTTTCTTCAGCTGTGCTTCCTGCGCAAGGGTGGGCATACAGGCGTTTCGCCGCCTTTGCTGCTCCATATGTTTTTCGATCCATCTGCCGTTTTTCTCTACAAACCGGTCGATTTCCTTTCCGGGCATCCGCACAGGCGCCCGCACCAAAACAACCAGATCTTTTGTAATTTCCAACGAAAGCGTTTTTCTCTTTGAACGTAATAGTGTATAGGGATGCTCCATCACACGCACTGCCCCTTTTTGTATGTTTTATGCCTGCCTTGCGGACGCTTTGCAAGACTTCTGCAGATATCCTGCTGCGGCTGTTCCGCGCGGGTTTCCTGCACCGTGGTTTGTCCGCTTAAAAAGCCGCTCCAGAACATCCGGGCGGCTTTTTTGCTGCATATTTTAGGATTGTGTTTCTCCGTTGTCGGCCAGAAGCTTAATTTGTATGTCGAAGGTCTGTGCTTCCTCTCCCCGCCTTTGCGGCATGCGGTAAATTGACAGCGTTACCTCGTCCCCCGGTTTATACTTTGCAAGCTCGGTATAAAATCTGGAAAAGGACGTAATCTTCACTCCGTCAATCGCTGTAATAATATCGTTTTTTTGTACCCCTTTCTCCGGCAGCGGGCTGTCGTCTGCAAAGGTATCAATCAATATGCCCGTGGGTACGTTGTTGTACTGCGCCAGAAGCGATGTAATTTCGTTCCCGGTAACGCCAATGCGCACTCTGCCCGAAACATAGCCCTGCGTAATAATATCATTTACAACCTCTCTGACCGTTTTACTGGGTATAGCAAATCCCATACCCTCATATTCTGTATTGACAATTTTGATGGTGTTAATCCCCAATACCTGCCCGCTTAAGTTTACAAGCGGGCCACCGGAGTTACCCGGATTAATTGCGGCATCTGTCTGAATATACCCTATATTACTGCCGGATACCGTCCGGTTTACAGCTGAAATAATCCCCTTTGTCAGGGAATTGGAAAAGCTGATTCCGCCGGGGTTTCCAATTGCCGCTACGTCCTGCCCAACCTCTATATCTTCAGAAGAAGCAAACTGCGCGGCTTGTAAATCTTTTGAAGCGTTTATTTTTAACACGGCAAGATCTGTTCTGGTATCGTAGCCGACCACCTGTGCCGGGTATTCTTCTTCCTCCGACAGAACAACAGTAACCTTATATTGCTTGGAATCCCCAATTACATGGCTGTTTGTTACAATATACCCGTCGCTGCTGATGATGATCCCCGTTCCCTGGCTGCTTGTCTGGCTGCTTGTTCCATTTTGTAAATTAACGTCTTTATACATTACAACACCCACGACCGACGGCGACACCTTTTTAAACGCATACTGCGCGTTGTATTGATCGCTGGCCAGATTATCCGGCTGTGGGTACAGTGTAATATTGGGTCCGTTCGGATCAATTGCCGTGTTGCCTGAACCCGCCGGGTCGTCGCTCTGGACTGTGCTGCTGCCGTCGGAGCTGAAAAATTCATCCGGGTCAATGCCTGAAGGCAGCTGGAACCAGCCTGTTCCATCTTTTTGCAGCTGTGAAAAGGATTGCGCTAGCAAAACGGAAAACACACCTGCCAATATGACAAAAAGGCCGATCATACAGCCAATAAACGCCTTCATTCCATTGCTCATTTTCTTTTTTGGGGGCATTTGCATATTTGCTGTGTAGTAATATTGCCCCGTTGCCGGATTATAATACCGTTGCCCATATGCACCTTGACCGTTATATACGCCTGCACGATTATCGCCCTGCTGCACGCCGGCCTGGTATGCAGCAGGATATGCGCCCGGCTGTGCCGTTTGCGGCGGACATACCTGCCCCTGTGCGAAATTCTGCCGGACAGGCGCGCCCTGCTGCGCCGTTTGGTCTGCGTTTTTGCCTTCTCCGGGCCCTGCTTCCCTGTTTTCCGTGGCGAATCCCTCCTGGGGCAATTGCACTGTGCCCTCTTTCTTTTCACTGTTTCCCGGTTCTGTTGTATCCTGCGCCGGATCAGCCTTTTCCCCCTGCGGCTGCAATGCTTTTTGCTCATCCTGCAGGTTTTGCTCCTCCGGCGGCGCCGCGGCTTCCCCCGACTGGTCGTTGCGTGGGACAAACCCGTCGTTTTCCGGTATAAACTCACTCATGCCCATTCTCCTTTTCTTCCGGCGGCTGTTTTGCTTCTTTCCTGCTGTGTTTTTCAGGCTTTTCGTTTTTTTCCGCCTTTTCTGCCTTCTCTTTTAGTTTATCCTTTTCTTTTGGCAGCCACAGCGTAAAAGCGCAATACTGCCCTAAAACGCTGCTTGCCGCTATATCCCCGCCATGCAGGCGGAGAATCGTTTTTACAATATAAAGGCCCAACCCCATCCCGTTTTTATCCTGACTGCGGGATTTATCCGTTTTATAAAACCGTTCAAAAATATGCGAGATCTCTTCCGGCGCAATTCCCTGCCCGCTGTTTTTAATCTCGAGCATGGTTTTATCCGGCAGGTCTGTCAGCGTCAGGCGGATATAGCCGCCCTCATCTGTAAATTTTACCGCGTTTTCCACCAGATTATAAATAACCTGATGCAGCATATCCGGATCGCCGTCTACAAACAGGCTTTCTGCCTCTTCCAAGCCTTGTACGCGGATCTTTCTCTGTTCTATTTTCTGTTCAAACGTCAGCAGCGTGCTAATAATAATCCCTGTCAGGTCAAAACGCTGCTTATTCATTTTAAATTCGCCGCTGTCTATTCTGGACAATGCCAGCATGGTCTGCACCAGCCGGGAAAGGCGCCGGATTTCTACCGTTACAATGTTTAAATAGTAGCTCTGCCGCTGCGGCGGAATCGTTCCGTCAAGAATTCCATCGATAAACCCGGCAATCGTCGTCATGGGGGTTTTCAGCTCGTGTGAAACATTTGCAATAAAGCTGCGCCTTGTCCCCTCGCTCATGGCAAGGGAATCAGCCATATTGTTAAACGCAACGGCCAACTGTCCAATTTCGTCATTTGAGGTCACCGGCACACGGCTTGAAAAATCCCCCGCGCCAAAGCTCCTTGCCGCAGCGGCCATCTGTCGCAGCGGCCGCACCATATTATAAGTATAAAAACCCACCAGACAGAATACAATGGCAAAAGTTGCAATGGCGGCAAAGAAAAAAATCTTTGTAATATCATTGGTAAAGCTTGAAATCGAACTGGCCTCTGAAGAGACGAATACAACGCCTACAGACATATTCTGTCCGTTTACACTAACGATGATCGGCACGCCCACTGTATAATGGCTGGCTGTATATACCCCGCCCAGCGTAGACGTTTCAAAGTATTCCTTACTGGCTGCCGCATTGACAATAGCCTTTGGGATAACCTTGGGCTGCTCTTCGCTGAACGTATTTTCCGAGCTGAGCTGGACTGTTCCGTCTCTGTCGACAATAAAAATATTGGCGTTAATACTTTTTGACATGGTGGACACAACGGTTTCAAATACGGTGTCGTTATTGATCAGCAGCATATTGTTTACAAGATGGGAATTGTCTGAAATCATATTAGAAACGGAATACGCGTTTTCTGTAAGAAGCTCTCTTTTATCTTCCTGGGAAAACCGTGCGACAAAAAATATAAGCATTACACCCAAAATCAAAAAGCTGATCAAAACGATCGCCATACTGATCTGCAAATATTTTTTAAATAACGTTTTCTGTCTTGCCATAGCTGATCTGCTTCCCTCCGGCGGGCAAAGCGAAAACAGGCAACCACAGGATGCAAAGGCTGCCTGTTTTTTATCCATCGTTTTACCGCTATTCTTTTACCTCAAATTTATATCCAACGCCCCACACGGTTTTCAGCTCCCACTTGTTGGAAACGCCGTCTATCTTTTCGCGCAGGCGCTTTACATGCACATCTACTGTACGGGAATCGCCATAATAGTCAAAACCCCACACCTCGTCAAGAAGCTGGTCGCGCGTAAACACGCGGTTGGGATGGGTGGCCAGGTGGAATAAAAGCTCCATTTCCTTGGGCGGCGTATCAATTTGTATGCCGTCAACCTTCAGCTCATAATTGGTCAGATTGATTGAAAGCTTGTCCCATTTGACTTCTTTCATTTCATTTTCGTCGGTTTTTCCGCTGCGGCGCAGCACCGCGCGTATGCGCGCCACAACCTCCTTTGCTTCAAAGGGTTTTACTACATAGTCGTCCGCGCCCAATTCCAACCCCAGCACTTTGTCAAAAACTTCGCCCTTGGCCGTCAGCATAATAATCGGACATTTCGAAGTTTTTCGTATTTCCCTGCACACCTGCCAGCCGTCAAGCTCAGGCAGCATAATATCCAACATAATCAGGTCCGGCTGCTCTTTTTCAAAAAGCTTCAGTGCCTGCGCGCCGTCGTTTGCGGTTACTACGCTAAATCCTTCTTTTTCAATATAAAGCCGTAACAGCTCGCAGATATTTAAATCGTCGTCCACTACCAAAATTTTTCCTAGGCTCATAGTATGTACCTCCCGTAAAGCCGCATCTGTATTATACCACATAACGCCTGTTATACAATACAATTATAATGTAAAAAAGACAAAAAAACATGAACAAATTTGAAATTTAAATCCAACAATTTATAAATAGCCGCTACACGCACAAAGGCAGGGTACAAAGCACAACGCCCATACCCTGCCTCTGCGGCAATTTATTTTTTTATTTATCATGCTGGTATTTTTTTCTTGTCGCCATTCCGCCCCGAATATGCCTTTGCGCCTTATTGATCTCTAATATGGTCTTCACCTCGCGGTAAAGCTGCGGATTGACAGATTTTAAGCGTTCGCTGACGTCTTTATGTACGGTGCTTTTGCTTACGCCGAACTTTTTGGCAGCGCTGCGGACAGTCGCCCCGCTTTCTATGATGTATTCGCCAAGCTCAACAGCGCGCTCCTCCACAATACCCTTCATATAAAAAACCTCCAGAATTGGGTGAATGGTAATCTATATGAAAAATTTTTGTTTTTTATGCAAAACACCAAAGCCGCCGCCCGGCTTTTTGCCGCAGGTTTTTCACGTCTTCCGCGCTAAAAAACAAAGCGGGGCCGCCCCGCATTATCAGGAACCTCGCTTTGTTTTCCTGGATTTTTTCATAACCTTCATTTTATCCTTTTATATTGGACGCCAGGTAAATTGCCACCGGCGCTATATAGACCGCCGCAAAGACGGCGCTCCCCAACACAACCAAAAGAATGGCAGCCGGTCTGCCGGCGCGCGCCTGCCAGACAGTAAATTTTCTTTTTATAAAGAAAAGCAGGAAAACGCCCAGTAACCCGCCCGCGGCAAGGCAAAGGCCCAAAGTAAGGCCGGGCGGTATAAATGTAAGCGTTACCGTGCCGCCGCCCGGCGGCAGCTTTATTGCCATAAAATCCCCATATACCTGAAAAATTTGTGTTTTTTCCCCGTTCACCTGCGCGGTGAAGCCGTCGCTATAGGGGATAGCAAAGAAGACAAATTGCCCGTCTTTTCCGTTTGTTTGCGCCGTTATTCGGTTTGCAGAAACTTCTACCGCACACTCCCGTGCGTCTTGGAGCGCATGGTTAAGGACTTCCTCTTTAAGGCCATATACGCCAAAGGAGGTACAGCAAACGCTTTCTCTGAGCTGAATTTCTACCTGTACCGTTTCGTTTTCAAATGAACCCAGGCATAAAATTCCGTTATCGGCCTGGGAAGGGTATGACTGTGTAAGACATACACCGTTTACGCTGACCGAAGTGCTGTCGTTGATCTCCTCCAAAAGCGCAGGGCGTATTTTATCAAAGCAGTCAAAATACAGCGTTTGCCGGCCCCTGACTGCGATCTGGTATAAAAGCCGTCCTTCTTTTTGGGGGCTATCCAGCGTGACCTCCACCTTTTTGCCGTTGCCGGTCTGCATATCCGCTGCCAAAATCTGGTCCGGCGCATATGCTTCAAACAGCCGCGCTTCCCCAAACAAACTGCTAAACAGCGCCTGTTGAACAGCAAAGCGCGATGCTTCCGGCAAAGCCCGCTGGCTGCTCAGGTCGGCCGTGGCAACAAGCGCCGGTGAAAGGCTGAAAGCGCTGCGCACAATTGAAAATGCTTTGTTTTGATAAACGGCGTTTTCCTTTTCCCCATTAAAAACCGTATATTGATGGGAAAGCAACATATCGGAAAAAAGTGTGCCCCCGCTTGAAGAAACCTCCATCCAATAGGAAGAATAGCCCAACTTTTTCATCAACTTCAAAAAGTCCTGCGACGTCAGGGAAGAATAATGATTTAAGCTGTTGTATCCCATAGCGCCCAGCAGATTGACGTCAAACAGCTTCTTTTCCGTTTTGACCCGATAAAAGCCCGTGTCTTTTATTTTCCCTTCCAGATCCATTACCGTACGGTAGCTGTCATCGCTGTGGCGCGCTGCAGCGATATAGACAGTACCATTCAGCCCGCATTCACACAACAGTAAAATACAAAGTCCCATTGCAGCGGCCTTTGCGGACAGCTTTTTCTTTTGAAGCAAAAAAACTACAAGGCCATAACCGGCGCACAGAATCAGAGCGGCCGCCAGCAGCGTAAAAAACGATTTTTGGTCCCCCCACAGCGTTTTTGTATAGGCGCGCACGTTTTCAAAATTCCTGTACAGGACAAGCGTGGCAGCAGCACATAAAACTGTCGCCGTACAGAAGACGAGTGCCGGGCAAAATCGCGTTTTTGCCCGCAGATGGACAGCCTCCCTGTTACAGGTATGCTCAAGGATATGCCCAAACATTGCAAGGCCAAAAAAAGCGGTCATATAAGCATACCGCGCGGGAAAGGACATATAGTTGCCTGCATGCCACATTTTATTGACAGGTTCCACAACCAGGGGAATGGCTGTAAGTAAAAGCATGATAAAATACAGCCGGACCTGCCTGTCCTTTTTCAAGCAGCAAAGCGAGGCAAAAAACGCGGGCAGCAGCACTGCAGTACACAAAATAAGCGGTATAACCGTATAAATATGCGTGACAAAGCCGCCTTGCGCTATGCTCTGGACAACATTGGCCGTCCTTGCCGAATTAAAAAACTGCAGCAATGCGGGGAACCAGCCAGGCGCCGATAAAAGCGCCGATAAAAGCGAAGAAACATAAAACAACACGGCTGTATTTTTTTGCATTTCTCGGCGATATATGCAAAAATGGGCTGCTGTAAACAATAAAACGCACAGCACAACCATGTAGCTTAAATAAAACTGCAGCAGCACGCACAGCGTCAATACTACAATATACAAAGCCGGCCTTCCCTTTTGCAGCAAAAGATCAAGCGCCATAAGCAGCAGCGGGAACAGGTACATAATATCCAGCCACATAACATTTTGATAATACAGCAGCCCATATCCGCAAAACGCGTACATAACGCTTAAAATAAGCTGCAGAGGTGGGAACAGGCGCGGCGTTTTATAGCGGAAATACACATTTGCACACAGCGCGCAGGCTGCAAGTTTGAGCACTACCAATACGTTCATGAACAAACTTAAATCTTGTTTTTGTACAAAAATCACCAAAAAAGAAAACGGGCTTGCCAGGAAAAACAAAAATACACCCCAGAAGTTCATCCCGCCTGCATTTTCCATGCTCAGAAAAAAGCTTCCCTGTCCGTTTAAAATATCCTTTAACTGTGCCATAAAGGGAATAACCTGCTGATCCATATCGCACCATGAAAAACTGTAGCCGCCAAACGGATAAATACCAAACAAAGCGAAAAACGCGGCAAAAAACGCCAACACGCACAGCGGCGCCATAAGGCATGTTCCATATTTTTTCCATTTGCTTTTTTTCATACGGCGTCCTCTTTTTTTCAATTTGAAAATCCATGTTATCTTCCAGCGGTTTTCTTCCCGGTTTTCCCATAATGGCAGAAAGCGCCCCGTATGACGCACCGTTACGCACAGCAGGGGCGATGTACGGTTTGACGTACTATTCTCTGTTATATTTTGCAGGTTCTGTCTGATAAATATTCCTTCCCTTGCTGTCTATTACCACAATGCAGGGAAAATTTTCTACCGTATAACGGCGCACCGCTTCTGTCCCCAGATCCTCGTAGCATAGCAGTTCCTCGCTTTTTATGCTTTTTGCAATCAGCGCCGCCGCGCCGCCAATCGCCGCGAAATACACAGCATGGTTGCGCATGATCGCATCAATTACTTCCCCGGAGCGCGCACCCTTTCCAATCATACCTTTAAGCCCCATGTCCAGCAGCGCGGGTGTGTATTTGTCCATGCGGTAGCTTGAGGTTGGCCCCGCCGGACCCACCGCATGGCCCGGCCTTGCCGGCGCCGGGCCCACGTAGTAAATCGTTTCGCCCTTTATCTCCACAGGCAGTGGCCGCCCCTGCTCTATACAGGCGTACAACCGTTTGTGCGCGGCGTCCCTGCCTGTCAGCAGGGCGCCTGTCAGCAGCACGCTATCGCCCGCTTTGAGCTTTTTTATGTCCTCTTCTTTAAGCGGAAGCGTTAATTTTACCATTGCAGTCCCGTCCTTTCTTCCTTTTATAGCTGCGCGCTTTTATGTCTTGCAGCATGGCAGCAAATATTTACCGCAACCGGCATTCCTGCGATATGCGTAGGGTATGTTTCTATATTCACGCCCAACGCCGTTGTCGTACCTCCCAGGCCTGCAGGCCCAAAGCCCATCTTGTTTATGCTTTCCAGCAGCTCTTCCTCCAGCTGTGCATAACGCCTGTCCGGATTTGCGGTATTGACAGGCCGGAATGTGGCCTTTTTTGCAAGCTGCGCCGCTTTTTCAAACGTACCGCCGATCCCTACACCTACAACAACCGGCGGGCAGGGGTTGGGCCCCGCCTGTCTGACAACGTCCAGCACAAATTGCTTTACGCCCTCCACCCCATAGGATGGCGTAAGCATTTTGATTGCGGACATATTCTCGCTTCCAAATCCTTTTCCACCTGCAAGGAATGTAATACCATTGCCGCTGACAATCTGCGTATGAATCACCGCAGGCGTGTTGTCTTTTGTGTTAACCCTGTCAAACACCGGGTCTGCTACAACAGATTTGCGTAAATAGCCCTGCTCATACGCCTGGCGTACGCCCTGCTCCACGGCGTCCTGAAAGCCGCCGCCTTCTATTGCCACTTTGTCGCCGTATTCCACAAACAGCACAGCCATGCCCGTGTCTTGACAAAGAGGAATTTGCTCTTTTGCGGCAATGGCGTTATTTTCAAGCAACTGGGACAAAACGGTTTTCCCAACGGACGACTGCTCACATTCTCTTGCTTGCTCAAGCGCCTGTGTAATGTCGTCGCCTATAAAATAATTGCAGTCCATAAACAGCTTTTTTACTGTTTCGGTTACAGTTTGCGCTTTGATTTTTCTGATTTCCATATCCCCGGGGATCTCCCTCCACCTCTTTTATCGGTTTTATTCTTACAGATTATTATAAGCCCGGACCGGGGAATTTTCAACCGTTTTACAAGCAGACGGCGGGGCAAATAAACGCTATGCCCCGCCGTTTTTCCATGCTTTTTTTCATGATACCTTCCGCGGCGCATTGGCCCGGCCGCCGGGCGTGTTTCCATCTTCCTGCTTATTGCGCCGGAAGTAAATGATACCTGTCCAGAGCCTCCCATGTATTTTTATAGTCTTCTGTGATGGAAATATTAAAATACTGGGTACGTGTCTGAATAACCTTTCCACTGGCGTCTTTCTCTTCTGGTATGTCGTAACAAAAATCGACTGAAATACAGGTTTTCTCCGCATCGTCGGCAGTTTCTTCGTTAGACGTATTGACATTTTGATCGTCCAAAATGTCTTTTCGCAGCGCCGAAGCAATTCCTATAATCTGCTCTCTATCTGCTACCGTATATGCCTCTTCTGTCATGTTGCTTCCATAGGCGATAACAGACCTAATGCTGCTGTCATCGTATATAAGAATCGGGACCGTTTGCTCTTTATACGCCTGTGATTCTATCACCGCCAGCACTTCCGGTGCAATTTCACGGCTGTCAAATGTAAAGTTGGAATACGCTCGTTCTACAACACATCCGTTTTCCAGCGTATATTTTATAATCACGTCGTAAAACAGCGGCGCTTCGTTTTCCATATAACCAAAAGCCCCCAGGCTCATTGCATACGGGTATCCCGCCCTTTCGCGCAAATTGTCTGTAATGGACGTATGAACCCGGACCACCTTCTCTATATCTTCCTGTTCCGTATAGACTGCGAAAAGCTCTTCGTCTGCCCCCGACAGGAAGAAATTTTCCGGTCCGTTAACCTTAAACTGCACCTGTTTTACCTGCTGCGGCTGCGGAACATATAAATCCATCCCAAACATGCCGGTAGAAACGATCATATAAGCCGCGCCGATAACCAAAATCAACACGCCGTAAGAAATCAGCGATTTTAAAAATCCACGGCTCCCCCGGTTGTAAATAAACGTTAAAATCAGGTGTGCGATGAACGAACCGATCATAAGACCCAAGAAAAACCATATATAATGGTTCAAGACGCTATTCTGTGCGTTCACACCAAAGGAAAAACTGCTAAAAACAAGTGCAAATACCAGACCGGCAACCGTACAGGCAATTGCCCGGACCAAAACCGGCAGCAGGCGGAGAGCAAAGCCAGCCTGGGCGCATTCGGCCTTTCTTTTTCGGCTGACCGCTATACAACCTGCGATAGACAGCGCCAGAAGGACAAACCACCATAAAAACTGCGCACCGCTTTCTGTAAGCGCCGGGTCCATAACGGCATTTACAATGCCTGAGCTGTACGGCGACAGCGCCGTATATACGACTGCAGGCAGGTTAAAATTTGACGTAACGCCCGGAATGGTACTGTTGCTGATCACCTGGCACATTAAAACCATAAGGGGATACAACCCGTTGATTGCCAGCACAGATATGACCATATCTGCCGTTGTGCCGCAGCAAACGGCAACAAATGCGGTAAACGTGTATGCGACCACAACGGAAACTAGAATGGTTACAGAAGAACGCCAAAGCTGCTGCACCGCTTCAAAAGATTGTATGGAAAGAAGCATACTCAGCCCCATGCAGAGCAAGAACGGCACAAGCAAAATGGAGATACCTGTAAAATAGCGCGAGAAAAACAGCGTTCTGCGCGTAACGGGAAGCGCGCCAAAAACGTCCACACTGCGTTTCTTATGCATGTAACTGAACATGAACACCGCTACAAGCAGTGTAAACAATATGGCAATACCGCCCGTTATAACGGGGAAAACAAGCGCCGCGCAGCCTTCCAGAAATCCATTTTGTATTTCCTTAGACGAATTGTTAAAAATTTTGTACATAAAGATGAGAAGCGGGTAGGAAAACAGCAAAAGCACTGCGTAAACAATGGCGGAAGCCATATTTTTGCGCAGCGACCACCAGTAAATACTCGAAAACGGGCTTACTTTCTTATTGCAGGATATTGTTGATGTCATAGCCGGCCACCTCCATTTCACTGATAAATACCTCCTCAAGCGTTAAAGGCAGCGCCTCCAAAAACACAGGTTGCAGCGTGCGGAGCTTGCCAATCAGCTCTTCCTTATCGCCCTTTGCCACCAGATTGTAAAGCAGCCCCCGCTTTTGCAGGCTGACCACGTCAATATCCCGAAATGCATCGTCCGGCAATGCTTTGTTAAACGCCGCCTGTACCTTATGAACACCCAGCTTCATTTCGTCAATTTCCTTTTCCATCAGAATGCCGCCCTTATGCAGCAGCCCCACATAATCGCAAATATCTTCCAGCTCCCTTAAATTATGGGAGGCAATAACCACCGTCATCCTTCTGGATGCAACGTCGTCCATTAAAAGCTTTTTTAAAAGCTGGCGGACTACAGGATCCAGTCCGTCAAAAATCTCATCTAAAAGCAAATACTGTGGACAACAGGCCAGCGCCAATATTAAGGCCGCCTGTCTCTGCATGCCTTTGGACATATTGACAATTCTGCCCGTTGTATTCACCGGGAAAATGGAACACAGCTGTCTAAAGCGGATTTCATCCCACGAGGGGTATATGTTTCTGTAGAGTCTTGCCGTGTTCTGAATGGTTGAATCATTGAAAAAATAAGGATAATCTGCTATAAAGAAAATTTTTGCTTTGATTTCGCGGTTTTCAAAACTTGGCTTTCCTTCAAAGCGGACTGTGCCTCCGTCGGCCTCGAACACGCCAGCCAAGATTCTTAAAAGGGTAGATTTTCCCGACCCGTTCGATCCGACAAGGCCAAACACCGAGCCCGCCTGTACGGTGCAGTTTAAACGGTTTAGCGCAACCGTTTTGCCAAACCGCTTGGTCAGATTTGTGATTTCGATCACGCCTGTGTTCCTCCCTTCACATAATTTTCATTGATCAGCTCTTCAAGCTCTTCTCTGGTTATTCCTATTTCCATTGCTTTTTTTAAAGCCTTTGCAAGCTCTTCAAGGATTGTTTCTCTCTGTAATCCAATTGCCGAAAGACCCGACGCCACAAAAGATCCCCTCCCTATTGCCGAATAAATAATACCGTCGCGCTCCAAAAGCTGGTAGGCCTTTGAAACCGTGTTGGGGTTAACCCCTAACTGCGCAGCCAGCGTACGGACAGGCGGCAGCTGTTCTTCGGGTTTTAAAACACCCAGCGCCGCCAGACGCACAACGTTATCATACAGTTGCTCGTAAATGGGCTGCCTGCTTTGAAAATTCAGCGTAAACATCAAACTCTCCCTTCCAACTTGTATTTTTGTATTACTTGATCTAATTGTATTATTTCAATTAGTACAATTAGATTATACTACATCCTTTTTATAAAATGCAAGCCTTTTTTCTGTTTTTTTACCAAACAGGCTGTTTCTGTTGTTTTCTGAAGACGCGGCATCCCTGGAGAACAGCAGGAATGGGCACCGCGCTACATTTATTTTTCTTTTTTAAACAGCTCTGTTGCCTGCTCCAGGTTTGTATATATGGCATACGTCAGCTTTTGCATTTCCGGTGTGGGCGGCAGCAGATCCGGGATCATCACCGGCGCCATCCCCGCGCGGTACACAGCCCGTATTCCATTGTATGAATCCTCAAAGCCCACACATGCAGCAGGCGCAATTGCAAGCAGGCTGCAAGCCTTTAAAAAAATATCTGGCGCCGGCTTTCCATTTTCGACCATATCTCCATAAACAAACGCATCCATATATTCGGCAAGGCCGCACAGTCTCAGCAGCTTTGAGGCAGTCTGCCGACTTGTGGAGGTAGCAACCGCACAGAGTATCCCCTCTTCTTTCAGCAAAGAAAGCAGCGTAAACACGCCCTCTTTTACCGGCACCCCATTTTTTTCTATGTAGGACCAAAACATGGAAAGGTTGCGGGCGCGCAGGTCTTCATAGCAAAATGCCGTTCCAAACGCGGCCTCAAGTATTTTTTTTGTATCGCTGCTTCTAAGCCCTACCGTTTGCTTAAATAAATCCAGTGAAAGCGTAAAACCCATTTCAGCCGCGGCTGCTTTGCAAAGCCTGTAGGTCAAATACTCTGTGTCTAAAAGCAGGCCGTCCATATCAAAAACGGCGCCTTTAACCTGGTCTTTCATAAAAGCCAACACTTCCTTTTATAAAATCATACGGGGGTGTTTTAAAATAATTAAAACACCCCCGTCCATACTGTTATTGCAGTTTCTGTGCAAGCGTGCGCGCCGTCTGTTCAATCGCTTCCAGATCGTGCGCATTGGGCATAAAGTTTGCGCGCACCGGCTCTTCCACCTGAAACCGCAGCTGCCGCAGACGTTCCGAAACCATGTGGGATGCTTCCCCAGACCACCCAAACGACCCAAACGCTGCGGCGGGCCTGTTTTTAATATTAATTGCGTCTATGCGGGACAGGACATCCCATACAATCCTTGGTGCATCCTTGTTGATGGTGGTAGACCCTACCATCACTATACCGCTTTCCTGTATAATCTGCGCGCTCTTTTCCGCCGGCGTTGCAACCATATCCACCAGCTGCGTTTTAACACCGCAGGCGTTGAGCGTTTCACAGGCCTTTTGCGCAAGCAATTTTGTACAGCCATAAGCCGAAGCATACAGCACAGACGCCGTCTTTCCTGCTTTGGGCTGCGGTGTGCTCCATTTGCGGTAATCCGCCATGCGGTCTTGTATTCCTTTTACAAGCACCGGGCCATGGCTGGGGCATACGGCTTTCATCTCCAACCCTTCTATCTTATCCAGCCCGGCAAGCACGTACGGTTTAAACGGACCGAAAATCCCTGCGTAATAATAGGCAAACTGCTCCTGGTACTGCTCCCAATATTTTATGCAATCATCCGTCACCTGCGGCTCGCAAAAATGGCAGCCCAGAAAGTCGCAGGAAAACAATACTTTGTCAGCCGGATGGTAGGTCATCATAGAATCCGGCCAGTGCAGCATGGGCGCTACCACAAATTTAAGCTTCGTACTGCCAAGGTCCAGTTCCTGCCCATCTTTTACCACCATACAGTTAAACTCCCTGTTGGTGATGGCCGACAGGTATTTTTTTGCGGCGGCCGTGCACACAATTGTCATATGAGGGCTTAACTCCAGAAGCTTTAAAACACTGCCCGAATGGTCCAGTTCGGTATGGTTCATGATCAGATAATCAATTGCGCCTATGTCTGTAAGCTGCCCGATATTGTTTAAATATTCATCAAAATAATCAAGATGTACGGTTTCCACCAGCGCTGTTTTACGGTCGTCTATTAAATATGCATTGTAGCTTGTTCCGTATTTTGCTTCCATTACAATATCAAAAATGCGCAAAGAGGGATTCATTACGCCTACAGAAAAAATATGGTCTGTAATCCTGCTGACTGCCATTTATGCTTTCACTCCTTAAACGATGCATTCTTCCGTATGTATTTTTCGGGCGAAAAGGGCAGGGACAGCCCTGCCCTTTTGCAATTCCCGTTTGCTTTACTGTTTGGAAAACTGGTCTTTCCCCACGCCGCACAACGGGCAAACCCAATCGTCCGGCAGATCCTCAAAAGCAACGCCCGGCGCAATGCCGCCTTCTTCGTCGCCCACTGCAGGATCATAAACCCATCCGCAAACATCGCAAATATACGTGTCCATCCTATGCATCTCCTTTTAATAATTGAAACTATTATAACATATATAGGATATTTTTCAATGTTGCAAATGCAACAAATCCCATTTTTTACATTGTAAGCACACCGCCGTCTGATTGCAGCAGGATCAAAATCTGCTCTTCCATCCCTGTTTCCGCATTGATATAAACCAGCACGTTGTCGCCCTCTTGCCCTTTACAGGTAAATTCATAGCACAAAACCTCTTTTGTACCTCCTGTGGGGATCAGGGCGCGCGCCGTTTTCTTCACGGTCAAAAGCGGGCTTACGCTTTCCATTGCCTGTGCCTGGTCCAGCGTATCTGTCTCTATATCCCGCTTACTGTGATTCATGATATAACCGGATGCGTTAAACGACACAATTTCCCCTGTGTCAAGCGCCACGCCCACCTTGACCAGATCACTGTAACAGATCACGTCTGCCTGTGTACAGGCAAAATTGATCGTACAAATATTGCCGGAGGTTACATAGTAGCTTTCCTTCATATCTGTAAAGTCACGCTGCCTTAAAAACTGCTGCGCTTTTTCAGCTGCCTGTGTAAAATCCAGCTTCTTTTCCGTTGCTTGCGTTGTTTTATACATTTCTTCAATGTACCCGCCTCTGATCGTTACCGTAATATATACATCTTCGTTTTTAAAGATATAGGCCGGTATATTTCCCTGCCGCTGGCCCTGATAGGAAAGCGTATTTTGGGGTACGTTCAAAAAAGCCGCTGCGTTCTTTTGCGCTTCCAGCTTGGAAAAGCTTTCTGCATTTTCCAGCATGCGCGGCTTTTTTTGCTGAACCTGGTCGGCAAAGGGGCCGTCGTATACCAAAGACGGGTAATCTTCAAAGCTTTCATTAAGCTGTGTGAAACTCTGGTCCAGTGTATTTTCCTGCGCTGTATGGTTTATATTTTCCAAATTCCCCCTGATTGTCTGCGCCTGTCCAATAAAGGTATCGCCATCAGCGTATCTGGAGGAAATTTCCTCTATCTGCCCGGCAATTTCCTTTGCATAGCCGCTAAGCTTTTGCAGGCTGTTTTTATCGTCGTTTGAAAACGCCTGGTCTCTGGACAGTTTTGCCGTCATATATTGTGCGAAATCCCCCACCTGCGCCAGATATTTCTGCATGGCGTCCCCCTCGCCGTCAGACAGGGGCAACCGGCTAAGTGCCGCTTTTGCGCCCTGTGCGTCACTTACAAGCTTTAGCGCAAGCCCGTACTGCTGCGTCTGTGTATTTGCATAAACGCCTTTTGTGAGCGCGGCCTGCAGATTTGTAAAATAATCGGAAAGCTCGTTGAGCGCCTGCTGGTAGCCATATTCTATGGTAGAACGGTAGCGGGAAACCAGCTGGAAGCCTGCAACTGCCGCGCCTGCTACCAGAAGCACGGCTGCAATTGTAAAGCTTATAACGCGCACCGTCTGCCTTTTAGACAACCTCCATGTCATAAAAAATCCCGTTCCTTTTTCTGTAAAGTATAGTGATAGGGTTTCCGCCATTTAAAAATATATTCCGCATCTTTTTCCTAAAACCATATTAACAGAAAACGCATTGCAACCGCAACCTATTTTGTTCTAAGGTTGGAATGTAACGGTAATCTCCGTCCCCTTTCCTTCTTCGCTTTCCAAATGCAACTGCGCATGATACCGTTCTGCAACGTGTTTGACGATTGCAAGCCCCAGCCCCGTACCGCCCGTCTGCTTGGATCGGCTCTTGTCTACCCTGTAAAACCGCTCAAAAATTCGGCTTTGATGTTCTTTGGGGATCCCTATTCCCGTATCTTTCACGCTGAGCACAGCGTTCCCGTTATACTGCTTAAGCGTAATACAGACTTTGCCGTTTTGCCTGTTGTACCGGATTGCGTTGTCGCACAAGTTGTATACCAACTCATAAAACAGCGCATGCTCCCCCTTTACGATGCACGGCGCAAGGTCTGTTTCTATTGTTACGCCATGCTTCTGTGCAGGCAGGGAAAGTGTGTCTGCACATTCCTGCACAAGCATTTGCAGGTCTACAACGCCGCTGTTTTTCACTTGCGCGGGCTCTTCCTCCAGCTGGGAAAGCTTGATGATATCGCTGATCAAGGTAACCAGCCGCCCTGCTTCACGGTGAATTTTTCCGGCAAACGCCTTTACGTCGTCTTCCTTTGCAATGCCGCTTTCTATCATCTCCGCATAGCCGGAAATAGACGTAAGCGGCGTTTTGAGTTCATGGGAAACATTTGCAGTAAATTCTCTGCGCAGGCGTTCAACCTCTTTTACGCCCGTTACATCTACAATAATACAGATCACACCAATTTGCTCCCCGTTTGTATAAACGGGATTTGCAAGCATTTGCAGCCGTTTTTTATGCACCGTAAACTCTACCGTTCTGTTTTTTCCCTTTGCCGCTTCTGCAATGCACCGGTTGACCTCTTCATTGCGTGAAAGGCTGATAAAGCTTTTTCCGATTATATCGTCAAACCCGGCGTGGAGCAAATGGATCGCACTGTCGTTTTGCATCAGCACGTGCTTGTCGCGGTCCAAAAGAATAAGGCCCTCTTCCATGTTGGCAATGATGGTATTGATTTTGTCTGTTTCCTGGTGAATCTGCTCCATCTGCTCCTGAATTCTCTTGCGCTGCGCTTCAATCATCCTGGCAAAGGGAACCAGCTCGTCATATGCAACCGCGTCGGTATCTTGGGCCATTTTTTCAATTGGTTTTACAATTCCCTTGGTCATCTCTGACGCCATAATCAGGCAGATTAACAGAATATATGCACCGATGCCCAACAAAACGGGGATCATTCCCTGAAACACGGAAAATACACTGTCTACCTGTTTGGAAACACGCAAAATATGTCCATTGTCCAGCCTTTGCGCATAATAATAGGTAACCTTACCCAATGTTCCGGACTGGCGCGCGCTTTCACCCGTGCCAGTCTCCATGGCCTGCCGCACCTCGGGCCGGTTTCCATGGTTTTCCATTTCCTCCTGCGCCGCCGCGTTTTCGTACAGTACAGATCCGTCCGGCGCAATTAGCGTAACGCGGTAAACGCCGGGCAAAAGCGCCTGCTTTGGGATTTCGCCCTGTTGCGTACAAGCCTGGGATAATATTTGCCCGTAATTTCTAAGATCCTCTCGCGCCTGGCCGGAAAAAACAGACCAAAATGCAAGGATGGCGCAAACAGCGGTTAAAATAACCGCGACAACGCCTATTATACACAGCCTGCCTGCTAATTTGCTTTTCAGCTTCACGCGCTATTCCCCCACCTTATACCCTACATGGCGCACGGTTTTTATCAGGTTCCCCGCCTCGCCTAGCTTCTGGCGGAGTGTTTTAATATGCATATCCACCGTTCTGCTTTCTCCTTCAAAATCATAGCCCCACACCTTTTCAAGCAACCGTTCCCTTGTCAGCGCAATCTCCTTATTCAAAATCAGATACTTAAGCAGCTCATATTCCTTATATGTTAAAATGCAGGGCACGCCGCTTACTGTTACGCTATGCTTAAAGTCGTCCACAACAATGCTCCCGTACTGCAAAACCACCGATTTCTGTTCCTCTTCGCAGCGGCGTAAAAGCGCCTTTACTCTGGAAACCAGCTCCATCACGCCAAACGGTTTTGTAATATAGTCGTCCGCGCCCATATCCAGACCTTTGACCTTATCCAGCTCGCTTGATTTTGCCGTAACCATAATAACAGGCACCTTGCGCGTCTTATCGTTTTGCCGAAGCTTTTGTAAAACAGAAAGACCATCTTCCTTTGGAAGCATAATATCCAGCAGAACCAGCTTTGGCGTCTTTTCAGCACAAGACGCAAAAAAAGCCGTGCTGTCTGCAAAAGCCCGCACTTCAAACCCACTGTTTTTAAGGGCATAGCTTTCCATTTCCCTGATGTCGCGGTCATCTTCCACTATATAAATCACGCAATTCACCTCATTATAGTGTTATTTTTTTTATTATAGCACAGGAATCTGTACGGTGCAGTAAAAAATAAGTAAAAATAAGCAAAAAGCAGAAAGCAGGCGCAGGGAAAACCCTGCGCCTGCTTTCGCTTTGTAAAAGAGAAATACATCTATGCATCTGATAAACAAAAAGCGGTTATTGATCCGGCAGATTTTCCAGCATATCAGAAAAATCCAGTCCGTCGGCATTTTTTTCGGTTTGACTTGTGTGTGTCCCTGTAATAGAAAAAATGACCCATTCCGCAATATTGACCGCATGGTCCCCAATACGCTCATAATACTTTGCGGCCATCAGCAGATCCAGCGCGCTGCTGCCTGCTTTTGCATCTTTCCGGATCAAATCGATTAAATCGCTGCGTACAATATTAAACAGGTTATCCACTACATCGTCGCTTTCACACACAGAAACTGCCAGATTTACATCGCGCTTGACAAACGCATCAACCCCGGCCGTAACCATTTTAGCGGACGCCTGCGCCATCTTCGCAATATGCTGGGTACTCATCTGTACCGGAACGTCGGCAAGCAGAACTGCCAGTTCAGACAGATCTTCCGCCTGATCCCCTACACGCTCCATATCGGTAATCATCTTCAAGGCGGCGGAAATCTGTCTTAAATCCCTGGCGACCGGCTGCTGGTGCAAAATCAGCTTGATGCACAGGCTTTCTATGTCTTTTTCCTTCTGGTCAATTTCTTTTTCATATCCCTTGACCTTTTGCGCTTTTTCAATTTTTTTATTTAAAAGCGCGTCTGTAGCATATTCAATTGCCGTTTCAATCAACGCGCCCATTTCTGTTAGCTCGTCGTTTAGTCTGCGCAGCTGTAAATCGTAATATTTCCGCATCATCCAAACCTCCCTGTGATATAATCCTCTGTCTTCTTGTTTTTGGGCATAGAGAATATGGTATCGGTCGTGTCATATTCTATCATATCGCCAAGCAGAAAAAACGCCGTCATATCTGAAATACGCAATGCCTGCTGCATATTGTGTGTAACAATTACGATAGAATATTTTTCTTTCAGCTTTAACGCCAGCTCTTCAATTTTAGATGTGGAAATGGGATCCAGCGCACTGGTGGGTTCATCCATCAGCAGTACTTCCGGATTGACGGCAAGCGCCCTTGCAATGCACAGGCGCTGCTGCTGTCCGCCGGACAGCCCCAGGGCGCTTTTTGACAGCCTGTCTTTTACTTCGTCCCATATTGCGGCGCTTTTGAGCGAGTTTTCCACTATTTCATCCAGATTTTTTTTCGAACGGACCCCGTGCGTTCTGGGGCCAAAGGCAATATTGTCATAAACCGACATCGGAAACGGGTTTGGCTTTTGAAAAACCATACCCACACGCTTTCTTAAAATATTAATATCCATATTCCCATAAATATCCTGTCCGTCCAGCTTCACACTGCCTGTGATCTTGCAGCCCTCCACCAAATCGTTCATTCTGTTGAGGGTTTTCAGCAGGGTGGATTTACCGCAACCGGACGGCCCGATAAACGCGGTGATATTTTTTTCCTGTATATCCAAATTGATATCTTTCAAAGCCTGAAAGCTTCCATAATACAGATCCAGATTTTTAATATTAAATTTATCCATATCTTCTTTTCATTCCTTTCGGCAGCCCATATTTATTTTGCAATTTTCTTGGCAATAAACGCCGACAGCGTATTGATCAGCAAAACTGTCACAAGCAGTATAACGGCCGTAGCATATGCCTCATTGGTATGAAGCCCCTCGCTTGACAACGCATACATATGCACTGCCAGTGTACGCCCGGAAGACATCAAGTCTTTCGGCAACTCCGCTACCGTGCCGGCTGTATAAATCAGCGCCGCCGTTTCGCCCACAATCCTGCCGATTGCGAGGATTACGCCTGCTAAAATTCCCGGTATGGCGCTTGGAAGCACCACCCGGAAAACCGTCCGCAGCCTGCCGGCCCCAAGGCCAAAGCTGCCCTCCCTGTAGGTGTCTGGTACGGTCTTAAGCGCTTCTTCTGTGGTGCGCATGATCAAAGGCAAAATCATAATGGCAAGCGTAAGGGAGCCTGAAAGCAAAGAATAGCCCCAGTCGAGCGCCGTTACAAAAAACAGCATGCCGAACAGGCCGTACACGATGGATGGTATGCCGGAAAGCGTTTCCGCCGTTGTGCGAATCACACCTACAAATTTATTGCCTCTTTTTGCATATTCTACCAGATAAATTGCAGAAAAAATCCCCAGGGGTGCTGCAATCAGCAGCGAAAGGGCCGTCATAATAACGGTATTGACAATTGCCGGCATAAACGATACATTTTCAGAATTATATTCCCAGGAGAACATTTCCGGCTTAATATTGGGAATACCCATGATCAAGATATAGCCAATCAGGAAAAGAAGCGCTCCCACCGTCAAAATGGTTGCAATTACGACAAGCAAATACATCGCAAGTGAAAGCGGTTTTCTTTTATAAGCCATCAGCTTTTGTTTAAAGCTTTGTTTATTCACTGCCTTCATTTCTTTGCCGACCTCCTGTTAAAGAATGCAAAGACCAGATTGATGATAAGGATAAATACAAACAACACCACTGCCGTTGCAATCAGCGCTTCTCTGTGCAAGCCTGTAGCATAACCCATTTCCAGCACAATATTTGTTGTAAGCGTACGCACGCCGTCAAGAATACTGGACGGAATCCACGCCTGATTACCCGCAATGAGCACAACGGCCATGGTTTCGCCAATTGCTCTGCCTACGCCCAAAATAATGCCGGCCAAAATGCCAGACTTCGCCGCGGGCAGTACACAGCAGAACACACTTCTTTCTTTTGTGGCGCCCAATGCCAGAGAGCCCTCGTAATAGCTTTCCGGCACAGCCTTGATTGCGGATTCTGAAACGCCTACAATCGTGGGCAAAATCATAATCCCCAGCACGATGGAAGCCGTTAAAATACTGCTTCCGTTCCCGCCAAACGTATTGCGTATAAACGGTACAATAACCACCAAACCAAAAAAGCCGTACACTATGGAAGGGATACCGGCCAAAAGCTCAATTGCAGGTTTCAACACCCTATACAGCTTTTTAGGACAGAAGCGCGCCAGAAAAACCGCAGTTAGGACGCCGATCGGAACCCCGATTACAATTGCCCCTGCGGTTATGTACAGGCTGCCCAATATCATTGTAAAAACGCCGTAGCTTGCCGGCACATTGGTCGGCGCCCATTCCTGTCCTCCCAAAAATTCGAACAGGCCAATTTCCCCCATTGCAGGGACGCCGTTTGCAAAAAGAAAAATACAGATCAGAGCGACCGCTGTAACAGACGTAAGCGCCGCCAGAAAAAAGACGCCCTTCATCACCGTTTCTAAAATATTTTTCATGATTCCTCACTCAAACCCCTTAAGGTAAAAATTTTTCCGAATTCCAAAAAATGGGGCGGCTTTTGACCGCCCCTTTTTTACGGGGATGTGTAATATATTCTATCTTTATTTGTTTTATATATTTTACAGGTACTTATTTAATTACATCCGACCAAACGGTTGTATTTCCTGTAAAGATTTCTTTGACCTGTTCGATCGTCAAATCCTCGCATGTGTTGGCATTGTTAACCACAACTGCGATACCGTCCATGGCAATGTTTGTTGGTGTGAGGCTCTCTACCTCTTCATCTTTCAGCGCTCTGGAAGCCATACCGATGTCACATGTACCTTCCATTGCCGCTGTCATACCAGAGGAAGAGTCTGTTGTCTGAATTTCAATTTTCGCATTGTTGTTAATTGCCTGATATGCTTCCTTAAGTTTTTCCATAACAGGAGACACGGAGGAAGAACCTGCAACAACAACCTTGCCTTCCGGCTTGGAACCGGCATAAGCTTTTGTATCTTCCAGTGCAATATAGCCGTTATCTGAAACAACCTTCTGGCCTTCCGTGCTCAGAATATAGTCTATAAAATCCTGTGCTACTTCGCTGAGCTGGCCGTCTGTCTTTGTAGCAATATTAAAGGGCCTTGCAATTGTGTAAGAGCCGTCTTTAACCGTTTCCGGCGTGGCCTCTACGCCGTCAACTTTGATTGCCTTTACCGTTTCGTTTAAAGAACCAAGAGAGATATAACCGATAGCCGCTTCGTTGCCAGTTACATTGCTCATAACCGCCTGCGTGCTGTTAACAGTAACTGCGCCCTTTGACGTGTTGTCTGTTTCATTTCCCGCCTCGTCCTCTTCCAGAACGCCTGTAAGCTCTACGAACGCATCTCTTGTACCGGAGCCTGCTTCTCTTGTGATAACCGAAATGGTTTTTCCTGTATCAAAGTTCTGCGTTTGCGATTCGCCCTGGGAGCTGCCCGGATCTGCCGCTGAGTCTGTGCTTCCATAAGAAGAAGTCGTAGCAGAATTACATCCTGCAAGCACCGCAATACCTAATGCTGCAACCATTAAAACAGATAGTAACTTTTTCTTCATTGTTCTATTTCTCCTTTTAATTATGTTCCTGTACGTATTTCTCGGTACGCGTTTTACTATAAAGCTGCTTTGTAAAATTCAAATACAGCCGTTTGTAAAATGTGTGTAAAATAAATACTGCAGGAAAATACACCAGGTTCTTTATTCTTTCTTTGATGTGAACTACTACTATTTTGTCCCAAACCCTTATCCATATTTATAAAACTTTTTGCTTTATTATTTTTAAGCGTCTGTAAAGCTTCTCTGTAAAATTTAAGCTGCCAGGCCATACGACCGCAAAAAAAGAGCGCTTTTATACAGCGCTCCACATTTTCCATCTATTTATTTTCCGCTTTTATTCAGGCGCCACAATAAGTATAAAACGGCTCCCATTTTCAAACGGGTACGGCTTTTTTACACATCGGCGCTATGCTTTATTGCTCAGCCCAAGCAAATAATCTGCCGTAACATTAAAATACTGCACCAGCATGATCAGTACCTCATAGGGCGGTTCCATTTTATTTTTTTCATACGCCGCCAAGGACACTTTACTGATCCCCAGCTCCCGCGACATTTCCGACAGGGACTTCTTCTTTGCCCTTCGGCATTTTGTTACCCTTTGTCCAAACCCAGCCACAATTTATCGCCTCTTTTTCCCTTTTTTTACTATTGGAAAGAAAATGCATGGTTACCTGCCTGTTTACAAATTTATTGTATAAAAAAATGCTACGCCATTTGTTAGCAGATTGTGAATATTTTTTACAAAACATGGAAAATATTCGTTTTTTCTGTCGAAGTGCCCGTTTATCTTTGCCGCGTTTTTACATAAAAAAGGGGCGGTGCAAATTGCACCGTCCCTTACAGATTTTTATATTGCGCTTATATTTTTGCAGACAAGCGAAAAATATCCGCATTTTTTCCAATGAGCACCACATGGTCCTCCTTTGCAAACACATAGTCGGCAGACGGCATCGGTACAAGCTGCCCGTTCTTTTTTATACCCAGAATATTTACATTGAACCGGCGCCGCACATCTACATCTGCAATGCTTCTTCCCAGCCAGGATTCATGGATGGGCATTTCAGAAATGGAATAGTCCGAAGACATTTCTATATATTCAAATATATTATTTGCACTTAAACGGATTGCAAGTTTTTCCGCTACCTCTTTGATAGGATAGACAACCTCATCGGCGCCGTTGCGCAGCAAAAATTTTTTTTGTATTTCGCTGTCTGCTTTGGAAACAACTTTTTTTGCCCCCATTTCCTTGAGCAGGGAGGTAATTTCCAGTGAAGACTGAAAGTTTTCGCCTATGGTTACAAAGCAAACGTCAAAATTGTTTACGCCCAGCGACTGCAGCACAGTTGGATTGGTGCAGTCGCCAATCTGCGCATCGGCAAATGAAGACGCCACTCTTTCTATCGTCGCTTCATCCCTGTCTACAATCATCACATCATTGCCCAGATCATTCAGTTTATTTGAAAGCTGGCTGCCAAAGCGGCCCATGCCAATAACCAGAAATGATTTCATAACTAATTCCTTCCCTTTCCCTTTTTGCTATACCTTAGCAAATCCACGCTTCTGCATCACAGCAGGCGCATCTTTTTTTATAGTATACAATTTACAGAAAGCCGTTACCCGACCATAATCTTTTCGGTTGGCCTGTTAATTGGTACATTGGTACGCTTTTGTGCGATTACAAGCGCAAAGGACAAGCCTCCTACTCTGCCGGCAAACATTAAGATCATGAGAATAATCTTGGCTTCAGCCCCAAGCATGGGGGTAATACCCAGCGTCAACCCTACCGTACCAATGGCAGACACCACTTCAAACAGAACCTTTTTAAACGAAAATGGTTCGAGCATACAGATTGCCAGAGTAGAAACGGTTATTGCAAGCAAATAAATGGTTGCAATTGCGCTTGCCTGGCGCAAAACGCTTTCGTCCAGCCGTTTTTTAAAAACGGTGACCTGCTGTGAGCTGCGTGCAGAAGCAATTGCTTCCATAATCAAAACCACAAACGTTGTGGTTTTAATGCCGCCCGCCGTCGACCCAGGGCTTCCTCCGATAAACATCAGAATAATAGTAAAGATCCCGCCGCTTTCAGACAAAGAATTTAAATCCACCGTATTAAAGCCGGCCGTGCGCGGCGAAATGGCCTGAAAGCCGGAAGCTATCATCTTTTCACCCAACGGCATTCCTTTAAAAGCATGGTCGTATTCCATGATAAAAAACGCAATAACAGACACAAATATAAGCGCAGCCGTGGAGGTCAGTACAATTTTTGTATGCAGCTGGTATTTTCTGAAATGGAACCGACAGTTAAAAATATCGCTCCAGACAAAAAAGCCAATTCCTCCAATTACAATCAACGCCATAATAGTCAAATTTACAACCACGTCGTCCGCATATCTGGTAAGCGACGAAAAGCGGCCATATTTCCCCGCAATATCAAAACCCGCGTTGCAAAAAGCGGAAACCGAATGAAACAGGGCGTTGTAGAGCCCTTTGACAAATCCCATTTCAGGACAAAAGCGCGTCGCCAGTAAGACTGTCCCCGCGCCTTCAAAAATGACCGTTCCTGCAACGATCCGCTTTAGCAGAACCACAACGCCGCCAATCCGTAAAGAACCGGTGGATTCCGCTAAAAGTTTCCGCTCATACAGGCCGATATGGCGCTTGAGCGCGACCGACAGCATGGAAACAACCGTCATAAATCCAATACCGCCTATCTGGATCAGGCACAAAATTGTCGCCTGTCCAAATGCCGACCAGTGTGAATATGTGTCGTAGACCACCAGCCCCGTGACACATGTGGCGGACGTAGCCGTAAAAAGGGAATCAATATACGGCGTCCACTGCCCGCTTCTTGAAGAAACCGGCAGACATAACAAAACAGAGCCAAGCAATATAACCAGCAAAAAGCTAAGCGCAATAAACTGCGTATAGGTGATTCTGTTCCTTTTCAGTATCATAACGCCTTCCTTTGGATATGCCAAAGCTGCAGCATATCCCTGTAATTTCTTATTATTACGGTGCTAATTATAGCACGCAAAATAAAAAACACAAGACCTTCCTGCCATGCATTTTGTTTTTATTATAATATAACATTTTATTTTTAATTTTTTGTTAAATATGTCTGATTTTGAGCCTGTTTTCTCGAAATGGCCGCCGCTTCCTTTCTATGAATCCATATTAAATGTTGTATATTTTTCCTTTGGGCGATCCATAATAAAGATAAAATAATAAGGAGGAATTTACCATGGAACTTAAAGGAAGCAAAACAGAAGCAAATCTGCTTGCCGCTTTTTCAGGCGAGTCCCAGGCGCGCAACAAATATACTTTTTTTGCCTCTACCGCACGCAAGGAAGGCTACGAGCAGATTGGCGCCATTTTTGACCAGACGGCAGCCAACGAAAAGGAGCATGCAGAAATATGGTTTAAATACCTGCAGGGCGGCGCCATGCCGGACACTCTGCAAAGCCTGATCGACGCGGCTGCAGGCGAGCATTATGAATGGACGACCATGTACGAGGAATTTGCAAACATTGCACAGGAAGAAGGCTTTACAGAAATTGCCGCAATTATGCGGCTTGTGGCGAAGGTAGAAAAAGAACATGAAGAACGTTTTAAACAATTGAGTGTAAATCTTAAAGAAAACAAAGTCTTTACCAGAAGCGGTGAGCAGGTATGGATCTGCCGCAACTGCGGACATTTGCATACGGGCAAAGAAGCACCGCAGATTTGCCCCGTGTGCAAACATCCACAGGCTTATTTTGAACTGAAAGCCAACAATTATTGACTTTTTGAAACGTATGATGTATTGTTAATGCGTTCTACCAGCGCGGGGAATTTACTATATTCCCCGCAAATTACATAAATAAGGATTGCTTGGTTATGCAAAAAAAATACCATTCTGTATTATGCGGCTTTGCACTGTGCATTTGCGCCGTTGCACTGGCCGTTTTGTGCGCCTGCGCGGTACAAAACACAGGCAGCACACCGCAGCCCGGCACACAACCTGCAACACAGCCGCCTACACAGGATCCCATTGCGGAACAGCTTGAAAAAATGACTCTCACAGAGAAGGTTGGGCAACTTGTGACTGCAGGTTGTGACGGATATGAAGTGGACGAGGACCTCAATCGCCTGATTACTCGCAAAGGGATAGGGGGCGTGATCCTTTTTTCCGATAATATAGAAAGCGCACCGCAACTGACCGCTCTTACAAACCAGATTAAACAGGCCGCGCAAGACGGCATTCCTGTTCTGATTGGTATGGATGAGGAGGGCGGCAGCGTTTCCAGATTGCCGGAAGACGTTCTTTCCATGCCGCCGGCCTATACGGTTGCACAAAACGGCGGACCGGACGCCTGCTATGAAGGCGGAAAAAACATTGCGCGGCAGCTTACTGCCTTTGGGCTGCAAACAGGTTTTTCACCTGTTCTTGACATATGGTCCAACCCGGATAACACTGTGATTGGCAACCGGGCTTACGGAACCGACGCGCAAAGCGTTGCCTCCTGCGGCATTGCCGCTATGAATGGCGTTCTTGACGGCGGGGGTATCCCTGTGGTCAAGCATTTTCCAGGGCACGGAGATACAGATACAGATTCCCATTACGACCTTCCGGTTGTAACAAAAACAAAACGGCAGCTGTACAAAAGCGAGCTTATCCCGTTTAAACAGGCTATTTCCCAGGGCGCCCCCGCCGTAATGGTTTCACACATCCTGTGCAGCGAACTGGATGAAGAATATCCGGCTAGTTTATCCAAAACGCTGGTACAGGGGTTGCTGCGCAATGAGATGGGATTTGACGGCGTAGTCTTTACAGATGATCTGACAATGGGCGCGATTACGGAAAGCTACAGTTTGGAACAGGCCTGCGTGCTGGCTGTAAACGCCGGCTGCGACATGCTTTTGGTTTGCCACGAATACGACAACGTGTATACTGTACTCGAAGCGCTGGAAACCGCTGCTGAAAGCGGAAAAATCAGTATGCAACGCATAGATGAGGCCGTCGCCCGCATATTAAGGCTTAAATCTGACTATACTGTTACATCAGACTTCATTTCGCTTCCCAATGTAACCGCGTTAAACAGCGCAACACAAGTGTTTTGGGATGAAAAGCGCTAAAGCAGGCAGACACCGAAAAGCGCAGGACAGGTAAAAATTTTACCCCCTGCGTTTTTTTGTTGCGGGAGTGCGTTTTTTTGTGATATACTAATTTAAATATGCAAAGCATATTTGCTCCGCACCTTCCACAGGAGAAGCGGCGGAAAATTCCCAAAACAGATAGGAGGACTTGTATGTTCACTGAAATCGACCATATAAAAGTCCATTACGATATCCGCGGCACAGGAGCCCCGGTGCTGCTTTTACATGGCTGGGGCGCGAACATTGCCCTGTTTGACAATCTAATGACCCTTCTCAGCGCAAAATATAAAGCGGTCGCGCTGGATATGCCGGGGTTTGGCCAAAGCCAGGAACCGCCGTGCCCCTGGTGTGTGGACGATTATGTGGATTTTATTTTAAAGTTTATAAAACAGCAGGGCCTTGTCCCCACTGTCTTGCTGGGACATTCGTTTGGCGGCCGCGTCATCATTAAAATGCTCAGCCGCAAAAGCCTGCCTTTTCTTCCGCAAAAGATTATTTTGGTTGACAGCGCCGGGATAAAACCAAAAAGAAAGCTGAAAACCCGGCTGCGCGTATGCGCCTATAAAGTATCAAAGCGTATTCTATGCATGGGCGTTATAAAAAAGCTCTATCCGGACGTACTGGAAAAGCTGCGTAAGAAAAACGGGTCGGCAGACTATAACGCCGCCTCTCCGCTGATGCGCCAATGCCTTGTTCGCGTAGTAAACGAAGATTTAACGCACCTGCTTCCCTCTATAAAAGTTCCCACGCTGCTGGTCTGGGGGGAAAACGATACGGACACCCCGCTTTCTGATGCGCACCTGATGGAAAAACTGATTCCGGGCGCGGGCCTGGTTACGCTGAAAAACGCCGGGCACTACGCCTTTTTGGAGCAACAATATACTTTTAACCGCGTTGTTTGTTCCTTTTTAAAAATAGATTGATGTATTTTAAGATTTTCCACAGAGGAGAGGACAACACCCATGGATTTTTTTGACGTGATTCTTTTGATCCTTTTGCTGCTTACTTTCATGCTGAGCTTTCTGTTCGCAGGCCGGCATTTCATACATATGTTTCAGCTCAATGGCTATAAACCGCGCGTTCAGGTCAACTGGCTGAAAAAAAATCTGTACAGCGCCGCGCCCAAGCTGCTGCTTTCTGCGCTGACTGTTCCGGCCATTGCCCTGTGGGGAAAAACAGGCCTGATTCTTTCCGGCATTGTATATGTGATCCTTGCTTATTTTTATAAGCCCAGACAGGCAAAAAAGCCGCTTGTCTATACCAGGCGGGTAATTCGCCTTTGTATTACGCTTACACTGATAGAAGCAGTGGTTTTGGTTGTTTGCATATGTTTCTGCGCAAACCGGCTTTTATTATCTCTTCTTCTGTTCTTTTCTTACGCGCTTTTACCCTTTCTTATACTGGCGGCAAATTTTATCAACAAGCCGGTAGAAAAGAGCATCAACCAAAGATTTATCAATCAGGCGCGCAGCATGCTCGCCGCTATGCCGGATTTAAAAATTATCGGCATCACAGGCAGCTATGGTAAAACGAGCGTAAAATACTATTTGTCTACGCTTTTGCGCGCCAAGTACGACGTGCTGATGACGCCTGAAAATTATAATACTACACTTGGCGTTGTGCGCACCATACGGGAAAATCTGCGTGCAACACACGAGGTGTTTGTATGTGAAATGGGCGCGCGCAACGTAGGCGATATTCAGGAAATCTGCGACCTGGTGCATCCGCAATACGGTGTGGTAACCGCAATAGGCGAGCAGCATCTGGAATCCTTTAAATCCCTGAATTATATTAAAAAGACAAAGTTTGAGCTGCCCAATTCTCTTCCGGAAAACGGCATGGCGTTTTTAAACGGCGACGACGAAAATATAAAAAGCGTTGCTTACAGCAGACCGCACATTACCTACGGCCTGCAAGGCGGAAACGGCTACCATGCATACGACATAGAAGTAACGGAAAGAGGAACTTCTTTCTGCGTAAAAACGCCGGATGGGCAAACCCAGACGTTTACAACCAGGCTTTTAGGCCGGCACAACGTATTGAATATTACCGGAGCCATAGCCGTTGCACACAGTATGGGGATCGATTTAAAGGCGTTGGCGCTGCAGGTAAAAAAGCTTGACGGCGTACCACACCGTTTGCAGCTTTTACACAATGGACAAAACCTTATAATTGACGATGCGTATAATTCCAATCCGGACGGGACAAGGGTTGCGCTTGAAACGCTTTCATTTTTTAAGGACAGCATCAAAATTCTTGTAACGCCAGGCATGGTAGAACTTGGAGAAAAGCAGGATCTGTACAACCGCCGCTTTGGCGAAGACGCAGCCGCTGTGTGCGACTATATCATTCTTGTTGGCAGAAAGCAAACTCAAAGCATAAAAGCCGGCGCTCTAAGCAAAGATTTCCCGGCAGACAGGCTGGTTGTTACAGACGGTATCCTTGAAGCTTTTGACGAAATCGCCAAAATCAACGCAGGGGGCCGGCAAAAGGTTACGCTGCTTGAAAACGATCTGCCGGATAATTTCTGACCATTTCAGGCAGATAAATGATAATTCTTTAGCGGGAGTGGTTTATTATGAAAATCAAAATTGCCGTTTTATTTGGCGGAAAAAGCGTGGAGCATGAAATATCGGTTATTTCCGCAATTCAGGCAATTCAGTCTATGAACAAAGACAAATACGATGTGATCCCCGTTTATATGACTAAGGACAACCGCATGTATGTGGGGGATGCCATTGGCGATATTGAATCCTACCGAAAAGATATCGGCCTGCTTTTGGAAAAAAGCCAGCAGGTTGTCTTTATGTGCGACGGCAGCAGAACCAACCTTTTAAAATATCCGCTCAGGCCGTTTAAAAACAATCTGTATGCTTCCATAGATGTGGCTTTTCCCATTGTCCACGGAACCAATGTAGAAGACGGCGCGCTGCAAGGCTTCTTACAGACATTAAACCTCCCGTATGTCGGCTGCGACGTGCTTTCCTCCGCTGTGGGCATGGATAAATATGCAATGAAGGCTGTCCTGAAAGATAAAAACATCCCCGTTTTGGAGTGCCTTTGCTTTGACAGCGCACAGTACCGGGACGACGCTTCCGCCATTATGCGCCGGATTGAAAAAGAGATTGGCTTTCCTGTGATGATCAAACCGGTAAATTTGGGTTCGAGCATCGGCATAAACAAGGCAAAGACGCATAAAGAGCTGGAGGACGCATTGGAACTTGCCTTTGCGTTTGCCGGCAGGGTTCTTGCAGAACGGGCCATTGAAGACCTGCAGGAAATCAACTGCTCCGTAATTGGCGATTACGAAAGTGCACAGGCCTCTGAATGTGAAGAACCTGTCAGCTCAGGGGAGCTTTTAAGCTATAGCGACAAATATTTAAACGGCGGCAAGGGGGGCTCTTCTTCCAAAGGCGGCAAAACCGCAGCCGGAGCCCCCACAGGCGGGAAGGGCGGTATGTCCAGCCTGCAGAGAAGGCTGCCTGCCGACATTCCCCCGGCGCTGCGCGAGCAGGTTCGTACACTTGCCGTACAAACGTTTCAGGCGCTCGGCTGCAACGGCGTTTCCAGAATTGATTTTATGGTCGACCGAAAAACCGGGGCGTTGTATGTCAACGAAATTAATACCATTCCCGGTTCGCTTGCTTTTTATTTGTGGGAACCTCTGGGAATCTCTTATACGCAGCTGCTGGATAAAATGATTTCTCTGGCACTCAAACGAAAAAGAGAAAATGAGAGCATCCATTATTCATTTGACACCAATGTTTTGGCCGGCGTCTCTTTAAGCGGCGGAAAAAGCGGTAAGCTATAATAAAACAGCCTTTGCGGTTTGGCGCTGAACCCCCATGTTTTTTAAAAATAACAGTCCCCCGGTAAAGCCGGGGGACTGTTTTGCGTATACAAAAAACCTCTATGGAAACGGCTCGGCAATTCCACAGAGGTCTTTTCAGGTGTATTATGTGCAAAGGATATACTTTCCAGCAACCTTCACCGGAACTCGTCCGGCGGGGTATTGGTAATCTGTACACACTTTTGTGTACAGTTTTTATAAACGCTCCTGCTGCGCCTCCGCCTGCTCTTCCGGCTGCTTTGCATCTTCGTCGTCATAGGAACAGCAAACTGTAATATCACCGTCATCGTCTGCAACGGCACACTCGTCATAAATCACCCGTTTTTGCGCTTCCATAAGCCCACGGTAGCGGTCTGCAGCTTTCTTCAATCGTTCCGTTGATTTATCGATTGTTTCGCAATACAGCCTGTTTTCCTCCGTGTCATCTTTGCCGCGCAGGTTTTCATAATAATATTTTCCCAATGCAACATACGCTTTATTGATATGATCCGCCTCATTGCGCATAACCATGCGGAGCCGGTTTTGCTGTGCTTGCACTCTGTTTTTTTCCACAACATATTCCACTGCGTCTGATACGGCGCTGCCAATGATCTGTAAAACTTTCATATTTTTACTCCCCTTGCATATTCGTCTTGTGCTGTGCAGGTAAATATCCGCACGGTACAGCAACAATCTAATAGTACCTATTATTATTGCAGAATTTCATCCGAAGGTCAATATAAAACATACAAAATTTACGGATTTGCATTTGTTCCCTGTTCAAAACGGAAAGATTTGTGTTATACTGGTTTATATAAAGTTCTGCCCTGCTTTACGCCGGGAGCGGCCAGCCTGTCTTATACACACAGGCTGGTTGTACGCTATGCTTTATACTTGATTTTTCCCTTGAAAGGAAGACCTTTTATGTCTTTAAGCGAACTGAAAACCGTAAATTGCCCCAGCTGTGCAGGGCACAACAAGGTTGTTCTATACCAAAGCATCAACCCCTCTGAAGACGGCACGCTGCGCCGTGATGTTTTAAACGACAAACTATTTACATATACCTGCATGCACTGCGGCTACCAGGCGCGGCTTACGTATCCTGTTTTATATAACGATATGAAAAGACGCTTCATGATTTATTTTATCCCAAATTGTGAAAAAACACTCCTGACAGACAGAATTTTGGAACGGGAAAAGGTGAAAATTCGGCCTGTAAAAAAGCGTTTGGTAACTTCTTATAACGATTTTAAAGAAAAAATTATTATCTTTGAAGCCGGGCTTAACGATATGGCCGTAGAGCTTACAAAGCTGGCGCTGGAAGTTTGTGTTATGCGAGAAGAAAAAAAGAGCGTGCGGGAAGGCTATTTTTCTGTTTTAGAAGACGGCAATATTGGTTTTACCTTTTTTACAAAGGATTTAAACGAGCCGTTTGTCAAAAGCACGCGTATAGATGTATATGAAAAATCGCGCAGTATTGTTACAAGGCTTGCCAGGCGGGAACGTATGGCGCGCGGTTTTATAAAAATCGACCGCCCGTGGGCGGAGGAAATTTTGTATCGCTACAGAAAATATGGTGTAGACGGGGAAGAGTGATTTTTTAATTCTTTTTTTATTTTTATCACCCGAGCGGGGCAATGCAACCCGCTCGGGTGTGTTTTTTTGCAGGGCTGTTTAAAATAATTTTTTGGTATATTCTACAAAAAATATGTGTAATGTGTATTTTTTTATTTGATAATATATATAATTGACATCTTTGTATCTTATGTTTATAATTATAATATAGAAATGTTTTGTATAAAATAAATATGCGGGAGCTGATCATTATGCGGAACACTTTTTTACAGAAAAAAATATTTTTTCTTCGTGCTTTTGTCTGTGCTATTCTTGTTTTTTTCTGCATACAAGCTTTCCCCATATCCACTTCTGCGGCAGAAACCATTGGAATTCGGGCAGGTGAAACGTATTATTTAAAAAACGCTTCAAATGGAAAATATATGGATGTATATAACGCAAATACTTTTAATGGAACAAATGTTATTTTATATGCTTTTCATGGCGCAAATAATCAAAAATTCACCTTAGTCCATAAGGGCAACGGCGTCTATAAGCTTAGACCCAAACATGCCACGGGTTTTGCTATGAACAGGAATGGAAGTAACATTCAAATACAAGCAGAGTCCAATACTTCTTATCAGGATTTTACGCTTATCAGAAATACAAGCAGCCAATTGCCAGGTACTTATTTTGTCAAGAACAGCGGAATGTATGTCATGAGCAGCACTGCAGGAAACAAGGTTGTCTTGGGAAATACTTCCACATATGACAGTAAGGCTTTATGGTCACTTGAAAAAGCCAGCCATGGGGACGCAGATATTTTCAGTACCAGGTATACAAATTTTGATACCACTGCATCTGATTCCGATATCTTAAATTGTGTCGAAAATCGAATGGGCTACACAGGCACAACAAATATAAACCCTGCTAAAAGTACTTTTTCATTGGCTATGAGTACTACGGACATACTAGTAATTAATACACATGGGGAATCTGGAAGAATTGCTTTTTACAATGGAGCCGGTCAAATAACAGGTATTTTTTCTGCAAAAAACGATATAGATACATTCCCTTATAATAAACTTTCTTCTTTACGGGTGTTTATTGCATGTGGCTGTGATACGGGGAAAACTTCTTCTGCATATGGAAATTTAATTGACTCCGCTATTGGAAAAGGAGCCCATTTTGCAATAGGTTGGACAGAAAAGATTTCCACAAGTAAATCTACACATTGGACGAAAAGCTTTTTTGATAAAATTGGCGATTCTGGCGCAATCATAGACGAAGCAATTGAGCATGCAAATTACTGGTCCTATTGTGGTAGTTATTATCGAAAAGGCGATATAAAGCAGCAATTATCACATAGTTAAATAATTTAATTTTTTATATTATAGGAGGTATAAATATGTCAACAGCAAATACAAAGAAAAAGCATATCATCCGTAATGTATTAATTATATTTCTCGTTCTTTGTATTGGTGGATTATGCGGATTTTCCCTTTCAGGCACCGGACAAAACACGATCCAAGACGCATTTGGAAGCATTGTCCACGCTAACAAAATAAATGCAACAAAACAGATTACACTTAACGGGAAGAATAGCGGAACGCTGACGTACGAGGAAACCATGAATATAAAGGATTCCCCTGTAAACAGTCGAAGCGACAACTATGGTACCTACGATGTTTATAACGATACCAGCGGCAATGAATATATCTTCCTTTATAATTCTGACTTGCTTTGCGGCTATAAAGCTGATTATTCTACAAAAGAAACGCCTGCATCTCCTGGTGCCATCATTAGTCAAGAAAATGCTAAAAATAAAGCAGATGCCTATATCTCTTCCGTTTTTGGCAAAGACTCCCGGCAATATACTTATAAAGATATGGAATTAACGCAGGATTATATTTACTATGTAAATTATTCTTCTTTTTTAAACGGAATAAAAACAGATGATGACTGTGTTGTGTGGGTATGCGCAGCCGATGGTTCCATATACGCCTGGCATGCCTTTAACCGCGGCCGGTACGACGGCTACACAGGCAAAAACCTTTCGCTGTCCGGAAGCCATGAAAAGCTGCAGACTGCGCTCCCGTTTTTGCAATCCACCGATTATGAAATAGGCGACCAGTATATTACGCTTTCTGACAATGGAACGCTTATGCTGCATTATGATATTTTTTACACACAGGGCGGCATAACCATTCCGCACACGTTTGAAACGCCGGTTGCATAAAAGAGGTGCATGTATTTTGAAAACAAAGAAAAAACGGGTGCTTTTTATTACCGCCTTGTGCATTTTGTTTTTTGCTTCTGCAGCGGGGATTTACCTGTTTTTTGAAGCAGGGCGGTTGTTTTCCTTTGCTTCTTCGTTTTCATCTGCCGCTATTGATTTTCCAAACGCGCATGCTGCACAGGCAAAATTTTATTATACGACCGTCGACGAAATAACCTGGTATGAAATCACCATGGAGCTGCCCGACCAGGCTGCGGCAAAAGAGCTGTATACCCTGGAAAGCTGGGTAAACGCTTACGATTATGACAAAGAGCTGCAGTGCATTCCCTGGGGACTGAAGGTCGAATACTTTTTAGACGGCGGCGGCCGTGTCACGCGGGAATATCAAAAGCGGGGCGCCGGCGAAGTGCTTTCCGCATTTATTAAAGCGCATACACCCTATGTAACCGAAAAAGTTTTAAACAACCCGGACTTTACATAAGCCTTTTCCAGTTTATAAAGCAACTGCTCTGCTGCGCTTTGGCGCTTTACCCGGCAGGCCACCCTGTTTGTACGGGCGGTTGGCTTATGAAAATTCTGCCCTTTAGGTTGTTTTAAAAAGCTTGTTTATCACCCTTGCGCACAGCGTATTGCAGATTTAGAAAAAGAGGGCTTATTATGCGAAAGAAAAAGCGTGTTTATGCAGTTGTTTTCTTTTTCCTTTTATTTTTGTTCTCCTTTTTTCTTACCTTTTTGCTGTTGAGCCCAGACGGCCTGAACTTTACAAATACCAATGCGCAGATTTCTTTCCCACAGGCCGTATCTGCACAGGCAAAAATCCAATATGTAAATATGGACCATACCTACTGGAAGGAAATTGAGATGAAATTCCCGGATGTATCCGGCGCAAAAGAACTTTACAATCTGGAGTCCTGGGCCAACAGCTATGAATATAACACGCAGCTTTTGTTGGTTCCCTGGGTTTTGGAGGTTGTTTATTTTCTGCCGGATGACACCTGCGTGCGGCGAACATACCGAAAAGCAGGCGCAAACGCCATGCTGACCGACTTTATTAAGGCGCATGCGGCCTTTATTACAGACCAGATTCCCGCTTCTTTTTCCTAGCTTTTAAGCAAAAAGCCCGCAAACCTGCAAAAAACTGCAGGTTTGCGGGCTTTTTTGTCTTTGGTACAGCTTAACGCTTATTTAAAATAGGCTACGCCGCTTTCAAAAATTTTCTGGTCCTTTTCAAACGGTACATTCGCATACAGGTTTTCACCCTTGCGCTCGGAATGGCCCATTTTCCCAAAAATTCTTCCGTCCGGGCTTGTGATTCCCTCTATCGCGCAGACAGACCCATTGACATTGTAGCGTATATCGTCAGACGGAGCCCCGTTTAAATCTACATACTGCGTAGCGACCTGCCCGTTTTCAATCAGTTTTTTAAGCGTTTCGTCATCGGCTACAAACCGCCCCTCCCCATGTGACACCGGTACGGCGAATACATCGCCCGCGTTCACCTTTGCGAGCCAGGGGGATTTTACAGACGTAACTCTCATATACGCCATGTGTGAAATATGCCTGCCGACTGTATTAAACGTAAGGGTGGGGTCCTTTTCGGTGATTTCGGTAATTTTTCCATATGGGACAAGCCCAAGCTTGATCAACGCCTGAAAACCGTTGCAAATTCCGAGCATCAGCCCGTCACGCTGCTGCAGCAGCTCCATAACGGCGTTGGCCACACGCGGGTTGCGCAGCGTTGTGGCAATAAATTTTCCTGAGCCGGCCGGCTCATCCCCACCGCTGAATCCGCCGGGCAGCATAATGATCTGGGCCTGCCGGATCATCTTTTCCATTTGAAGAATCGTTTCTTCTATATCTGCGGGCGTCAGGTTCTTTACAACCAGCAGCTCCGGCTGCGCGCCCGCCTTTTCAAAGGCTCTGGCCGTGTCTACTTCACAGTTTGTTCCGGGAAAAGCCGGGATAAACACCCTGGGCTTTGCCGCCTTTATTGCGGGGGCTTTTTTGCTGCGCTGATTGTAAAGGGGGATTTCATACGCCATTTTGGGACAATCCGCCTTTGTGGGGAAGACCTTTTCCAGCTTTTCCTCCCATGCCCTTTTCAAGGCTTCCATATCAAACGTATGCCCTGCAAGGCATACGGTTTTTTCTTTTGTTGTAACGCCCAGTACATACTGCTCTATCTCTTTTTTAAGACAGGCGCCGGGCGCCAGTTCTAAGATGATTCCGCCGCTGTACGGTGCAAAAAGCTCCCGGTCTGTAAGGGTATGGTCAAACGTAAAACCAACCTGGTTGCCAAAACACATTCTGCAAACGGCCGCAGCCGCGCCTCCTTCCCGCAATACAGAGGCAGACAGCACCTGCTTTTCCTCCAGCAGCGCATATACGGCCTTATACATGGCCTTTAGCTTTTCCCAGTGTGGCATACCGGTTTCTTTATCCTCCGGCGCGGGCACATACAAAACGCATGACCCCGCCTTTTTAAACGCCGCCGAAATGGTTCTGGAAGCCTTTGTCATGGCAACCGCGAAACTAACCAGTGTGGGAGGAACATCCAAATTTTCAAATGAACCGGACATACTGTCCTTGCCTCCAATAGAGGGGACGCCAAGCGCAAGCTGCGCCTGCATGGCGCCTAAAAGCGCGGCGGCAGGCTTCCCCCAGCGCTCCGGTTTATCGTATAAGCGTTCAAAATATTCCTGAAAGGTAAGCCTTGCCGAAAGCGGCTGCGCTCCGGCGGCGAGCAGCTTGGAAAGTGATTCCACCACCGCCCAGGCCGCGCCGTGGAACGGACTCCAGCGTGCAATCCCCGGAATATAGCCGTAGCTCATCGCCGTAGCGTCGTCTGTTTCCCCTTTTAAAAGCGGGAGCTTTGCCACCATGGCCTCTTCGGGCGTAAGCTGGTACGCTCCGCCAAACGGCATATTTACTGTTGCCGCCCCAATACTTGCGTCAAACCGCTCGCTTAAACCGATCTGGCTGCAAACTTCCAACCGCTTCAGGTTTTCAACAAACGCCTGCGCCGTATCCATCTTCTGCAAAGCCACAGGCACCGCCGTTCTGTAATTGTCTTCTTTGCTTACTGCCGCAATGCGTGCACTTGCCCTTTGCGTTACACCGTTAGTATTTAAAAACGCCCGGCTCAGGCTCACAACCATATCCCCACGCCAGCGCATGGTAAGGCGCGGCTCCTGTGTAACGACCGCTACAGCCGTCGCCTGCAGGTTTTCCCTGCGCGCAAGGCGTACAAAAGTTTCTACATCTTCCTTTGCAAGCACAACCGCCATGCGCTCCTGCGATTCAGATATTGCAAGCTCCGTACCGTCTAGCCCTTCATATTTTTTTGTGACTTTGTCTAAATCAACCAGCAGGCCGTCCGCCAGTTCACCAATAGCCACACACACGCCGCCCGCGCCAAAATCGTTGCAGCGCTTGATCAGCGTAGATACCGCCTTATCGCGGAACAAACGCTGTATTTTTCTTTCTGTGGGCGGGTTCCCCTTTTGCACCTCTGCGCCGCAGGTTTCTATGGATTGCTGCGTATGCGCCTTGGAAGAACCTGTCGCCCCGCCGCAGCCGTCGCGGCCCGTTGCGCCGCCTAAAAGGACGATTACATCGCCGGGCTGCGGAACGGCGCGAACAACATTTTCTTTTGGAGAGGCGCCGATCACCGCGCCGATTTCCATTCTTTTTGCAGCGTAGCCGGGATCGTAAAGCTCCGTAACCTGACCTGTTGCAAGCCCGATCTGATTGCCATAAGAGCTGTAGCCGGCAGCCGCGCCCGTTGTAATCTTACGGGTAGGCAGTTTCCCTGGCATAGTGTCCTTAAATGCAACCGTTGGGTCGCCGCTGCCTGTTACGCGCATGGCCTGGTACACATAAGCGCGGCCGGAAAGCGGGTCGCGAATTGCGCCGCCCAGGCAGGTGGCCGCACCGCCGAACGGTTCAATTTCCGTGGGGTGGTTATGCGTTTCATTTTTAAACTGTACAAGCCATTTTTCTGTTTTTCCGTCGATGGTTACAGGAACCTCTATAGAGCAGGCGTTGATCTCGTCGCTTACGTCCAAATCCGGGATCAGCCCTCTCTTGCGCAAAAGCTTCATGCCCACAAGCGCCATGTCCATCAGACATATATCCCGTTTTGTATCTTTTCCGTAAAGCTCATCCCTTGCGGCATAATACGCCTGCAGCGCGCCCTCGATTACAGAGCTTATATCGCTTGGCTCAATCTCTATCTTTTCAAGCTTTGTCAAAAAGGTGGTATGGCGGCAGTGGTCGGACCAATAGGTGTCAATCACACGCAGCTCTGTTACACTGGGGTCGCGTTTTTCCTCATCGCGAAAATACGCCCGGCAAAATTCCAGGTCGGAAAGCGTCATGGCAAAGCCCATGGAGCGATAATACGCCTGCATCTGCTCGTCTGTAAAGGAGGTAAAGCCCTCCACCCGCTTTACGTTTTCAGGCGTTTGTACGGGGATGTCCAGCGTCTTGGGCTTTTCAAGCGATGCAACTCTTGATTCTACGGGGTTTACCAGGTAATTTTGCACCTTCTGAAAGTCCTGCTCTGAGATCTTTCCCTTTAAAACAAGCACCCTGGCTGTCAAAACCTGCGGGCGTTCCCCCTGCGTCAGTAAGGACACGCACTGCGCCGCGCTGTCTGCACGCTGGTCGTACTGCCCAGGCAGGTATTCCATGGCAAAAACCAGATCCTCTTCCTCCACAGGAAGGTTCTCTTCAAAGGTAACGTCCTGATTGGGTTCGGAAAAAATCGTCCCCCTTGCCTTTTCAAAGTCCTCGCGGCTTAACCCCGCCACGTCATAACGGTTGATCAGCCGCAGGCCCTCTATACATTTCAGCCCCAAATTGTGGCGCAGATCCCATAGCATTTGCGAAGCCTCTACGTCAAAGCCTTTTCTTTTTTCTACAAACAATCTTATGACGTTTGACATTGTACAACCCCCGTAATGTTCAATTTATTTTTGTATTTTATCATAGAACCAGACAATTTACAAATAAAACCGGGAAAAAACCCTTCATTTTCCCGGTTTCTTTTCCATGTACTGGGCAAAAACACGCTGCGCCCGGCACCCGTCTTTTAAAATCGCGCTTTGCAGCTGCTCCAGGCTTTCAAACTTTTTTTCATCGCGCAAAAACGCCAGCAGCTGAACCTCTATTTTCTTTCCATACAGCTCGCCGCAGGTATCCTGCGGCATCCATGTTTCCGCCAAAGGCGACACTGCGCCTACCGTAGGCCGCATGCCTATATTGGTAACGCCGCACCGCAGGCCATCCTCCAGACAAACCGCCGTGGCATACACACCAAACCGCGGCAAAACAAAGCCGGCGGGAAAAGGCTGGTTAAAAGTAGGCGTATGCAGGCGCCTGCCAAGCTGGTTTCCCTTTTGCACGGCAAAATCAAAGGCAAACGGCCGGCCAAGCATCTGGGTTGCATCGTCAATATCGCCCTGCATCAGCGCCTTGCGGATTCTGGTAGAGCTGACGGGCGCATCTTTATACAAAACAGGCGGCACAGACACTACTTCTATGGAAAATTCCCGGCAAATCTCCGACAGTATATGCGCGTCTGCCTTTCCTCCGCTGCCAAAATGGTAATTAAAACCGCAAAACACTTTTTTGGCACGCAGCGTGCGTACCAACACCTCTTCGACAAAATCATAAGGGGAAAGCAGCATAACCTGCCGGAAGTCCACTGTGTATAAAAGCTCTATCCCGCTTTCTGCAAACAGGGCTTCCTTTTGTTGCATCGTCAGCAGGGCGGGTGCTTCTTTTTTGCGCAATTGCGCCTGCGGACTTTTTAAAAAAGTAAACGCCGCCGGTACAAGCGCGTCTGTTTTGCAGAAAACAGCCTGCTGCAAAACAGCCTGATGCCCCCTATGCACCCCATCAAAAAAACCAAGGGCAACGGCCGTATCCCGCTTGGCAGGACACAGCTGTCTTTTTATCTTCATAAAATCTCTCCGCTTTCGTTTTGCGCGTTTTTACCGGCTGCTTGTAATGGAAAAAATGCGCCGGACTTCTATGATCATAGAAAGAACACAGGTCAGTATCAGCCCTATGTCTATGTACGCAAAAATCTGGAACGACTGCTCCAGCTGTATGGAGGTTGGGCTGGACTGCCCTGTTAAAAAGCCTGTTACGGCATTGGCAACGTTGGCTATGCCGGAATCCCCGGATGAGGACGAAAGGCTGATATTGATTACCGCTGTAAATATCAGGAATACAATCAGCATAACAATAGAGGTCCCCGTAAAAAGCGGCTTGGCAGGCTTGTTGATGATACAGAAAATAAAAACACATAAAACGATCGCCGCAGCCGCAATGACCACGACCGGATTAATCAACATGTCGGAGCACCTCTCTTTTTTACAAAATGCCTTTTTGCAGCAGTAAGGCCGTTTTTAACACCGCCGTCTGTGTTTTGGCGTCTGGAATTTGGTTGTTTAAAACCATTTCCACCGCCTGATTCAAAGGAATTTTCCGTACATGCAAAAATTCGTCCTCGTCAGGGCAGCTGCCTGCAATCTCTTCCACACGGCAAAAATACAGATGGATAATCTCTGCACAATAGCCGGGCGACGGATATAGCTGCCCAAGCGACACATAGTCCTTTCCGGTAGCGCCGGTTTCTTCCTTTAGCTCCCGCTTCCCGTTTTCCAGCGGGTTCTGCCCTTTTTCCAGCTTGCCTGCAGGCAGTTCCAGCACGACCTCATGATACGGATAACGAAACTGCTCTACAAACAAAAGCTCCTGCTGCGGCGTAAGCGCCGCAATACACACCCCGCCGGGATGCCCGACCACCTCTCTTGTGGACGTATGCCCATTTTGCAGCGCAACATGGTCCAGCGCAACCGTAATCACCCTGCCTTCAAAAACCGTTTTGCTGTCCAGCATTTTTTCATAAAATTGCATAAAAAATCTGCCTCCTGCGGTTTTAAACCGCCATTTATCTTCATATGGTATATATACATCGTTTATTAAAAAATCAAAAGGCGGGATAGAATGCATTATACAGTCGACTGCGGGCAAGCACCTGCAGACGAAAGGGAACGGTCTTCCCTTTCCCATATATTGTCAAGAAAGTACCCTTTTTTAAAGCGTGTTTCCATTGGGCACAGCAGATGCGGCAGAACTATCGAAGCGCTCTCATTGGGAAATGAAACTGAGCAGGTCCTGTATTGCGGTGCTTTTCACGGTATGGAGTGGCTTACAAGCCTGCTGCTCTACCGCTTTCTGGACGAAATCTGCAGCGCAGCGCAGACAGGCGGCAGCGTTGCAGAAATCCGGATCGGCCGGTTTTTAAACCGCCGGGGACTTGTCGTTGTCCCGTGCGTCAATCCGGACGGCGTGGAGATCTCTCTACATGGCGCCAAAAGCGCCGGGACATACGCCAATCTTGTATCTGCCGTGTCCAAAGGAAAAACAGACCGCTGGCAGGCAAATGCGGCGGGCGTAGACATTAACCATAATTTTAACGCCGGCTGGCAAACCCTGCACGAAGCCGAGCAAGCGGCAGGAATCACCGGCCCAGCCGCTACGCGTTTTGGCGGCCCATACCCAGAAAGCGAGCCGGAAACACAGGCGCTCACCCATTTTTGTAAACACCGCCATATCCGCCATGCTACTGCGTTTCACAGCCAGGGCGAAGAAATTTACTGGCACTTTGGAGACAACACACCGGAACAATCACGGCTTATGGCCACCGTTTTGGCGCAGACCAGCGGCTATGCCATGTCTGCGCCGGAAGGCCTTGCCGTTGGCGGCGGATTTAAAGACTGGTTTATCACAAAATTTGGCCGTCCGGCTTTTACTATAGAAATTGGTAAAGGAAAAAATCCCCTTCCAATGGAAGACCTTGCCGGCATCTACCGGCAGCTGGAAGAAGCGCTGACTTTATGCCTAATTTTATAGCCAGTTTCTGTCCGGCTCCTTTTATATTTATTATACCAAGGAAGTAACAACTATGCAATGAATTTGTAATCCATCTGTTATTGCACAGACAGTATATATATGGTATGCTTAATATAGAAATTTAAAAAAAGAACACAAAATATGCCATAACAGATATTTTGTCTGTGTACTAATATTTTTGGACTCTTCCTAAAAAATGAACTGTAAGCGTTCGGCTTACAGTTCTTTTTTTAATCTTTAAAATAGATTTTGTACCAAACCAGAAAAATATAGATGGTCCATATCTTACGGCTGTTGTCTTCTTTTCCGGTGTAATGCTCATCCAAAAATTCAACCAGTACGTCGCTGTTAAAAAACTTTTGCGCTGTTTCTGAGTAAAACATTTTCTTTACTATATTATAATATTTTTCGTCCCGCAGCCAAACTCTGGTTGGAACCGGAAAGCCCAGCTTCTCTTTCTGCGCCGTTTCCGGCGGCAGATGGCGCATGGCGGCCTGCCGCATGGCGTATTTTGTGTTCTTCCTGTTGACGCGCAGCTTTGCAGGAAGCGACGCTGCGACCTTAAATACCTCTTTGTCTAAAAACGGGACGCGCAGCTCCAGAGAATTTGCCATGCTCATTCGGTCGGCCTTTAAAAGGATATCCCCCACCATCCACAGGTTGATGTCCAGATACTGCATTTTTGTCACTTCATCATAGTCTTTCACGCGATCATAATATTTTTTACATAAGTCCTGCGGGCGCGTAACAATAGAAGGGTCCTTTAAAATACGCCGTTTATCGTCGGCATCGTACATAAAAGCGTTACCTATAAACTTTTCTTCAATCGGGCGGGCGCCGCGCATAAGAAAGCCTCTGCCCTTGATATCCGGCAGCTTTTTCGCCTGGCGGTACAAAAACATCCGGAATCTGTACGGCAGCAGCCTTTGGTACCATTTAAAAACGCGCGGCTCGTTGTACACAGTATATCCGCCAAACAGCTCGTCTGCCCCTTCGCCGGACAAAACCACCTTGACCGATTCGCTTGCAAGCCTGGACACAAAATACAGCGCAATGCAGGACGGGTCTGCAAGCGGCTGGTCCATATGGTACTGCACCTTCTCTATGCTGCCCCAAAATTCCTCTGATTTTATGAGTTTTGTGCGGTGGTCTACGCCAATTTTTTCAGACAGGCGCTCCGCCCAGCTGATCTCATTATACCGTTCCCCAAAGTCAAAACCCACAGTAAAGGTCTTCTGGTCTGCAAAATATGTAGAAACATAGCTGGAATCCACCCCGCTTGATAAAAAGCAGCCAACCTCCACGTCGCTGATTTTATGCACATTGACGGAATCTTCAAAAACCTGCTCAATTTTGTCAATTGCCTGTTGCTCCGTCATGGTAGCATCCGGGTTAAATTTTGCTTCCCAATAGCGCGTTATTTCTGTTTTTCCATTTCTGTACCACAGATAATGGCCCGGTAAAAGGCAGTACACCCCTTCAAAAAAGGTTTCCGGTGGAACCGCATACTGAAAAGAAAGGTAACGGTCCAGCGTTTTATAGTTGAATTTTTTTTCAAAGCCCGGAAACTGCAAAATAGATTTAATTTCCGACGCGTAAAGAAAGCTCTGCCCAACCTGTGTGTAATGCATCGGCTTGATGCCAAAGAAATCGCGCGCAAGAAATACAGAATGGTCTTTCGTATTATAAATGGCAAACCCAAACATGCCCCTGAGTTTGTCCAGGATTTTTTCTCCCCATTGCTCAAAGCCGTGCAGGATGACCTCCGTATCCGACTGCGTGGTAAAGGCGTGCCCCAGCTGCAGCAGTTCCTTTCGGATCTCCTGATAATTATAGATTTCGCCGTTGAAATTGATTACCAGAGTTTTGTCCTCGTTAAAAATTGGCTGATGTCCCGCGCCCAGGTCTATAATACTCAGGCGGCGGAAGCCCATGGATATAAAGTCATCCTTGTAAAAGCCGCTGTCGTCCGGCCCTCTGTGGGTAATGACCTCCGTCATATTTTGAATTGTCTGATCCCTGTCAATGATCTGTCCTGTAAAACCGCAGATCCCACACATAGCAAATCGCTCCTTATAAATCCCTTCAAATATTTATGATTTTACCACAATTGCTCTTCCCTTGCAAGGACTCCGCCCGTTTGGAAAACAACGCGGTTGTGTTTGTTTTTTTATTGGAGAACGAGGCGGAAAAAGACAAAGATGAAGTGTGGAGAAAGAACGGAAACAACCTGAAGCGTGCGGAAGATTCCCAGCCTTGCCGCCTGGCAGCCTTCAAGCCTTTCGTCGGGCATGCGCTGCTTTTTTTGCGCTTTGGGAAGTGTTCATCATTTGTCATATTAAGAAGAGAAGTTTTCATGACAAAGGGAGGGGAAAGCAGCAGCTTGCCTTGACAATAAAGGCAGAAAACGGTTTAAAGAAGCGGCGATCTGTTCGGACGATACGGCGGTAACTGGTCCGGGGCCAGCACAGCAGACCCAAAAAGGCTGTGCGGCACAGGCAAGCCGCGGGCGCGGTGTACCGCATTCTCCGCAATTGCCGGGCATCGTTTGAACAAATGAAAAACGGCTCAATTTGCAAATGTTGCGTACATATTGTTACAGCTTTATTAAGCCAAGACGTTCTTTCCATTTATTTTTTTACCCATAGCTAACGCTGGCAGCACCTGTTTTGACACTGCCAGCGTTCCTTTCAGCACAATTAAAATTCTTTTTTACTATAAACCGCTACCGATAAAAGCACCGACGCCACAAGCAGAACAATCGCCACCCCGGCGGCAACAAACGGAAACGCCGCGTTCCCTGTAAAAAATGCCGCCAGCGCCTGCTCTATTGTACTGCCGCCCAGCGCCGAAAAGAATTCCGTTGAAGAAAGCAGGCTCAACAGCAGCACCGGCACTACAATCACGCCAATCATAACAATTCGGCCCTTTTCTGTACCAATCCGGAACATAATGGGCATAAAAATTGCAAACAAAGTACATGCACCCGCCGTCATCCAGCCAATTGAAACCAGCGTTCCCTGCACATCAAAGCTTTCAAAGCCTGTGGCAATACCGCGAAAACAGACAACCAGAAAGTAAAGCAAAACGCCCGCTATAATAAAGAGCAATCCCAGCAGGTACTTGCTCAACACCATACCCCATCTCGAAACCGGTGCGCAAAGTGCATAGCAGTCCCAATTTGCACGTTCATCCAGGCTAAGCGCCGTTATGGGCAGCATAATGGAAAACAGCAGGCAATAGACGATTGCAAACACCTGCATGCTGCCGGATGAAAAAGCAGACAACACAACCATCAATAGCGGAATTGCCACATAAAACCTCGCCTGCCCTTTTAAGTTGAAAAGATCCTTCAGGATCAATCCCTTCATGCCTCTTCCTCCTTACTGTAAAAACGCATAATTTCCTCTATTCCCGCTTTATCCAGAATACAATCTCTGGGCATTCTTCTTTTTTCCACAAGCGCCTCGGCCCCAAACATATTCAGCCTCCGGCCGATTACGGCGCGCTGGTCCACCTTTCCAAGCTGCTCCAGCGGGCATTTTAAAATGGCATACCGATCCAGCAGAACATCCTTTTCATCTGCAAAAATAAGCTTTCCTTTGTGCAAAAATGCAATATAATCGCACACTCTTTCAAGGTCGCTGACAATATGGGAAGACATAACGATTGTATGCGATTCTTCCTGCATAAATGTCATAAAGATCTCCAATATTTCGTCACGCACAACAGGGTCCAGCCCCGCAGTGGCTTCATCCAGAATTAAAAGCCTTGTGTTATGCGAAAGCGCCGCAGCAATAGACAGCTTCATTTTCATCCCCCTGGAGTATGCCTTGACGATCCTCTTTTCCGGCAGGGAAAATTGCTTGAGGCAGGAAAAAAACTTTTCCTCATCCCATGTTTTATAAAGGCTGCGCAAAATTTTGTTGATATCTCTGGCTGTAAGCCCTTCCGGAAAGCAGGCTTCATCCATTACAACACCAATCTGCTCCTTTATCTGCCTGTCTAACCGGGCGCTGTCTTTTCCCAACAGGGTAACGCTGCCGGCATCTTGCCTTATAAGGCCAAGCATCAGGTGCAGTGTTGTACTCTTACCCGCCCCGTTTTCACCAACCAGCCCCATAACCGTCCCCGTGGGGACCGAAAGATTAACTTTGTCCAGTATAAAGCCGGGATATTTTTTTGTTACATTGCGCAAATTTACTGCATAATCCATAAAAAACCTCTCTCTTCCGCTTAATCAATCTTTTTCGCCGTAAAACAACGCGAGCATGGATTGCAGCTCTTCTAAAGACAGACCGCACCGCACTGCAAGCTCTACAATGGCCTGCAGATGCGCTTCCACCTCTTTTAAGTGCTGTTCTCTGATCAATTCCATATTTTTTTCCGCTACAAAGCTTCCCTTCCCTGTTACAGAAAAAATAAAGCCGTCGCGCTCCAGTTCCTCATACGCACGCTTTGTTGTGATAACGCTAATGCGCAGCTCCTTTGCCAACAGCCGCATGGAGGGAAGCGCGTCGCCTTCCTGCAAAGCCCCGCTGATGATCATCGCTTTGATTTGCGACACGATCTGCTCATAGATCGGTGTGGAAGACGTATTTCGAATCAAAATATTCATGAGCAACCTCCATACAGTATATTGTATATATCCATTATATACAATATTACACATGTGTCAAGACTTTTTTCTTTTTTTCCGTATGTAAAAAATACCGCTTTTACCAGGGTATATAATTTTATGCAGCAAAATGTGCAGGAGGATATAAACCATGCTGGGAACCATTGTAAATACTGTTGCGGTTCTGCTTGGCGGCTGTATAGGGCTGCTGCTGAAAAAAGGGCTTCCGCAAAAGCTTGCGGAAGCCCTGATGAAAGCACTGGGTCTTTGTACTTTATATATTGGTATCACGGGGGCGCTTGAAGGTGAAAATACGCTTTTGCTGATTCTCTCTATGGTGCTGGGCACGGTGGTGGGGCAGCTTGCAAACCTGGACAGACGCATAAACAATTTGGGCCGCCTGATCGAACGCAAAATGGCAGGGCCCGGTGAAAACAAAACGATTGCGCAGGGCTTTGTAAGCGCCTGTCTATTATTCTGCGTAGGTGCCATGACAATTGTCGGTTCGCTGCAAAGCGGTTTGACCGGCGACCACAGCATGCTTTTTACAAAATCTATGCTGGATTTTGTCGCCGCTGTTATTTTTGCCTCCTCCTTTGGAATAGGCGTACTTTTCGCCGCCGGGTTTGTGCTTGTTTACCAGGGGGGCATTACGCTTTTGGCACAGTGGATATCTCCTTTTTTAAGCACGTGGGTTGTCAACGAAATGACCTGTGCCGGCTCTGTTATTATTATTGGGCTTGCACTTAACATGCTGGGCATCACAAAACTTAAAATCATGAACTACGTGCCCGCGATCTTTTTCCCTATCCTTTTGTGCCCGCTTTTTCAATGGCTGGGCGGCCTGTTACCTGCATTTGCACAATAAAATCTCCAAAGACGCAAACGCTTTTTGCAGTTATACGGTTTTTGGCAGACGTTTCAGTCTGTTTTTACAAACACATACACACAAATGAAAAGACCCGGCCTTTGCGGAAGACCGGGTCTTTTCGTTTTTCCTTTTTTAAGTTTGAGGGGTACATTGAGGAGGGTAGAACATTTATACTCTGACGGTTGCGGCTCCGTCTTTTGAGTACGGTCTTATTATAAAATGAGAGTATGAATACGTTGTGAATAATCTTTTAAAAGATCAAGAAAGTTCTGTGAATAAAACAAAATTAAGTGTAATACCGCACAACAGAAACAACCGTTCCGAGCAGCATGCATTCCTCCACAATAATTGGGTCGTAAGCCGGATTTTCCGGCTGCAGGCGAATATGGCCCTCTTCCCGATAAAAGCGTTTGACCGTCGCTTCATCTTCTATCAGGGCTACTACAATCTCCCCATTTTCTGCAACAGGCGTTTTACACACGACTACAATGTCGCCGTCCAGGATTCCCGCGTTGATCATGCTGTCACCGTCTATACGCAAAGCAAACAGCTCCCTGCCGCGGCGCACGCTTTCGCTTATAGGCACGTAACCTTCTATTTCTTCCACGGCCAGAACAGGCATGCCGGCGGTTACCCTTCCCAGCACGGGAACCGGCACGGTCTTTTCACCGCTTACGCGGATTGTTCTGTTCAGTTTTGCCTCGCGAGAAATCAGCCCTCTTTCCTGCAGGGTGTTCAGGTGCGCGTGCACGGTCGAGGTCGATTTCAACCCGGTCGCCTTGCAAATTTCCCTGACAGAGGGGGAAAGGCCCTCCTGTGCGCACTCGCGTATATAGTCGAGTATTTTCTGCTGGCTTTTTGAAAGTTGTTTCATTGTAAAAACTCCTTACTGGGCAGCGGTTTAAACTGTTTTCAATCGAATTATATCATATCTTTTTTAAAAAATCAAACATTTGTTTTCTTTTTTCTGTTTTTTATAAAAAAGAAAACAGCGTACAAAACACGCTGTTTCCCATTTCTGCTCCTTTCAGGCAACGCTTGGCCTTTTTCTATAAAAGGGCCCGCCTGTAAAGCGCCTTTGGTTAATCTTTTTTTAGCTTTTGTTCAATTCTGTCTGCGGCATGGTCGAGCCAATCGCCCACAAACAGCTCTATTGTTCCGGTATCAGCAGCCTTTGCCACAGACGGATCCATCGGCAGCTTCCCCAATACCTCTGTTCCATGCTCCGCGGCGGTCTGTTCAATATGGCTTTCCCCGTAAATGCTGTGTCTTTTGCCGCAGTCCGGACATACAAAATAGCTCATATTTTCCACCACGCCCAAAATGGGAATATGCATCATATCGGCCATATTGACCGCCTTTGCCACAATCATGGAAACCAGCTCCTGCGGCGAAGTGACAATCACGATCCCGTCAAGCGGAATAGACTGGAACACCGTAAGCGGAACATCGCCCGTTCCAGGGGGCATATCTACAAACATGTAGTCGATATCTTTCCAGATCACATCTGTCCAGAATTGTTTTACCGTTCCTGCTATAATCGGCCCGCGCCACACGACCGGGTCTGTCTCGCTGGGTAAAAGCAGATTGACAGACATAATTTCAATCCCCGTTTTTGTAGATACCGGCAGCAGGCCAAATTCGTTGCCCTGCGCCTTTTGTTTGTTGATTCCAAACACTTTTGGGACAGACGGCCCTGTAACGTCCGCATCCAAAACTGCTGTTTTAAAGCCCCGGCGGTTAAACAGCACCGCCAGCATGGACGTAACCATGGATTTTCCAACGCCGCCCTTACCGCTTATGACGCCAATAACTTTTTTTACCCGGCTGAGCGCATGCAGCTTTGCTGAAAAATCCTGCTGCTCCTGCGTTCTGGAAGGGCAGTCTTCCCCGCAGCTTCCGCAATCATGTGTACAACCCTCTGCCATTTTCATACATCTCCTATCAAATAAATACCTACTGTTATTCTTCCTCTTTTTCTTCTGTTTCTTTCACAGATTCCAATGAATCTTCTGCCTGCTCCCCGGTTGCCGTTGGCGCTTCTTCGTCGTTTTCTTCCATATCTTCCGCGTTTTGCGCCTCTTCTTCACTTTTAAATGCAATATCCAGCGTAGAATAGCCGTCTTCGACCTGTTCCCCGGCTGGCTTTGGCGTTTCCTCCTCCGGCGGCGCAAGCTCATAGCCGCTCAAGAACGTATACGGGACCGCATAGCCCAACGCCACCGCCGCAAGCAACACAATAGAGGTATTTGCCGCAAGTTCCGTATGGAACGGCAGACCCATTGCAAAATACGCAACCAAAATATAAACCGCAGGTAAATCTACCAAAATCAGCGTAGGTATGCTAAAGCGCCGGACCTGCCTGCCGTCGCCGACCCTTGTTGCATAAAACAGCAAAAGCCCAAATACGGCAAAAATTACCAGGTCTATCGCACCGCTTGTAACCGGATCGACCATGTTCCCCATCAGCGTGCTGAAGAAATATGCGCAGATTACATATCCAATTACAAGAAACGAGGAAAAAAACAGATTGACAATGTCTCTTTTTGTAGGTTTTTTCATTTTAGAAACCTCCGATTTTTGAAATTTAAACGAAAAATAAGCAAGTTTATTTTAACAGCAAATTGTGACGGAATTATGTCTTTCCTGAAAAAAGCGGTAAAAAAGCTTATTTTATCTCTTTTTTTGGGCGGTAATGCAATACCAGCCGTTATCCTGTGCGGTTTCCAAAACGGTAAAGCGGCTATGATCCAGCGCATAAAGTACGTCGTCTGTGCGGGCGTCTATAATACCGCTTGCAATATAAACTGCATCCTCCAGCATATAATCTGCAATACTTGCACAAAGCTGAATCACCGCGTCTGCTACAATATTGGCAACGACAATATGATACTTTCCTGCAACCTTTTCCGTCAGATCGCCGCACAATACTTCAAATCTTTCTTCTACGCCATTTTTTTGTGCGTTTTCGCTGGCGATTTTTACAGCCGTCGCGTCTATATCTACGCCAACCACATGCTGTGCGCCCAATAGAAGGGCCGCCACGGAGAGGATCCCGCTGCCGCACCCTACATCAAGCACCTGCATGCCGCTTTTTACATGCTTTTCCAGCGCGGCAAGGCAAAGCCGCGTGGTTTCGTGCGTCCCCGTGCCAAACGCAAGCCCGGGGTCTAAATTTAAAACAATGCGGCCCTGCGGGTTGCATGTTTCGTGCCAGGTGGGGCGGATCAACAGCTTTTCCCCCACGGGAACCGGATGAAAATACTGCTTCCAGCTGTCGCGCCAGTCTTCCTCGGCACAGTTTTCACAGATAATTTCATGCGCAATTTTTTCCGCCGTATAGCGTTCGCGCAAAAAAGCCACCGCCTGCGCGGGATGGTCGCCCGGATTTATATAAATATGAATAATTCCGTGGCTTCTGTCTTTTTCCAAAAGCGCCTGGTCAATCAGGTTGATCCGCGCAATCTGCTCCACCTCTTCTTCCAGATTGGAATAGTCCTCTATATAGATCCCATAGGGCACGGTCATTTGCGCAATATCGCCTGCGGTTTCCAGGTCTTTTATTGGTACGCGTATTTTTATCTCCGTCCAATCCAAAGCGGCACCTCTTTTTACGTTTCTTCAAACATTCCTTTAAGCTTATCAAAAAAGCCCTTTCGTTTCTGGTAATTTTTCTCGCCAACGGCTTCTTCAAACTTTTTCAAAAGCTCCTTCTGCTTTGCAGAAAGATTTTTAGGAACTTCAATGGCTACCCGAACATACTGGTCGCCGCGGCCACGGCCGCCCAGATGCTGGACGCCCTTTCCCTTAAGCTTAAACACATCTCCCGGCTGCGTCCCTTCGTGAATAGGATAGCTTACCTTCCCGTCAAGCGTAGGGACCGTAACCTCCGCGCCAAGAGCCGCCTGTGAATACGTAACGGGCAGTTCGCACCATACGTCGTCCCCCCGGCGGTCAAAAATCGGGTGCGGGCGCACATTTACATACACGTGCAAATCGCCATAGGGACCGTTATTGACGCCGGCGTTCCCATGGCCGCTTACATTCAGCACCCTGTCGTCGCTGATGCCTGCGGGGATATCCACGTCTACCGTGCGCCTGGTTTTGGTACGGCCCGTACCCATACAGGTGCGGCAGGGCGTTTCTATAACTTTGCCTTTACCTTTACAGGCATCGCAGACGCGCGCCGTCTGGATCATGCCAAACGGCGTGCGCTGGCTGATTTTTACCTGACCCGTTCCGCCGCAGGCCTTACAAACTCTGGGCGCGGTGCCTTTTGCAGCGCCGCTTCCGGAGCAGTCTTTACATGTGCTGATATTTTGATACGTTACCGTTTTCCTGCAGCCTTTTGCCGCCTCTTCAAACGATATATGCACCGTTGTTTCAATATCCGTGCCTCTTCGCGGCGCGTTTGGGTTTTGATGCTGCCTGCCGCCAAACCCGCCAAAAAAGCTGTTGAAAATATCGCCCAGGTCAATATCCTGTGTAAACGGGCTTCCGCCCGCCGCGCCCGCGCCATAGCTGGGGTCTACCCCCGCATGGCCAAACTGGTCGTAACGCGCACGCTTGTCTTTATCGGAAAGCACTTCATATGCTTCATTTACTTCTTTAAATTTTGCCTCTGCCTGCTTATCCCCCGGGTTCAGATCCGGATGGTACTTTTTTGCAAGCTTTCGGAACGCTTTTTTGATTTCATCGTCAGAGGCGTTTTTGGGAACCCCCATAACCTCGTAAAAATCTCTTTTTTCTGCCAAAGCTACGCCCCCTATGTACTATAAAAGTTATGCTTTATTATCATACTCCAAAATGGCATTTTCGTCTACATCTGTTTGCATATTTATAAATGCAGGGTGGGGCAGGTAATCCCTGCCCCAATCTTTTTTCTTTTCTGTTTGCCGTTATTCGACGTCTTTAAAATCTGCGTCGTATACATTACCGTTGTCCGCACCCTGCTGGGGCTGCGCGCCGCCGTTTGCTTCCGGTGTGGGCGCTCCCTGCGGTGCGGCCTGCTGGTAAAGCTTTGTGGTAATCTCATGCAGAGATTTTTCCATATCCTCTCTGGCTGTCTTAATAAGCGCTATATCATTTTTGGAAATGGCCTCTTTTACCGCCGCCATTTTTGTATTCAGCGCGGTTTTGTCCGTTTCGTCTATTTTATCACCGTTTTCGTTCAAAAGCTTTTCTACCTGATAGCACATATTTTCGGCCTCGTTTTTTACATCGACCTCTTCGCGGCGCTTTTTGTCCTCCGCGGCAAACTGTTCGGCTTCTTTAACGGCCTTGTCAATATCTTCCTTAGACATGTTTGTGCTGGAGGAAATCGTAATCTTTTGTTCCTTGCCGGTGCCCAGATCTTTTGCAGATACGTTTACAATACCGTTTGCGTCAATATCAAATGTGACCTCAATCTGCGGTACACCGCGCATTGCAGGTGCAATACCGGTCAGCGCAAACAGCCCCAGCTGCTTGTTATCACGCGCGAATTCCCTTTCACCTTGCAGCACATTGATCTCTACCTGTGTCTGGTTGTCTGCCGCGGTAGAAAAGATCTGGCTCTTTTTCGTAGGGATCGTCGTGTTGCGCTCAATAATCTTTGTCATAACGCCGCCCATGGTTTCTACCCCCAGAGAAAGCGGCGTAACATCAAGCAGCAGAAGGCCGTCTACTTCGCCGCCCAATACGCCCGCCTGGATTGCAGCACCGATTGCAACGCATTCGTCGGGATTAATGCCTTTAAACGGTTCTTTTCCGATCAGGCTCTTAACTGCTTCCTGCACGGCCGGAATTCTGGAGGAACCACCGACCATAAGCACCTTATCAATTTTATCAATAGAAAGCCCACTATCCTGCAGCGCTCTTCTGACGGGCCCCATGGTATTCTCTACCAGGTCTGCCGTAAGCTCGTTAAATTTTGCTCTTGTCAACGTCAGGTCCAAATGCTTGGGGCCCGACGCGTCCGCCGTGATAAACGGCAGGTTAATCGCGGCCTGTGTAACGCCGGAAAGTTCAATCTTCGCTTTTTCCGCAGATTCCTTCAGGCGCTGCATCGCCATCTTATCGTTGGAAAGGTCGATCCCTGTTTCGGCCTTGAAGCTTTGTACCATCCAGTCCATTACGCGCTTGTCAAAGTCGTCGCCGCCCAGGCGGTTGTTACCGGCTGTAGCCAAAACCTCCTGTACGCCGTCGCCCATTTCTATAATAGAAACGTCAAACGTACCGCCGCCCAGGTCATATACCATGACCTTCTGGTCCGTTTCCTTATCGATCCCATAAGAAAGCGCCGCCGCCGTCGGCTCGTTGATAATACGTTTTACATCCAGACCGGCAATTTTTCCTGCGTCTTTTGTTGCCTGGCGCTGCGCGTCTGTAAAATATGCGGGCACCGTAATAACAGCCTGCGTGACCGTCTCCCCCAGGTAGGCTTCCGCATCTGCTTTAAGCTTTTGCAGAATCATCGCGGAAATTTCCTGCGGTGTGTAGCTTTTACTGTCTATTGTTACCTTGTAGGACGAACCCATTTCTCTTTTAATAGAAGAAACTGTCCTGTCCGGGTTTGTGATCGCCTGGCGTTTTGCCACCTGGCCAACCATTCTTTCACCTGTCTTTGAAAACGCAACGACGGAGGGCGTTGTCCTTGCCCCTTCCGCGTTTGCAATAACGACAGGTTCGCCGCCTTCTATAACAGCGACACATGAATTTGTCGTACCCAAGTCTATACCGATTGTCTTTGCCATACTGCATTCCTCCAAAATTGTTGAATTGTAACGATTCCCGTTTACCTGTTAATCTATATAAATCAGTCGCAGTTTGCGACCTGTACCATAGCGTGGCGGATAATTTTTTCACCCGTCTTATATCCCTTTTGAAAAACCTGTGCAATTGTGTTTTCCGCAAGCGTTTGATCCTCTATGCGGGAAACAGCGTTATGCAGGGTTGGGTCAAACGGTTCGCCCTGTTCTCCAAAGGGTTCTACTCTGAGCTTTGCAAGTGCAGATAACAGCTGGCTGCTTACCAGCTCCAGCCCCTTTTTAAATTCTTCAGACGCATCTTTTGCAGACTGCAACGCAGCGTCTATGCTGTCCGCCACTGGCAGAATTTCCGCAATTGCATCAGCCGTTGCGTCTGCATATATGTTTTGCTTTTCAACGGTGGTCCGTTTGCGATAATTATCATATTCCGCAGCCAAACGCATAAAGCTTTCTTTTTGCGCGGCAAGTTCTTTCTGCCGTTGTGCAAGTTCCTCCTGTGTTTTTAAAAGTTCCTGCGCGTCTTTTTCCTTTTTGCTTTCTTTCTTTTTGGGGCTTTTATCCTTTGGCTGCTCCTCTTTGCATTGCTGTTCAGCCGCGTCTTTTGTCACAACCTCTTTTTCTTCCTCTTTTGGCTTACCCATTTTTATCCCTTCCTTTCGTTTTCAATCCTTATATTATGAAAGCCAAAATCTTTTTTACAGCTCCAGCAGCTCACTGATCAGTGTTCCCACTGTGCTGCAAATTAATTCCAGCCTGCCTATATTCCGGCTGTAATCCATGCGTACCGGCCCTATAATCCCAACGGCTCCCGCAGGCTGCCCCGCTATCTTGTAACGCCCCGTTATAACCGAGCAGTTTTTAAGCTCTTGCCTGCCGCTTTCTTCCCCAACAAAAACGTCTGGGTCTTCCTTTGCACGCAGCAGCAGGCCGGCCACGTCTTCAGAGGCGTTTAGAAATTTCATAACGCCCCGTACGTCCGCCATATCATAATCCGCCTGAAACAGTAAATTCGTCTGTCCATGCAGGCTGACGTTCATGCCAGATACTTCTTTGGCCGATTCCATAACCGCCATCAGCACATTGGGCATGAGCATGGCAAGCTCTCCAAAGCTTACAGCCGTAGTCTGTATAAACGCAGGCGTTATATCCTGGGCAGGTACGCCGCTGAGTGCTTCGTTTAAGAGCCGCCCAAAAACCTTTACAATTTCAGGCGTAAGCACATAATCGCACCGAAACAGCCGGTTCTTCACCATGCCGGTTGAAGTAATCAGTACAGCCATTGCCGTTTGCCTGCCCGTTTGTACCAGGTGTATTTTGCGGATCTTTGCGTCGTCTCCCGGCGGCGTTGTCGAAACAGCCGCATAGCCTGACAACATGGCAAGCACGGCGGAACCTTCGCTTAAGATGTGCTCAGGGTCGTCTGCGGCGGAAAACAGGGCCGCTTCTATGGCTTCTCTGTCCTTTCTTGCAACGTCGCGCGGTTGCATAATATGGTCCAGGTAATGCCTGTAGCCCTTATGCGACGGCACCCTGCCTGCCGACGTATGCGGCTGGAGCAAATACCCCATTTCGGCCAGGGCGGCCATTTCGCTGCGGACTGTGGCCGAGGATACCGATATATCCAGATGTTCAACCAGCGCTTTAGACCCCACAGGCTCGCCGGTCTGAATATAGCTTTCTACGATAGCCATAAGAATTTTGCTCTTTCTTGGTGCAAGCTCCATATCTTCCACCTCTTTTCAGGGTATGCCAACAGCCTGTCAGTTGTTAGCACTCTAAAGCCAAGAGTGCTAATCTGACTATAATTTACCATTGGAGCAGGTATTTGTCAAGGGGGGTATTTGTAAACTAATTATTAATATCGCCCGTTTTCCACGCTTTTTTCCTGCCCTGGGGAAAAAAGTGGATTTTTTATTTTCTATTGACTTAACTGTGTGAATTTACTATACTTTGATTTAGATAAAGAAAAGGAGAACGGCGTTATGTGGATTGCGATACTTTCCGCTTTTATATGCCTGCTGATTGCGGTGATCCTTTTTACGCCGCTTTTCCGCGGTGTACCGCTTTTTCGACCTGTTGCGCTCTTTTTCATATTTGAAGGCGCATGGGTGCTTGCAAATTTCCTGGTTACGCAAATTTGGCCGGGAACAGACGCAATGCAGTGGATTCACTATACGGGGATTATCGTGTTTGGGGGTTATCTTTTGCTCTGCTTGTTTTACAGCCGCCCCAGAAAGGGGAAGGACGAAAAACGGCAGGAAAAAGTAAAAAAACGTAAAACACGCAGAGAAATAAAGAGGTAAGGCTGTAAATGGGTTATGTATACGCCGCTATGTGGCTGATCGTAGGGATCTACCTGATTTATACCGGCGCAAAAGAAAACAGGCTTTTCTGTTTTTTAGGCGCTTATTTTGTATTTCTTTGCATTTGGTGGCTGATCGACGAGCTGCTGCCGATAAATATGCTTGATGGTAACTATGCCGTGGTGTTGCGCTGTATATCCGGCGCGGTGTTGCTGATAGCGTTAATCATATATATTATACAGAAAAAGGCAAAAAAGCAGAACAATCACAGCGGCAACAAAGGCGGCTGACCGTGCGCGGGAACGGTCAGCCGCCTTTGTTTATGCCTGGTTTTCCCCTCCGTTTCCGCCTAGCACACGATTGCCCCGCCTGCATACTATAATACTGTGCGGAAACGAAGCTTCCTTTTCCGCTTTATATAAAAAGGGCGGAAAAAGCCCTTCCCGGCACAGGCCGGAGGGCCATGGCCCTCCGGCCTGTGCTATACGCCCACGGTGTGGGAGCACCTGTTGTCACAAAATTAAACCACCCCCATATTTTGTTAAAAGGGGGGTGCTTAATTGAGTGCGCTGCTGCTTGCCGTTTCTTTAAGCATGGATGCATTGGGAATCGGCATATCGTATGGGCTGCGCGGGATTAAAACTTCCGCTGCAGCAAAGCTTGTAATCGCGCTGATTTCCGTTATTTTTACAGCCGCCGCTGTCTTTTTTGGAAATCTTTTGCTGTTTGTAATTCCCGCAGGCGCAGCAAAGCTTATTGGCGCGCTGATGCTGTTTGCCTTTGGCGCATATATCGTCTGTTCCGGGCTGCTCAAAAAACCGGAACAGTTTGACAGCGACTGTTCCAAACATATAGACCGCGCCGAAGCGCTGTATCTTGGGGTTGCGCTTTCTATAGATTCCTTTGGCGCCGGAATTCTCTTTGCTGTTACAGGAATAACGTCTTACTTTGTCCCTTTTCTGGTAGGGATATGCCAGCTTTTATTTTTGTGCAGCGGAATGGGGCTTGGTAAAAAAATTACGTCGTTTAAACGAATCCCACAGAATCTGTTCGCTGTATTTTCCGGTATTCTGCTTATTATCATCGCCCTGCTGCGCCTGGTTCTATAGATACCGGAAGCCCGATCCATACTATATTTTGTGTCCTACATTTTTTTTGCAAAAAACTGTGAAAAATGCTTGCATTTTCTTTAAAATAATGCTAGTATGGTTTGTACACGAATCTGAGCAAAAGGAGGTGGGACCGTGCCAAATATCAAATCAGCAAAAAAGCGCGTTAAGGTAATTGCTGTAAAAACAGCCAGAAACAAGGCCTGCAAATCTGCTTTAAAAACAACGCTTAAGAAAGCTTATATGGCTGTCGAGAACAACTCGGCCGACAAGACGGAAGCGGTACGTCTTGCAATGAAGAAAATTGATCAGGCGGCTGCAAAAGGGATCCTGCACAAGAACACTGCCGCAAGAAGCAAGTCCGCACTTGCCCGCAAGCTCAACGCTTCCGCATAAGATTTTTGCGCGTAGAACGTAAAAGCAGAGCAATTTGCCCTGCTTTTTTTGTTTTTATCCCAGTCTTTTTATTTTGTGTTTCTCTGTGTTTTCCGACAATTTTTTAACACGGTTTGAACATTCCCTGAATTTTATTTTTCGCTTTTATAAGACGGTTGACTTTTTTTTAAAAACTGGGTATGATAGTACTATAATTACCGTATAAATTTATTTGGGGGTATTTGTTATGAAAAAAAGTAAGCTCGGCGTTTTCCTTGCAATTATTGCCTCCGTAGCTGCGGTTACCGCCGCGGTTACCGCTTTTTTAATTATTAAGGAAAAGAAACGGAAAGACGACGAAGAGTTAGAGCGGTATTTGGACTGCTCGATTCAGTAACAAAAAACAGACAGGACAGCATACATGCTGTCCTGTTTTTTGGTTTTCTTTGTTTTTGTTACTGTGCAACCGCCTGCAGAGGTCTTTTTTCTTCCTTCCACTGGTTTTGGTAAAAATATTTCAGGACGTCACGCCTTGTGACGATCCCCATAAAGGAGCCCCTGTCATCGGTTACAGGCACAAAGTTTTGATCCATTACCTTAAGCAAAAGCGCGTCCATCGTGATATTTACCCGCACGGCGGGATTCCACCCAGCTTTTAAAATATTGTGCACTGTAAACTTTTCCTCGTCCTTCAGGCTTTGGCCGCCGTTGTCCAGCACGCTCCATAAAAAATCCCCTTCGCTGACCGTTCCTACATATGTACCGTCCCTTGCGATAACCGGAATCGCCGTATACCCATGGTAACGCATTTTTTCAAGGCCCTGCCGCAACGTATTGTCTTCATATAAAAAAGCTACGTCGCATTTAGGCTTTAAAAGCATAACAATATTCATGTTAACCTTCCTTTAAGCTGTATTTGCTTATTATTATAGCAGCTGTTTTCCAAAAATTTGAAAACAAATTGTAACATTCTTAAAGCCGGTTAAATTTTTGAAACGCCGCGTTTTGTATCTGCAGACGCACCCGGGGAACATCTTCTCCGGGTGCGTCTGCCTTTTGCCCGTTTGCGCTATTTTTCCCTTGGCTTTGCTATCAACGAGCCAAGGTAGCCAAATACAATGGCTGCAGTAACTCCGGCCGCAGCGGCGGTAATTCCGCCGGTAAGCGCCCCGATCAGCCCGTTTGCGGCCACCGCCTTTCTGACGCCTTCGGCCATGGTATAACCAAAACCGGAAAGCGGAACCGTTGCGCCGGCGCCGGCAAAATCCACAATTGGTTCATACAGGCCGACCGCCCCCAGTACTACGCCCAATACAACAAAGGCAACCAGTATTCTTGCGGGCGTAAGCTTTGTTTTGTCAATCAGGATCTGCCCGATCACGCAAATGATTCCACCTACCCAAAACGCATTTAAGTAATCCAGCATAAGCATATCGCCTTCCTTTTTATATTTTTATAAAAACCGCCGTACAGCTTTATTTTTGTCCGTTTTTTTAACGGTATACATATTGAAAAAAGGCGCATTCGGTGCTAAAATATTTGTTAATGTTGTAAAATGGGGAAACGTATTGTTTTATGCATGCAAACACCGCATTTAAGCTGGTACATTTTAGAATATTTTTTTATTTTCTTTCTGCTTTTTGAATATGAATGGTAAAGCAGGAGTACCTTGCGGCTTTAGAAAGGATTGGGGCTTTTATGAAATCGGTCGTTTTAAAATTTCCTTTACATCCGTTTAAAATACGCGGCGGCGTCAAAACGCCGCACAGAAAAACCACCGCACATTACGAGTCTGTCATTATGCCGCCCCCACAGGAGGTCGTCATCCCCCTGCAGCAGCACATCGGCGCGCCGTGCAGGCCGGTAGTCAAAGCAGGCGATCCCGTATGCGTCGGCCAGCTTATCGGCGACAGCAACGCATACGTAAGCGCGCCGATTCACGCAAGCGTTTCCGGCACAGTAAAAAAAATAACAAGCGTTATGCTGCCCGACGGAACAAAGTGTGACGCAGTGGTAATCGCTTCCGACGATCAAATGCGCAAATGCGCCGATATAAAACCGCCTGTTGTCAACAGCCTTTCCGACCTTCTGCACGCTGTACGGGCGAGCGGCCTTGTAGGGCTTGGCGGCGCCGGTTTTCCTGCGCATGTAAAACTGAACGTTCCTCAGGGAAAGAAAATAGACACCCTGATTGTCAACGCGGCTGAATGCGAGCCATATATTACCGCCGACCACAGAGAAGCCCTGGAGAACTCCTGGGCGGTTATGAGCGGCATTTATGCGGTCAAGCGCCTGCTGGGCATCGACAGAGTTATCATTGGCGTGGAAGACAACAAACCCGACGTGATTCAAACGCTGCGCCGTATTGCCGACAGCAAAACAAACGACCCGGACGACTCTGTCCGCGTGCTCCCTTTAAAGGCCCGTTATCCACAGGGAGCTGAAAAGATGCTGGTTTTGGCCTGTACCGGCAGGGTTATCCCCGCAGGAAAACTTCCCGCGGACGTTTCCTGTATTGTTATGAACGTGACCTCTATTGCCTTTCTGGCAAATTATTTAAAAACCGGCATGCCGCTTGTAAGCAAGCGCATTACCGTTGACGGCGGCGCCATTGCCCGGCCGCGCAACATAATTGTCCCTATTGGAACGCCTATTTGCGACATAGTTGCCTTTTGCGGCGGATATAAGTCCCCTCCCGGGAAAATTTTGATGGGCGGACCCATGATGGGGCTTGCCCTTACAGACGACACGCTGCCCGTGCTCAAACAAAACAATGCGATCCTTTGTTTTACAGAAAAAGAAGCCAGACTGCCGCAGGCCAGCGCCTGCATCCGCTGTGGGAAATGCGTACAAAGCTGCCCGATGCACCTGGTTCCCCCGCTGATCAGCCGCAGTATTAAACTGAAAGATATGGAAGCGCTGCAAAAGCAGGGCGTAACGACCTGTATGGAATGCGGAAGCTGCGCGTACAGCTGCCCCGCAGGCCGGCCGATTGTGCAGAATATGCGGCTGGGAAAAGCCTTGCTGAAAGATTTTCTTTCCAGACAGCCCATGCAGAAGAAAAAGGAGGGATAACGGATGGAACAAAAACTTTACGTATCGTCCTCGCCGCATATGCGCCATGGCGGCTCCACCTCCCATATTATGCGCGACGTCATTATTGCGCTGCTTCCTGCCGTTATTGCTTCCGTGGTCCTGTTCGGGCCACGCAGCCTGCTTGTAATTGGCGTTTGTATTCTAAGCGCCGTATTTTTTGAATTTATCAGCAGAAAAATTATGAAGCGTGATAACACAATTGGCGACCTGAGCGCCGTTGTGACCGGGCTTTTGCTCGCCTTAAATCTTCCGTCCGGCATTCCGCTTCTGATTGCCGCGTTTGGGTCGCTTGTGGCGATTGTCGTGGTCAAGCAGATGTTTGGCGGGATCGGCCAGAACTTTGTGAACCCTGCCCTTGCGGCAAGAATTGTTCTGCTTGTTTCATTCCCTGTACAGATGACAACCTGGCCCCCCGCGTTTTCTTATATGCAGCAGGTGGACGCCGTTACAAGCGCTACGCCGCTTGCAAATAATGCAAACGGAATAACCACGCCGTACTTTGACCTTTTTATGGGAACAACCGGCGGCTGCCTTGGGGAAACCTGCGCGGTTGCACTGCTGCTCGGCGGAATTTATCTAATTATAAGAAAAGTCATTACCCCTGCCATTCCGCTGTGTTTTATTGGTTCTGTTTTTCTTTTGTCCTGGCTTTTGGGGCAGAATCCGGTTTTTCATATTCTTTCCGGCGGCGTGCTGCTGGGCGCTATTTTTATGGCCACCGACTACACCACCTCACCCATCACCTTTACAGGCAAGGTTCTTTTTGGGATCGGCTGCGGCGTAATTACCGTACTGATCCGCCTTTATGCAAATTTGCCTGAAGGCGTTTCCTTTGCCATTATTTTGATGAATATTCTTGTCCCGCTGATTGAAAAATTGACGTTCCCCAAACCCTTTGGAGAGGAGAAGAAAAAGCATGAAAAGTCTTGATCCAAAGGAAATTATTCGGCCCGCTGCCGTATTGACCGTTATATGCGTTGTAATTGCAGCTCTACTTGCAGGCACAAACGAGCTGACAAAGGAGCCTATTGCCGCACAGACACAGTTGCAGGCGCAGCAGGCCAGGGAAATCGTTCTACCCCAGGCAAACCGTTTTGAACCGGTTCCTGCAGACACTGTGCAGTCTTTGGGCCTTCCCGACGGTTGTTATTTTGCACTTGATAAAGACAACCGGGTTATTGGCGTTACAATTACAACCGTCGCCAAAGGCTACGGCGGGGATATAACGGTGATTGTTGGCATTGACAGTGCAAAAGAGTCTGTCAGCGGCGTTTCGATCCTTTCTCAGGATGAAACGCCCGGGCTTGGTTCCAATGCAACAAAAGCGGAATTTACTGACCAGTATAAACAGCCTTTGCCCCAAAGCGGTTTTTCTGTAATCAAAAATGCGCAGCCAAAAGACGGGGAAATTGCAGCGATCACAGGCGCCACCATTACTTCTGACGCCGTAACAGCCGCTGTAAACGAGGCGTTGTCCGTCTACAATGATACGCTAAAAAAGTATGACATCTCGCTTGACCTGTGGGAAGATGTGCTTTCCGCCATACAGGCTGAGCCAGACAGCCGCAAGGGAGGCGCTGACTAATGGCAAAAAAAACATTGCTGCAGGAATTTACCAAAGGTATTGTTAAAGAAAACCCTGTTCTGTGCCTGGTCCTTGGGACCTGCCCTACGCTTGCCGTTACAACGGCAGCGTCAAACGCAATTGGTATGGGCGTTGCCGCAACACTTGTTCTGGTTTGCTCCAATGCCGCAATTTCCCTTCTTAGAAAGTGGATTCCCGATAAAGTGCGGATTCCGGCTTACATAACAGTTATTGCGGGCTTTGTCACAGTCGTACAAATGCTTGTCAAGGCCTTTGCTCCCGCAATTGATCAATCCCTGGGGATTTACCTGCCACTGATTGTTGTAAACTGCATCATACTGGGCAGGGCTGAAATGTACGCCAGCAAGAACAAAGTCATCCCTTCTATAATTGACGGCCTAGGTATGGGCGCAGGTTTTACCGCTGCCATGCTTTTGATGGGGATGATCCGCGAGTTTTTCGGTACAGGTTGTGTTTTTGGTGTTCCCTTAACGGCTGATCTGTTCGACCCGATTTTGATTTTTATTTTGCCACCCGGCGGATTTTTTGTATTTGGCATGCTGATCGCGCTTGCAAACCGTCTTAGCGGAAACCGCAAAAAACCGGAAGAAACTGCCTGCGGCACTTGCCCGCTTGCCGGAAACTGCTCCAAAATTCAGCAGGAGGAGGAACGCCCGCAATGAATATACAGCAGCTTGTAGCCGTATTTTTGGCGGCAATTCTTACGGAAAATTATGTCTTAAGCAAATTTCTGGGCATTTGTCCGTTCCTGGGCGTTTCCAAAAAATTGAACACCGCTGTGGGAATGAGCGTTGCTGTTACCTTTGTCATGGTGCTTTCCACCGCTGTGACCTATCCCATATATGAAAACCTGCTGGTTCCCAATCATCTGGATTATCTGCAGACAATTCTCTTTATTCTGGTGATTGCCGGGCTTGTTCAGCTTGTAGAAATTATTTTAAAAAAATACATGCCGCCTCTTTATAACGCGCTTGGTATTTATCTGCCGTTGATTACAACCAACTGCGCCGTTTTGGGCGTTACCATGCTGGTGCTGGAAAAGGCTGCGGCCGATTCTTCTTATACCTATATCACGGCGCTTGTAAACTCGTTTGGCGCGGGTATAGGCTTTTTGGTCGCAATGGTTATGTTTGCCGGCGTGCGGGAACGTTTGGAGGAATGCGACATTCCAAAATCCTTAAAGGGCCTGCCTATCACACTGGTGGCCGCGTCTTTGGTGTCCATTTCGTTTTTAGGTTTTGCCGGCCTTGTCGACGGCCTTATGTAGATACTGCTGTAAAATTATTGAAACGGAAAGGGTATGGTAAACGATGAACCCGGTTATACTTGCCGTTTTGACGGTGGGCTTTATTGGCCTGATTGTAGGTCTTGTACTTGCGATCGCTTCCGCTTTAATGTCTGTACCCAGGGACGAAAAAGCGCAGGCTCTTCTGGCTCTTCTGCCGGGCGCCAACTGCGGCGCATGCGGGTATTCCGGTTGTTCCGGGTATGCTAACGCTCTGTCTAAAGGGACGGCAAAGCCTGGACTATGCTCCCCCGGTGGTGCAGAAACCACAAAAGCAATTGCCGCTATGCTGGGTACAGAACCGGTAGAAAACCAGCGTAAAACGGCCGTTGTTTTCTGTATGGGCGGACTGGAGCATACCGCAGACAAAATGCTTTACCAGGGCATTTCCTCCTGCCGAGCGGCAGTACAGCTGCATGGAGGCACAGGGAAATGCAGCTATGGGTGTATGGGGTTTGGCGACTGTAAAGCCGCCTGTGAATACGACGCTGTTACAATATGCAACGGGCTTGCCCGCATAAACCCCGCCCTTTGCAGGGCATGTGGGAAATGTGCAGACGCCTGCCCGAAAGGGCTAATCCGCCTGGCGCCGGTAAAACAGCAGGCCGTTGTCCTTTGCAGCAGCTGTGATAAGGGCGCCGACACAAAAAGGGCCTGTACTGCCGGCTGTATTGGATGTATGCGCTGTGTAAAGGCATGTCCAAACGGCGCAGTGAAGGTAGAAAACTTCAAAGCCACCGTAGACCCTGCGCTATGCACGGGCTGTTTTGCCTGTATTGCGCAATGTAAACAAGGCTGTCTTATAAAAGCATTTGCGCAATAGCAGGAGGGGTGTTGTCTGCTGGTTTTGCAGATCCCGCACACAATCTTATTTATATTGGTAGATTTCTCCATATAAAAAATCTAATTTTTCGTAAAAAATTCATTTAATCGTAACATATGCCTGTAAAAATTTCGATATGATATTCATTGGATTCTTGCGGAGTATTCTGCGTTTTTCTTGAATAAAGGTAGTAAAAAGGAGTGCATTTTCTATGGTTGAGGTCAAAAACCTCGTAAAGCGCTACGGCGATAAGCTGGCGGTTGACGACGTCAGCTTTACCGTGGACAGCGGCGAAATTTTAGGCTTTCTCGGCCCTAACGGCGCAGGGAAAACCACCACGATGAATATTATAACCGGGTATCTTTCGTCTACCTCGGGAACCGTCACCATTGACGGCTGTGAAATTTTGGAAGATCCCACCGGGGCAAAGTCAAAAATTGGTTATCTTCCGGAAATTCCGCCGTTGTATCCGGATATGATCGTCAGAAAATATCTGGAATTTATGTTTGATTTGAAAAAGGTCACACTGCCCAAAAAAGAACATATTGAAGAGGTCTGCAAAGTTGCAAGAATCACAGACGTGGCGGGCAGGCTGATAAAAAACCTTTCCAAGGGCTACAAACAGCGCGTAGGCCTTGCGCAGGCACTGCTTGGGAACCCGCCTGTTTTGATTTTGGACGAACCTACCGTAGGGCTGGACCCCAAACAAATTATTGAAATGCGTACGCTGATTAAGGGCTTGGGAAAAAAGCATACGGTTATTCTTTCTTCCCATGTGCTGCCGGAGGTACAGGCCACCTGTGACAGAGTTATTGTTATCAATCAGGGAAAACTTGTGGCGGACTCCGCTACCAGCGCCCTTTCCGACACGCTTTCCGGCACGCATAATCTGCTTGTACAGATTGCCGGAAACGAAACGGCGGTTATGTCGGCTATTAGAAACATAAGCGGCGTGCTCAAAATGGAGCGCCTTCGCAGCATCTCTTCCGACTGCACCGAATATGTGATAAAAACTGAAAAGGACAAAGATGTACGCAGGCAGATCTTTTTTGCGATGGCAAAGGCGGAATATCCGATTGTTCTTATGAAAAACGCCGAGCTTTCGCTGGAGGATGCATTCTTACAATTAACGGGAAATTCCAACGTTGCCGGTAAAAAAGGGGGTAAATGGTCATGAGTGCAATTTTAAAAAGGGAATTTAGTTCGTATTTTTCCTCTGCAATCGCTTATGTGGTGCTGGCCGTATTCTATTTCTTTTCCGGCATGTTCTTTTTCTGGTACTGCCTGTTAAGCGATTCTGCAAATCTTACGCCCGTTTTTATTAATATGTTTATGGTCATCCTCTTTTTGATCCCTATCCTGACCATGAAGCTGTTTAGCGAAGAAAAGCGGCAAAAGACAGATCAGGCGCTTCTTACGGCTCCAGTCAGCCTGCTTCAGGTTGTTATGGGCAAGTTCTTTTCCGCTGTTTTGGTGTACGCCTGCTGTTTGGCAGTGTTTTTTGTATATGCGGTTATTCTTTCCTGCTTTACTACGCCGGCGTGGTCTCTGATCCTATGTAATTTTATCGGCGTATTTCTGATGGGCTGCGCGCTGATCGCGATAGACATGTTTATTTCTTCTTTGACCGAAAGCCAGATTGTAGCGGCTGTTGCAGGCTTTGCCGCCGGGCTGGCCATTTACATGATTGATTCGATCGCATCTATGATCCCTGTGGATTTTATTAAAACGATCTTAAACAGCCTTTCTTTCCTGACACATCTGCAAAATTTTTCGGCGGGGCTTTTCACCATATCCGACGCTGTGTTTTTCCTCAGCGTGATCGTTATTTTTGTCTTTTTAACCATCCGAGTGTTCGAGAAAAAACGTTGGAGCTAAAGGAGGCGGTACAATGAACCAGAATGATAAAAACAATTTTAACGAAGCGGAAAAGGAAGAGATGATGGATTCGCAGGAAAAACAAACATCCGCTCCCGGCGCAGAAGAAACCGCCGATCCCGGCACGGAAAACACCTCTGCCACCCCGATGGAGGGCGCTGTGGAAAAAACAGAAAGCAAACGCCCAAAGAAAAAGAAAACAAGATTTGCAAAACTGCATTCCCGCGCCTTCAAGCGGGGCGGCCTGTCTATTTTACTGGTTTGCCTTTTTATTGCCGGCGTGGTCGTGATTAATTTAATTTCAAATGTACTTGTGGAAAAGATTCCGGCCTTAAGCATAGACATGACAGGGACGGCTATGAACGAACTTTCACAGGATACTATTGACTTTATCACAACTCTGGACAAAGACGTTGAAATTATGGTGCTGGCCACAGAAAGCGATTATGTCGCCGCCAACCAGTATTTCTTACAGGCCAATAGTCTTTTAAAGCAGTACCACAACTATAACAACCGCATTACAATCCAATATATTGACCTTGCGGCCAATCCGACCTTTACAGGGAATTATCCGGATGAAACGCTTGCTGCCGGTGATTATATTGTTCAGTGCGGAGACAACTACCGGCTTTTAACGACAGAAGATCTGTTTAATATGACGTACGACCAGACGACCTATTCGCAGATTGTAGAGTCTTCTAATGTGGAGCCGTCTGTAACTACCGCCATTTTAAACGTAACGTCGGAAGACCAGACAAAGGTGGCCTTTATCAACGGTTTTGGCGATTATGATGCAGAGGCCTATAAAAAACTTTTGGAAAACAACAATTACGAGGTTGTGGAAACCTCTCTGCTGACAGACGAAATTGACAGCGAAGCACCCATTGCCGTATTGTTTACACCCACGGTGGATTTGGATTCTGCCTCTATACAGAAGCTTTCCGATTATCTTTCAAACGGCGGCAATTATGGAAAAACGCTGATTTACGTGGCCGCGCAGTCCCGGACGGAAACACCGCTTTTAGATTCTTTCCTGGAAGAATGGGGTATGGCACTTGGCGACGGCTATCTGGCTGAAACAGACGCACAGTATCTTCCTGTTTCCAACAATCCATATCTTTCTATTTTCGATTTTGCAAACGATGACTTTACCGCGGGGCTGAAAAACGCTTCTATCCCACTTGTAGGCGCTTACAGCAAGCCAGTGACCATTTTGGATGAAGCAAACGCCACCCCGCTGTTTACAACGTCTGAAAACTCTGGGCTGATTCCTTTTGACGCAGATGAAAACTTTGATTTTGAAGGCGCGATCGACGGAAAATATAACGCCGGCGCAATCAGCACGCATAAGGGCGACGGCGCTGACTCTTCTGTTATTGCAATTGGATCTGCCGCCATGTTCAACAGCCAATTCTTATCTTCCTCTACCTTTAATAACGCTGAATACTTTATCAATATGGCCAACATCCAGTCTGGAAACGAAGAGGAAGGCATTACCATTGCTCCAAAGGATATTTCTTTACAGGAACTTGGGATCATGTCTGCACAGGCTATGACCATTGGCACGGTGTTTATGGTGGTAATTCCCGTTATTGTGCTGATTCTTGGCATCGTATTGTGGCTGCGCAGGAGGAATAGATAATGAAAAAATCAACAAGAAATATTCTGATTGCCGTTTGCGCTGTTGTGATCTTAGTCGGCATATTGCTTTTGGTAACATTGGTCCCATGGGGCGGAGATTCTGATACCGATATAACAACCTCTACCTATCCGACGGACGAAAATGGTGAACAATACGCAACAGACGCGATGGGTAACAAAATTCCTTCTGAAAAAGATAAAGATGGAAATATTTTAAGCGCCGGTATTGTTACGCTTGCAGACCAGGGGCCGCTGAATCTGGAAAAGGTTGAGGTACAAAACGGCTCCGGCTCTTTTACGGTGCTTGCGGAAACACAAACAACGCAGGCAACCAACGCGCAGGGCGAAGAGGAAGAGCAAACCGGGACAACCGTTTATACACTGGTAGGCTTTGAAGACCAACAGCTGCTCAGCGGCCAGCCCGAAGCAATTGCAAACGACGCTTCCAACATGAAAACTACAAGAATTATTGACATTAAGGGGGCAAATCCCGGCAATTATGGCCTGGATGACCCGCGCGCCACCGTTACGGCAACCTTTGCAGACGGTACGGTAATTACCTACAGGGTCGGCGACGAAGCGCCTTCTGAATTGGGTGTATACCTGCAATGCAATGACGACAAAGCCATTTACCTGGTTGCCACAGACGCGGTTGATAGCTTTTTATTCTCTCCGCTTGATTTGTTGAGCAAGGAAATAACCACCGCAGGGGAGTCAGAAGAAAGCAGTGAAATTGAGACCATGACCCTTTCGGGTACAAATTATCCAAAGCCTGTGACAATTGTCCCGAACGACGACGAAACAAACAGCGCCTATTATAAGATGACCACTCCTGTGGAGCAGCCTGTAAGCGTGGAAAAAGGCTCTGAAGTAATGGGCGGTATCCGCGGCTTAAGCGCAGACGCCGTTAAGGCTGTAAATCCCACAGATGAACAGCTTCAAAACTTTGGCCTGAAAACCCCTGCCGCTACGGTAAAGGCGGTTTACAACGACACAACCATTACACTGTCTGCATCAAAACCAGACGACGACGGGAACGTTTATCTGACCAGTTCAGATAAGAATATGATTTACCAACTGTCCGCCGATATGGTTCCATGGGCAAAGTATACGTATGAAGACCTGCGGTATGAATACATTTTAAAACCCAATCTGGACTTTTTGAGTGAAATCACCATTACCGTCGACAGCAAAACCTATATCTTTAGCATAGCAAAAGAAGAAAAGAAAGACGAAGAGGGCAATGTTACACAGGAAACGATCGTCAAATGCGGCGGTAAAACAATCAGCAGCGCTTACTTTAATACGTTTTTTGAAAACCTGACGAGTGTGCAGCGCCAGTCTAATGCCGATGGCGTGCAGGCAAACGGCGGTGCAATTTTAGTTGTAGAATACACGTATAATAACGGCAAAACAGCGGATACCGTTTCGTACTATGACGCAGGCAACCGGAAGATTCTTGTAAACACAAACGGTACAGCAGACAGTGTGGTCTACGAAACCTATACAAACAAAATAATTGCAGACACACCTGTTATTGCGCAGGGTAAGCGTGTAGATCCTTCTTAAGATTTTCTCTTTTACAGGTAAATAAAAAAGAAGCGGGGCAGGAAGATTTCCTGCCCTTCTTTGGTATAGCAGAACTCCCCCGGCACTTGTTTAAGCTGCCGGGGGAGTTCTGCTTTTTTGTTGCTGCAATTCAACACAGTCTTTGCAAATTTGCCATTAATACCGCTTCTCTGGAAAAGACAGAAAAAACCTGCCCTCATTTATTCTTGTACAGATTCCTGTGCCAGTTTTTCTTCGGGCGCCGGTTCTTCTGCATTTTCCTGCTCTTCATGCTGCGCCCTAGCAAGCGTGACAACCTTGCTTCCTTCCTTCACCTTCATAACAACCACGCCTTTGCTGGGCCTTGCACACAGCCGGATGGAATCTGCCTGTATGCGGATAATAATTCCATCGTCTGATATAATAATGATGTCGTCGTCCAAATCCACAACCTTTATTGCCGCGACATTTCCGTATTTTTTCACATGGTAGTTGGTCAGCCCTTTGCCGCCTCTTGTCTGCAACCTGTAGTCGCTGATGTTGGAAAGCCTTCCATAGCCGGTTTCTGACACGGTCAGTACAAACGCCCCTTCCCGAATGGTGGACATCCCTATAACCTCGTCGTCCTCCTGCAGTGTAATGGCCTTTACGCCCCTGGCTCCTCTGCCCATGGGACGCACGTCTGTTTCTTTAAAACGGATTGCCATGCCTTTTCTGGTTGCTACAAGCATCTGTGCGCTGCCGTCTGTCATACGCACCCAGGCAAGCTCGTCCCCTTCGTTTAACTCCAGCGCAATAATACCGCCTTTTCTGGCCGTATTGTATGCATTGAGCGCAATACGCTTGACAAGGCCTTTTCTTGTAACCATAATTAAATATTTGCCTTCTTCAAATTTGGGTACGCGGATCATAGAAGTGACCTTTTCTTCCCCGCTGATCGGTAGCAGGTTTGCAATGTTCATCCCCTTTGAAGTACGGCTCCCCTCCGGAATTTCATAGCATTTCAACCTGTACACCCGGCCCGTATTGGTGAAAAACAGCACATAATCGTGGCTGTTGATGATAAACATTTCGCTTGCAACGTCTTCTTCTCTGCGCGACATGGCGGAAACGCCCTTTCCTCCCCGCCGCTGGGTATGGTAGGTATCTACGGCAAGACGCTTCACATAGCCAAAATCTGTCAGTGTTAGCACACATTCTTCTTGCGGAATCAAATCTTCGATGTCAACCTCGCCGCTTACAGCCATGATCTCTGTCCGCCTTGGATCCGCATATTTATTGCGAATCGCCGTGATTTCTTCTTTAATAATCTGCAGCTGCCTGTGCGGATCTGCCAAAATACTCTTATAATCCGTTATTTTTTGTTCCAGCAAACGCAGTTCTTCCTCAACCTTGCTGCGTTCCATCCCGGTCAGCTGCCCAAGCCGCATCTGTACAATGGCCTGCGTTTGCACATCGTCAAGCCCAAACCGTTCAGAAAGCCGCTGCCTGGCTGTGCTTTGATCTTTGGAGCTGCGAATAATTGAAATGACCTCGTCAATTGCGTCAATTGCAATTTTAAGTCCTTCCAGAATATGTGCGCGCTCCTCTGCCTTGCGCAGATCGTAAACGGTTCTGCGTGTTATAACGCTCTGCTGGAAATCTATGTAATGCTGCAGCATATCGTGCAGCGTAAGCACTTTTGGCTCGCCGTCTACAATTGCAAGCATTATTACGCCAAACGTGACCTGCATTTGCGAATAGGAATACAGCTGGTTTAAGACAATCTGCGGCGAGGCATCGCGCTTTATGTCAATTTCTATATGCATTCCCGCGCGGTCGGAATGATCCTCTACATTGGATATTCCTTCAATACGCTTGTCTTTTACAAGATTTGCAATACTTTCCACCAGGCGCGCTTTATTTACCTGGTATGGAAGCTCCGTAACAATAATTTTAAACCGTCCGTTCTTCTGCTCCACGATCTCTGCACGCGCGCGCACAATAATTTTTCCGCGCCCTGTGGCATAAGCGGCGCGAATTCCGCTTCGTCCCATGACCAGCGCGCCGGTAGGAAAGTCGGGTCCCTGAATATGCTGCATTAAATCTTCCAGGCGCGCGTCGGGATTATCAATCAGGCAGCATATGGCGTCAATGACCTCTCCCATGTTGTGCGGGGGGATATTTGTCGCCATACCGACAGCAATCCCGCTTGAACCGTTTACAAGCAGGTTTGGGAAGCGCGACGGCAAAACCGTAGGTTCTTTTAGCCTATCATCAAAATTGGGCATAAAATCAACGGTTTCCTTATCTATATCCGTAAGCATCTCAACCGCCATTTTGCTCATCTTTGCTTCCGTATAACGGTAGGCTGCGGGGGGGTCGCCGTCAACGGACCCAAAATTTCCATGCCCGTCCACCAGCATATAGCGCATGGAAAAATCCTGCGCCAGACGCACCAGCGCATCGTAAACAGAGGCGTCGCCGTGCGGATGGTAGCTGCCTAAAACGGCCCCTACCGTGTCTGCACACTTTCTGTAGGGTTTTTCAGGCCCCAGTCCTTTTTCATACATGGTATAAAGAATCCGCCTGTGTACAGGCTTAAGCCCGTCGCGGACATCCGGCAGTGCACGCGATACAATAACGGACATAGAATATTCCAAAAAGGATTTTTGCATTTCGTTATTAATATCGACGTCTATAATTTTTTGCTGCGCATGCATAAGCTCGTTGTTTTCCCTGTTATCCAATGAAAGACACCCTCTTTATCTTATGCGGTCATAAAGCCCGCTGTATATTGCATTTTTTTAAACATTGTTTACCAACCGTTTGTATAGCCTCCCTGCGGCAACTGCTGCATAAAAAGCGCGTGCAAAGTATGAATTTGCTGTTGCGTTAATACGCGCTTAGGAATACAAAACGCCTGCCCATACCCGGTAAAGCATAAAAACTGCAACTTTGTCTCCACACATTTCCACAATTTTGCCGTTTCCGTACAAAGATCATACTTATCAGATTGCAAAGTTATTTGACTTTCTTCCATTACAAGCCTGTAGGAAGGCCGTTTTTCTTTATGCACTTCATAATCGTTCTCCGCGCTTTTTTTTGCAAAAACGTGAAGAATAAAAAAATCATAAAAAATGGCAATAAAAAAGCCGAGTAAAACAGAAAGAATGCTGTAAACGATATCTGCCTGCTGCATAATTTTGAAAAACGCTTGTAATATAAAAAACACACCTGCCGCTATACAAAGCGCCGTAATCCATTTTTTTCTGGCCTGCTGCTGAAGCAGCAGGTTTTTTTCCACATATTCTTTTTTACTAAGCAAATAGCTTACCTCTATTTTCTTTTGTTCCATGGCTTTTCCTCAATAAAGCCGCGCACATAGGTATTTTTAAAATACGCATGCAGCGCCGCGGTCTGTTGTTCTTTGCAAAAAGCTTTGTCTACTATATACATCTGCCCTGGTTTTGAAAGTAAAATAAACAAGCTTTGGCTTTCTATGCATTTTTTTATATCTGTTCTGGACAGTTTTATTTTTTCAGCTTGGCTTTCAAACAGAAAAAATTCTTTATAAAAGGACAAAGTATATTTCTGCTTTACAAAATGGTTTGTCACATAGCCTTTCTTAATGGTGCTTTCCTCTTCCCTTACAGAGGTAAAGGCAAACAACATAAATACCAGAAAGAAAAACAGAACGGCTGTAAGCTGTTCGGCTATCATGAAAAAACCGCCGTCGGCCACCAGCTGTGTAAGCCGGATAAGCGCAGCTACCAGCAAAACAACTGCAATAGCTGTAACCAAAAGCCGAAGTCTGTTCTTCCCTGTGCTTTTTTGTATAACCTGATTTGCCAGCACGCAGGTTTCTTCTTTTATAACTTGTCCCTCTATTTTTACAAAAGGGTTGCCCCTGTCTTCTATATACATCTGTTTATTTCTCTATTGCACTGCTAAGCGCCTGATAAATTTCCGGAAGCGCTTTTTTTCCGTTGACAGGCCGGAAAGTTTTTGCGCTCACAAAGCCATGAGATGTACTTCCCGTTGCCAGAAGTGCCTGATCCTTTTGCCTTTTTATTTTATAGGAAAAAATAATCCGTGCAGCCGTAATTTTGGAAACAGAGGTTTTTACAATCAGCTCATCTTCGTAATACGCCGGTAAGTAAAACTGGCAGGTCAGGCTCGAAAGCGGCGTCATAATGCCCTTTTGTTCCATTACACTATAGGGCATACCGGCTTGTCTGATGAAATCTGTTCTGCCAACTTCAAACCAAACGGCATATACGCTGTGGTGCACAATGCCCATTTTATCCGTTTCTGCATAACGGACTGTAATTTTACTTTCTGTAACCAATCCCTCTTCCTCCTGACTATTTACTTTTCGCTTCCCCTATAAGGGCGCGTACCCTTCTGTACAAGACGCTGCACTTTCTGCAAATTTTCCGGATGGATCGCCCGTTGCGGAATAACAAAGAGCTGCTTGTTCTGCGTATGAAACACCAAAAGGCCGTCTCCCTGTGATAAACGGCTTGTCTGGTCCAGCGGAATTTTCCAGGAGGAATCGTTGCCCGTGATGACAATCTTTTCTTCTGTAATTTTTGCTTTAATCACATTTCCCTTTGCATTTTCTTTTGCCAGGCGTTTTAACTGAAAATAAGGGACCAGCCAAATCACCGCGATAATTAAAAGCGACACAATGGCAAAAACAAGCCAATTGACATTTTGCCCGACCAGAAAAGAAATAAAAAAACCTGCGGCTGCGATGATCATTAATACTGTATAAACAACCGCCCTTCTTCCCGACGTTTTAAAGATACCCGCCTTTTTCAGGCAGAGGTAGGCTTCCTGCTGTGTTAAGGAATAGGAAATCTCTTCCAGAAACTGCCGCTCTTCTTTCTTTGTATTTTCCTGTTCGTACGGCGTTTTCTGCACCTGCTGCGACGTATCTCTCGCCTTTTTTTCTATCTCATCGACTGCGTTTTCCATCTGCTTCACTTCCCTATCTTCGATCAAAGCGCCGTTTAAATATCCAGATTTTGTACATATTTTGCGTTTTTCTCTATAAAATCACGTCTTGGTTCTACTTTATCACCCATTAAAATAGTAAAAATTTCATCAGCGGCGGCGGCGTCTGTTAAATCTACGCGCAGCATAATTCTTGTTTCCGGATTCATCGTAGTTTCCCAAAGCTGTTCTGAATCCATTTCGCCAAGGCCCTTATAACGCTGAATATCGGTTTTTCCCTCTATGGATTTTAAAAGGGCGTCTCTTTCCGGATCTGTATACGCATACAGGTGTTCTTTGCCTTTTGTAATTCTGTACAGCGGCGGTTGTGCAATATATACGTGTCCGGCCTCCACAAGCGGACGCATAAAACGAAAAAAGAACGTCAGCAACAACGTCCGGATATGCGAACCGTCCACGTCTGCATCCGCCATAATAATTACTTTTCCGTAACGCAATTTGCTTAAATCAAACTCTTCGCCAATTCCACAGCCAAGCGCCGTTATAACCGGCATCAGTTTATCGTTCCCATATACCTTATCCAAACGCGCTTTTTCTACGTTGAGCATTTTTCCCCAAAGCGGTAAAATTGCCTGAAAGCGCCTGTCTCTTCCCCCTTTTGCAGAGCCGCCGGCAGAATCGCCCTCTACAATATAAATTTCCGTTTCCTCCGGGTTTCTGGACTGACAGTCGGCAAGTTTTCCCGGTAAAGCCGCCGATTCCATGGCAGATTTTCTTCTTACAAGGTCTTTTGCCTTTCTAGCCGCCTCCCTGGCTCTGGAAGCCGCCAGTGCCTTTTCAAAAATTGCTTTGGCGGTTGCAGGATTTTCTTCCAGATAAGTTTTTAACTTTTCACTGACAAGTTTGTCAACCATTGTACGGATTTCTGTATTGCCAAGCTTTGCTTTTGTCTGCCCTTCAAACTGCGCTTCCTTCAGCCGAACGCTGATTACCGCTGTAAGACCTTCTCTTACGTCTTCACCTGTTAAGCTTTTATCGTTTTCCTTAATAATATTAAATTTTCTTGCATAATCGTTCATAACCCTTGTCAGCGCACGCTTAAAACCTTCCTCATGCGTGCCGCCGTCTGTTGTATGAATATTATTTGCAAAAGAAAGAATGCACTCATTGTAGCTTTCATTATACTGCATTGCAATTTCCACAGCTGACGTATCGTCCGGTGCAGAGGTAGAAAAGTAGATAACCTCCGGGTGCACCAGATCCAGTGATTTCTTTTTATGAATATATTCGACAAAACTTGCGACGCCGCCTTCATAAAGAAAATTGCTCTGCCGGATATCTTTACAATCGCGTTCATCACGAAGCTCAATATGAATGCCCGCATTTAAAAAAGCCTGTTCGCGCAAGCGCGTTTCCAGTATTTGAAAATCATATTCGTCTGTTTCTGTGAAAATTTCCCTGTCTGCTTTAAAGATAACTTCCGTACCCTTTTGCGTGTCTTTTCCCACAATCTCAAGGTCTGAAACAATATTTCCTCTTTCATACCGCTGATGATAAATATTTTCCCCGTCGCAAACCTTTACTTCCAGCCATTCGGAAAGCGCATTTACAACAGACGCACCTACGCCGTGCAGTCCGCCAGATACTTTATATCCACCGCCGCCGAATTTTCCGCCCGCATGCAATACGGTAAATACGACTGTAACAGCGGGAATTCCCATTTTTTGATTAATTCCAACCGGAATCCCTCTGCCGTTGTCATATACCCTTATGATATTTCCAGGTAAAATACTTACGTCTATTTTTGTGCAGTACCCGGCAAGAGCTTCGTCTATTGAGTTGTCGACAATCTCGTACACCAGATGATGCAATCCCCTTGGACCCGTTGATCCAATATACATTCCCGGACGCTTTCTTACAGCTTCCAGCCCTTCCAGTACCTGTATTTCATTGGCGCCGTATGTATTTTCGGTTTTTGTAATTTCTATATTTGTATCCAAGAAAAAGACCTCCTACAATTAAGCTCTTTTATTATTCTTTTTTTCCTTTTTTGCACTTTCTGCCTTTTTTTTATAGCGCACCGTATAAGGAAAAAGAAGCATAGCGATCAAAACAAACACAACTGTAACAGTCAGACATCCCCATATTGTAATATTTTCCAAAATATTAAGTAGAAAAAGATTAAATCCAACCAAAAAAACAGCTACAAACAAAAGTAAAAGAAATCGGCCTTTTTTATAGGAGATCAAAAATGTTTTTTTACAGTTATGGCAGGTTATTTCTTTTTGCTTGACCGTTTTTTGTACAGTTTTATAGTGATAGACCGCATGACAATACGGACAGACCGGAAGTTTTAACATGCTGTCTTCCCTTTCTTTATAGCTTTTGATCAATATAAGAAGAAATATCCATATATTCTTCTTCCTGGTTTCCTTTTACAGTTGGGATAATTTTTGTAGAGGTATCTTCCATTTTTTCTTCGTCTAAAAAAACGTAATCTCCCCCTATATTGGATACCCTTGGGATTACCTTTGTTGATCCGCTTGCGGCAGTTGGAACAGCAGGTGTGTAAACCCGCCTTTTGATTGTTTTTTTATCCACTTGCCCTGCTGCGCGCATCTTCAAAGGGACCAAACGAAAGAAAAGAGGCGTACATAGATAAAAAATAATAAAGGGAATGAATACCCAGAGCATCCCCCAGAGCTGGTCTTTTTTTCCAATAAACAACCATATAATTAAAATACTTGCCGCAATGATAATTGTTGCCAAAATAGCGCCGCGTATTGCTTTTCTGAAATAGATGGTGGAATTTCTTCCGCATTTCTTACAGGTGTGCTCTCCTTCGCTTTTTTCTAAAAAAGCCGATATATAAGATACCTTTTTTCCACAATACGGGCATTGCAAATTTTTCATATACCGTTTCCCACCTTTTTAAACGCCTTTTTCAGGACTCCTTTTCCACGGAAATTCTGTCTTTTTGCATATTTTTTCTCTTTAAAAGCGTTGCAGAGGATAGCTGGCTGATATAAACAGCTGTTTTCCCTTTTTTCCCACTTTTACATAAAATAAACGATTTTGGCAATTCATGTGAAACTGCAACAACCTGCCCTGCCTTTTCCGCCTTTGCCAAATAGCTTCTTGTATGCTTTGAAACCGTAGTGATATCCAGGTCAAAAATGCCAATAATATCGCCTGTTCGGATAACTGTATCCTGTCCTACATGTAAATACATAAATTTTCACCTGTTGTATTCTGTAATGTTTTGTATTTCTCCTTCACTAACATGAAACACGCAGCCGCCCCGTAAACTTTGAACCGCAGAGCGATCGCAGCAGGTAATAAAAACCTGCCACCCTTGCAGCTCGTTTAAAAGATACGTTTGTCTGGATAGATCTAGTTCACTTAAGACATCATCTAAAAGAATGATGGGATTTTCCTGCATTTTTTCTTTTAGTACAGCGGCCTCTGCCAGTTTTAAAGATAGAACAGCACTTCTTTGCTGCCCCTGCGATGCAAAATTTCTCGCTTTAATCCCATTAATCAAAATTTCTATATCATCCCTATGCGGACCATAGTTGGTGCACCCTGTATATATATCTTCTTTTCTGGATAAAACAAGAGACTGCATAAGTTTTTCCTGCATTTGTGCGCTGGAGTCGTCCGGCTGTATTTTACACCCAGATTGGTAGATAAGAGAAAGATCCTCTTTTCTTTCCGAAATCCCCGTATGAAAGGCACGCGCTTTTTCTCTTAAAAGATTTATATAGGAAAACCTTTCATATAGCAGAGAAGCACCTATTTGCGCAAGTTTTTCATCCCATATGGAAAGTGTTTCGGAAAGCTCCCTGTGGCGTGGTATATCCTTTAAAAGAGCATTTCTCTGATTTAATACTCTATGATATCCTGTAAACAAAACGGCATAACGCGGTTTTAACCTGCACAGTGCGCCGTCAATAAACCGCCTTCTCTCTGAAGGTCCGTTTTTAACCAATGTCAAATGCTCCGGTGAAAAAACAACAGATGTGCATTTTCCAATAAGCTCCGCTGTTGAATTTTTCTTTACCCCGTTTAAAACGGCCTCTCTTTTATTTTGCAGAATTTGAATCTGTGCAGTTTGCATGCGCTGCTCTGCAAAAAATGTGACGGAAACCGTTGCAGATTTTTTTTGAAAAGAAACCAGCTCACTATCTTTTGACCCCCTGAAGGAACGCACGCCGTTAAACATCCAGATACATTCCAGCAAATTGGTCTTTCCCTGCGCATTATCACCATAAATGATATTCATTCCTTCAGATGGTTGAATACAACTGTCTTTTAAATTACGAAATCCACAAAAAGTAAGCTCACGGATGGTCACTTCCTGCACACCTCTAAAATTTTATCTTTGCTTTGCACCTGATCGCCTGCATGTATTTTTTTTCCTCTTTCCATACACACCTTTCCATTGACGAAAACCTTTCCGCTTTGCACCAAAACCTTTGCCTGTCCCCCTGTTGGAACAATTCCGCCAAATTTTAACAGACTGTCTAACTTAATATATTCCTGATCAATATAAACTTTTTCAGTTTTCATAATTCAACCTCATGGGAACGACTAAAAACAGGAAACTGTCACCCTGTACAGGAACAATCTTCATAGGCGTAAGCGGGCCGCTGAACTGTAAATTTACAATATCTGTATCTGCGTTGCGCAGGGCGTCTAACAAATAACGGTTATTAAAACCAATTTCCACCTCTTCGCCAGACACTGTTGTTTTTATCACATCGTTCGCTTTTCCAATTGCAGTAGAGCAGGAAAGCTTTATAGAATCTTCCGTTACAATAAAACGGATTGGGCTTTGAATTTTTTCCGACGTAAGAAGCGACATTCTTTCCACGCTGTTTATCATTTCTCTGGTGCCAACAGGCGCCTGCGTTTTATTTTCTTTTGGAATGGTAGATTTATAGTCTAAAAAGTTTCCTTCAATCAACCTTGTAAAGACAGAATACTGCTCTATATGGAAAATAGCATGCCTTTGCCCAAGGATAATTTCCGTATTTTTTTCTTCCTCACTGACAAGCTTTAAAATTTCTGAAAGCGCCTTTCCAGGCACAACAAAACGACTGTTTTCCTCACAATCGATTGGTTCTTTTCGCAGAGCCATCCTGTAGCCGTCAACCGACACAATTCGGATGATTTGGTCTTCAATATCAAACAAAGAGCCCGTATAAATTGGTTTTGAAATATTATCAGAAACAGCAAACAAAGTTTGCTTAATCATATTTTTTAGTAGGCCACTCTGAATGGTAAGCGTATCTGTTTTTTCAAATGAGGGAAGTTCCGGGTATTCTGCAGAGGAAATTCCCACAATTCTGTATTCTGCCTGTCCGCTGAAAATATAGGTAATTAACCTATCGTCTGTTTCGATATGTACGTTTTCTTCAGGAAGCCTGCGGACAATATCTCCCAAAAGTTTTGCGCTTACTACAATTTCCCCTTCTGTAACAACGTCTGCATCTATAACCGTTGTAATACCTATTTCCAGATCATACCCGCACAAAGTAATTTGGTTTTTGTAGGCCTTTATTAAAATTCCTTCCAAAGCAGGAAGAGATGTTTTAGAGGAAACTGCCCGTTGTACGTTTGTAACAGCTTCCGCCAGTTTTGACTGGGAGCAATTCAGCTTCATAAAATTATCCCTCTTTTCAATTTTTATAAAAAGAAACAACAGAAATTATATATAATTTTAGTAGTAGTAGTAGGGGCTGTGAAAATGTGGAATTACAAAGAATCTTTCATAAAACAGGCAAGAATTTACATAAGCGGAATGTTTAAACTCTGTGTATGCAGTGTGGAGAATTTTTTATGTTTTTCTATTTTTCCACATTTTGTGAAATACTGTGGAGTGAATGTGAAAAAATATGTGAAAAAAGTTTTTACCTGTCGCGGATGTTTTTGATGATGTCTTCTATGGTTTCTTTTACCTTGCTGTCTTTATTCATATTTTTTTCTACTTGTTGGATCGTATATACAATTGTGGAATAGTGCCTGCCTCCGAATTCATTTCCAATTTGAATCATGGAAAGGTGCGTGAGTTCTCTGACAATGTAAATTGCAATATGGCGTGCATTTGAGAGGTTTGCCCTCCGATTTTTTATGGAACGGATATCTTCACTTTTTACGCCAAAGGTTCTTGCGACTTCGTCAATAATTTTTTCTACCGTCAGCTCCGGCGGTGTTTCGTTGTTTAAAATATCGGATATAGATTCCTGTGCGCCGGAAATGGTAGGTTTTTCCCCATTTAAGAGGTTTTTTGCTTTAATTTTTTGTACAACGCCTTCCAGCTGCCGTATATTTGTTTTTAGTTTTGTGGCAATGTATTCGCATACCTCGTCGGGAATATGAATTTCTAAGAATTCCGCTTTTCTTTTAATGATTGCAATTCTTGTTTCAAGGTCCGGTGGTTGAATGTCTGCGATTAATCCCCATTCAAAGCGGGTGCGCAGCCTTTCTTCCAGCGTTTTTATTTCTTTTGGAGGCCTGTCTGAAGTTAGAACGATCTGCTTTTTGCTTTCGTACAAGGTGTTGAATGTATGGAAAAACTCTTCTTGTGTAGATTCTTTTCCGCCTATAAACTGTACGTCGTCTACTAAAAGTACGTCGGCGTTTCTGTATTTTTGCCGGAATTCTTTTGTTTTTGCTATTTGAATTGATTCGATTAATTCATTTGCAAAATCGTCGCCCTTTACATAAAGAATGTTCATATTACTGTGCGTTTTTTTGATTTCGTTTCCAATTGCATATAAAAGGTGCGTTTTTCCAAGACCGGAATGCCCGTAGATAAATAAAGGATTATATGCGCCTGCTGGATTTGTAGCAACTGCAAGAGAAGCCGCATGCGCAAATTTGTTGGAGGAGCCTACAATGAACGTGGAAAATGTATATTCATAGTCTGAATGCATGATTTTTTCATTTTCCGGTTCCTGGTTTTTGCTGCTGACCTCTTCCGGGATTGTTAGGCGGATTTCAATAGAAGATCCAAACACGGCATCAAATGCTTCCTGTAAAAGTGTAAGATAACAGCGCGTCAGCGTTTGCCGGTGAAATTCGTTTGGAGTCAGGAGAATGGCTTCTCCTGAATCAAAATTCAGTGTCAGGGGCTTAATCCTGCTGATCCAGGTTTTATATGCAACGTCTGTAATTCTGGTTTTACAATAATCACAGATTACGTCCCAGGCTTCATTAAAGGACTCCATGGTGATTCTCTCCTTATCTAAAAATTTTTAAACGCAAGAGTTCAGGAGATTCAAAAAATCATATAGTATGTATATTTTTACTTATAATATATAAAATCCCGCTCTTTCATTATCTGTATTATTCTATCACAAACCGGTCTTCTTTTCAAACTTTTTATTGAAAAAAATTGTAAGCTTTACATATGCAGATAAAATAATAAAAAGTGTGCTTTTTATACTGCATAAAGTAAGAAAATAAGAAGAAAACACAAGATATGGTATAAGGCAAAAAGACTGCCTTACAGGCCGACATTTTCTTTGTTTTTGCACTTAAAAAAATAAAAAATTTTTGTTGACGATTTATATGAATTACGTTATAATGCTATATTGCAAGGTTAATACCCGAAAGGAGGGCTTTTTTATGTTGAGAACATATCAGCCTAAAAAGCTTCACAGAAAAAAGGAGCATGGTTTCAGAAAAAGAATGTCTGACAGAAATGGGCGGAAGGTGCTTGCCCGCAGACGTGCAAAAGGCAGAAAAAGGTTGTCTTACTAAGATTGAGACCACTGAAATGTGGTCTTTATTTTTGTAAGAAGCGCATGTGTTTTTATGTGAAAAACGGATTTGCTTTTACAGACGGGATGATAACATATGGGAAGTATGGAAACGTTAAAGGAAAATAAAGATTTTAAACGTCTTTATAACAGAGGAAAATCTTTTATTTCTCCCGTCGTCGTAACGTATGTTATGAAAAACAGGTTGCACAGCGTAAGGTATGGAATTACGACAAGCAAAAAAACAGGCAAAGCCGTGCAGCGCAACCGTTCCAGACGAGTGATACGGGCAGCCTACGCGCAGCTGTTTCCGCAGATTCAGGCGGGGTACGATTTTGTTTTTGTGGCAAGAGTAAAAACGTCGCGCGTGAAAAGTACAGAAATATTGCGCTGTATGAAAAAACAGCTGAAAGAGGCGGGAGTTTTAAAATGAAGCGCCCGCTTATTTGGCTTATTAAATTCTACAAAAAAGCAATTTCGCCGCATACAAGGCCAAGCTGTAAGTATTATCCCACCTGTTCCCAATATGGGCTGGAGGCGATTGAAAGGTTTGGGGCGTTTAAGGGCGGATGCATGACAATTTGGAGAATATTGCGTTGTAACCCCTTTTCAAAAGGTGGATATGATCCTGTTCCCGAAAAGAAAAAAGGGTTGAAAAGTAAATGAGGAGGTCTGCGCAATTATGGATATATTTAATCTGATAGGAAGCCTTTTTGGCTATGTGCTCTGGTTTTGTTTTATGCTGGTGCACGATTACGGAATTGCAATTGTCCTGTTTACACTTTTTTTAAAGATTATTTTTTTTCCCACGTCGATTAAACAGCAAAAGTCTATGGCGGCAAACGCCCGTCTTGCTGCAAAGCAGCGTGAGCTGCAAAAAAAATATGGCAATGATAAAGCAAAACTTAATGAGGAAGTAAGCAAGCTTTATCAAAAAGAGGGTGTAAACCCTATGGGGGGCTGTCTTTCTTCTCTACTTCCCATGCTTTTGCTGTTAGGTGTTTATTGCGCGGTTATCAATCCTCTTACAAATACAATGCATATTGCTGCAGAAACCGTTACAAAAGCGGTTAGTTATTTAAATACGCTGCCTGGGATTGGAACTTCCTTTAATAATTTTTATGGACAAATTGATATAATCAAACTTGCACAGACGCCGCAGGGAACAACGTATTTAAGTGGATTTTTTGATGCAAATACAATTGACCAGATCAAAGACTTTGGCCAGGGTTTTCATTCTTTTGGATTGGATCTTCTTGGAAGGCCGAATGAAGGCTTTACAATTTTACTGATTATTCCTGTTCTCTGTCTTGTTACCTCTGTTTTGTCGCAGTTTTTTACAATGAAGCTGCAGGGCACGGCACAAATGCAGCAGGGTTGTATGAAGTATATGCTTCTTCTTATGCCGCTTTTGAGCGCATATATTGCCTATACAGTACCCGCGGCGGTTGGTTTTTACTGGATTGTCTCAACGGTTTTGGGTTTTTTGCAAACTGTTATTTTACAAAATTTCTACAGTGCAAATATTATGGGGGCCAAAGCGGAGGCACAGAGGGTAGCTTTGCTTGAACTGGAAGAGGCAAAAGTAAAATACAGTTATAATCCTAAATTTGAAAATAAAGGAATACAGCAAAAGAAAAAACAGGGAAAAAAGAAGTAAATGGCGATGGTACAGCTTTTTATAAATTGTATGTGTGATGTGTGGAAAGCGGCCATTACTTAAAAAAGAAGTAGCAATTTATGGGGGTGTAAATATTGTTAAGAGAAGCAATTGGAACAGGTGAAACGATCGTTGAGGCACAAGAAGACGCATGCAGACAGCTTGGTATAGAAACCCACGAGGCAAATTTTGACGTACTGCAGATGCCGGAAAAAAAGAAATTTGGCATTTTTGGAGGAAGCCCTGCAAAGGTTCGCGCCTTTTTAGAGGTTTCCCCTGCGCAAAGCGCGGCAAATTATTTAAAAAGCGTACTGTCCCGTATGGGATTTAACGACGTAACGATGGAAATACAGGAAATAGAAGGCGGCGCGAAGATTAATCTTTCCAGTGAAGATATAAACTTTATTATTGGAAAGAGAGGAGAAACGCTTGATGCGTTGCAGTATCTTGCCGGTTTGGTGGCAAATCATATAGATAACGCCTATTATAGAATTACTCTTGATATGGGAAATTATCGTAAAAAACGTGAAAAAACACTGGAAATACTGGGAAGGAGAATGGCATATAAGGCCTTGAAAATAGGAAAAAATGTGCCAATGGAACCGATGAACCCTTACGAGAGGCGTATTATCCATACAGCAGTGCAGAAGGTAAACGGTGTAATTTCCTGGTCGGAAGGGGAAAACATAGACCGGCATGTAGTAATTGGTCTGGACCCCAACGCAAAAACCTACCGCCGCAGAAACAGCGGTTATAACAAGTCCCGGAGCACACAAAAGAAACATTATAACGACGGATATAACCGAAATGGGAATCGTAATGGCTATACAGCCGGCCATGGACAGAACAACCAGGTGCAAAAAAGAGCACCGATTAATGACGGCGGGAATTTTTCACTTTACGGAAAGATTGAAATGAAAAAAGAGAAAGAATCTATATAAAGTCTTTTGGGGGCTGCATTGTGCAGCCCCCAAAAAAATAGCAGAGAAACAGGTAAGGGATTTATATGAAAATGGATACCATTGCGGCAATTTCCACTGCACAAGGAGCAGGCGGTATTGGCGTAATCAGAATATCTGGAGAACAGGCGATTCAAATTGCAGATATGGTTTTTCGGCCTGTATCGGGAAAAGCTCTTTCAGCGCAGAAGGGCTACACGGCCACATTTGGGCATATATTTAGCGGGGATGAAAAGCTTGACGAGGGAATTGCACTGGTTTTCAGGGCCCCGCATAGCTATACGGGCGAAAATGTGGTAGAGATTTCCTGCCACGGGGGGGTTTATCTTACAAAATGTGTTTTACGCGCTGTATTGCAAGCGGGGGCAATACCCGCACAGGCAGGTGAATTTACAAAAAGAGCTTTTTTAAATGGAAAAATGGGCCTGACAGAAGCAGAATCTGTTATGGATTTGATTGGCGCGAAAGGAAAACATGCCGCCAGAGCTGCTTTATCTTGTAAAGAAGGCGCCCTTAGAAAAAAAATAGACGTAATTTGCACACAATTAACGGAAACAGCTGCGCATTTATCCGCATGGGCAGATTATCCGGAGGAAGATATTCCCGAACTTTCCAGTAGTCTGCTTGAACAAGAGCTGGAAAAAAACCAAAGCGCCCTGCAGGCGCTGCTTTCCGGGTATGATACAGGAAAGATGGTACGCGAAGGCGTGGACACGCTGATTATTGGCAAGCCAAACGTAGGAAAATCTACGTTGATGAACCTGCTTTCCGGCTGTGAACGGTCGATTGTTACAGACATTCCTGGTACGACCAGAGATATTGTAGAAGAAACCGTGCTGCTGGGAAATACAACTTTGCGCTTATCCGACACAGCCGGCCTGCGCGATACGGATAATCCAATTGAAAAAATAGGAGTAGATAAAGCAAAAGAACGCATAAAAAGCTGTGGTTTGATTTTAGCGGTTTTTGACGGTTCTTCTCCTTTGGAGAAGGATGATCAGGCAATGCTGGATCTGCTTTGCGATGCGCCTGCTGTGGCTGTAGTTAACAAGGCGGACAAGGGCAGTCAAATTGATACGGCGTACATTGCACAGAAAGTGAAGGCGCTTGTGCATATTTCTGCTGCTGAAGGTAGAGGAATACAGGCGCTTACAGACGCGGTGGAGGCTGTAACAGGCACAAAAGATTTTGATCCTTCACAGGCCATTTTAGCAACAGAGCGACAAAGGGCAGCGGCGGAAAAGGCACTTTGCGCACTTAAAGAAGCAATCAGCGCGCTGCAGTCCGGTTTTACGCTTGACGCGGTTACGGTATCGCTGGAGGACGCTATAAGCGCGTTGCTTACCCTGACAGGCAAGCGCGTGAGCGAAGCAGTTGTAGAAACCGTTTTTTCAAGGTTTTGTGTTGGCAAGTAAGGAGGAACCATATGCAATATAAAGCGGGAGATTATGACGTAGCGGTAATCGGCGCGGGGCACGCCGGGATTGAAGCGGGACTCGCCGCGGCAAGGCTTGGTTGTAAAACGGTTGTCTTTACAATTAATTTGGACGCAGTAGGAAACTGCCCGTGCAATCCATCAATAGGCGGCACAGCAAAAGGCCATTTGGTAAGAGAAATTGACGCGCTGGGTGGAGAGATGGGAAAAACCGCAGACGCGTGTTTTTTACAGATGCGCATGCTCAACCGTGGAAAAGGCCCCGCGGTGCACTCTTTGCGCGCGCAGATTGATCGCAGAAAATACAGCGATACCATGAAGCATAAACTGGAACTGCAGGAAAACCTGGAGTTGAAACAGGCAGAAGTTGTAAATCTTACGCGGGACGAGAACTTCTGGCTGATAGAAACCCGTATGCAGGCGCTTTTTTATTGTAAAACTGTAATCCTTGCAACCGGCACGTATCTTGGCGGACGTATTTTTATTGGGGATGTTTCTTATGAAAGCGGGCCGGACGGCATGTTCCCTGCAGCTTTTTTAGGGCATGCTTTAAAGGTACTGAAATTACCGCTGCGCCGCTTTAAAACCGGAACGCCGGCAAGGGTACTCAAAAGCAGTATAGATTTTACAGGATTAGAAGAGCAGCCCGGAGACGATCCTCCTGAACCGTTTTCCTATGATACGGAGCGTATGGGGGAAAATAAAGTGCTTTGCCATATTGCCTGGACAAACGGCAGGACAAAAGAAATTATTATGGAAAACCTGCACCGCTCCCCGCTGTACGGGGGAAAAATTGAAGGCGTAGGGCCGCGTTATTGTCCAAGTATTGAAGACAAAATTGTCCGCTTTGCCGATAAACCACGCCACCAGCTGTTTATTGAACCGTGCGGACAAAATACGGAGGAAATGTATTTGCAGGGGATGTCTTCTTCTCTGCCGGAGGATGTACAGCTGGCATTTTACCATTCAATTGAGGGATTGGAGCATGCGGTAATTATGCGCCCTGCATATGCAATTGAATATGACTGTGTTGATCCACTGTATATGAATGCTACGCTGGAGTTTTGCGATTTTCCTGGCCTTTATGGCGCAGGGCAATTTAATGGAAGCTCCGGTTATGAAGAGGCAGCCGCACAGGGCTTGATTGCCGGAATCAACGCAGCAAGAAAGGTACAGGGAAAAACGCCGTTTGTTTTGGACCGAGCCAGCTCCTATATTGGAACGCTAATTGACGATTTGGTCACAAAAGGCACTTTGGAGCCTTACAGAATGATGACGTCGCGGTCAGAATACAGGCTGCTGTTACGACAGGATAATGCGGATGTGCGCTTAACACCGCTTGGCAGAAGAATTGGCCTGATTGGCGACGAAAGATGGAGGCGCTTTAAGAAAAAGAAAAAACTAAAGGAGCAGGAACGCAAGCGCCTGAAGGAAACGGTGGTTCCCCCTTCCAAAGAGGTAAACAAACTGCTTGTTTCACATGAAACAACGCCCATTACAACCGGAGTGCGGCTTATTGACCTGCTGCGCCGCCCGCAGTTAAACTACCAAAAGCTAACGCCGATCGACCCTGCACGGCCTTTGCTGGAGCAGAATATACTCGAACAAATAGAGATAGAAGTAAAGTATGAAGGTTATATTAAACGGCAGATGGCGCAGACAGAACAAATGCGCAGGATGGAAAATAAAAAGCTTCCTGCAGGTACAGACTACCGTACGCTTGCGGGTTTGCGTCTGGAAGCGCAGGAAAAACTCAACCAGATTCGGCCTGAAAATATTGGACAGGCGTCGCGCATCAGCGGGGTGAGTCCGGCCGATATTTCCGTGCTTATCATATGGCTCTCACAGAGAAAGGAAGATCAGGCATGAACAGCGCTATGTCATTGCTGCAATTGCAGGCAAACATGCTTGGTGTTGCGCTGACAGAAGAAAAGCTGCAAAAATTTGCGTTATATCTGTCGTTGCTTTTGGAGTGGAACAAAAAAATAAACTTGACAGCGATCAAGGATACCGAGCAAATTATTATTAAACATTTTGCCGACAGTTTATCGCTTTTGCAATATATGGATATTCCCAAAAACGCCGCAGTAATAGATGTGGGGACGGGCGCCGGTTTCCCCGGAATCCCTTTGGCGATTGCACGCCCGGACATACGCCTTATGCTGTTAGACAGTCTTGGAAAACGAATGATGTTTTTACAAACTGTTGTACAGAGGCTTTCCATTGCTGCGCAAACGCTGCATGCAAGGGCGGAAGAAGCCGGGCAAAAGCAGCAATACAGGGAAAAATATGATATAGCTGTTTCCAGGGCGGTTGCAGCCTTGCCGGTTTTGGCGGAATATTGCCTGCCGCTTGTAAAACCGGGCGGCGTTTTTGCCGCAATGAAGGGGCCGCAGGCGCACCAGGAACTGCAGCAGGCAAAAAACGCAATTGCTTTGCTAAGCGGCGCCGTAAAAAAAGAATATACGTTTGAGCTGCCGGGAGCGGGGGTGCGCACTTTGCTTTTATTTGAAAAAATTGGAACGACAGAAAAAAAATATCCACGCAATGGGGCGAAAATTGTAAAAAAGCCACTGTAAAGAAGCTGATTCGACCAAAATAAAAACCTTTCAACGCAAACAAATGTAAAAAACTATAAAAATACATGCAAACTACGACAAACAAACTGTCTTGCCTGTGGTACGATATAGATGCAATCAGGACAAGCCCGCTTCACTCCAACATACAAAAAGGCTGTCTGCTGCAAATCTATAGAGGAAACGAAGGTGAGGCAGTTGCTTTTTACCCAAAAGGAAGAACCCAGGCTTGTAGAAATCCCCATTGCATGCATACGGCCAAACCGGTCTCAACCAAGGCGCGTATTTGCCGAAGATGAGCTGTGTTCCCTTGCTCAAAGTATTGCAAGCAACGGAATTTTGCAGCCGCTGACAGTTCGACGGGTGTCGCAGTCTGAATATGAACTGATTGCAGGCGAGCGCAGGCTGCGCGCTTCTATTATGGTGGGGCTGCAAAAGGTTCCGTGCATTATTATGAAGTGCAGCGACAGGCAGTCTGCCGTTTATGCACTGCTTGAAAATCTGCAGCGTGCAGATTTGAACATGTTTGAGGAGGCCCGCGCCATCCGCAAGCTGATTTTGGATTGCAGCTTAACGCAGGAACGCGTTGCAAAGCAACTTGGGAAAAAACAGTCCACTATTGCAAACAAACTGCGACTCTTACGGCTAAATGAAGAGGAGCAGGAAAAAATTATTGACGCCGGAATGACAGAACGCCATGCACGGGTGCTGTTAAAGCTCGACGGCGAGCAGCGCAGGCAGGTGCTGGAAAAAGCGGTAAGCGGCAACTTAAACGTAAAGCAGACTGAAATTCTTGTAGAACGCGCGCTGCAGCAAGGCAAGACAAAAGGACAAAATGCAAAAATTATTATTAAAGACGTCCGGATTTTCATGAACACCCTGAATAAAGCGATTGATACAATGCGTCTTTCCGGAATAGACGCCTTAACGGAAAAAACAGAAAACGACGAATACATAGAATATAATGTCCGCATTCCAAAATCTTCTGCTTATAAGCAGAACGGAAGTAATATTTCTGCCTGACAAAGCGGACCCGTTTCCCTGGGCGGTGGAGGCCGCCCCACTAAAAATGCGTACGACGAAATCCCACTCATACCCATTTCCTTATCTGAACCCCTTATGTCAAAGACCGCACGGCTTTATTGCTGTGCGGTCTTTGGCGTTTCATGTGAAACATATGTGTCAAAATAAAAGGAAAAAGCATACGGGAACGCTTTTCTTTTTTGCTGAAAAGTGATATAATTTTTATAAATTCATACAAAATGCAAAGGGGGCTTCTTTTTGGCAAAAATTATTGCAATTGCCAATCAAAAAGGCGGCGTGGGAAAAACAACGACGGCTGTAAATTTGGCGGCGGCACTCGGCTTGCTTGGCAGAAAGACGCTGCTTATAGATATTGACCCACAGGGGAACGCCACAAGTGGGGTAGGGATTGACAAACGAAATGTCTTAAAATCCACCTATCATATCTTGGTAGACGGTGCGAAAGCAGAACAGGCAATTATATATACGGGCTTTAAAGGATTGGATTTGCTGCCGTCCAGCCTGGACTTAGCTGCCGCCGAGCTGGAAATGGCGGAGCAAAAGCACAGGGAAGCCATTTTAAAGCTTGCGGTTGCGTCGGTACGCAGCCAGTATGCATATATCATAATAGATTGTCCCCCGTCTTTGGGGCTGATAACAACCAACGCGCTGTGTATGGCGGACAGCATTCTGGTGCCGATTCAGTGTGAATATTATGCGTTAGAGGGGCTTTCCCAGCTAATGAATACCGTGCGGCGTGTAAAACGGCAATATAACGAGCGGCTGGAAATGGAAGGGGTACTGCTTACCATGTACGATGGCCGGTTAAACCTGACGCAGCAGGTTGTGGAAGAGGTAAAAAAATATTTTCCAAGAAAGGTTTTTGCATCGATTATTCCCAGAGGTGTGCGCCTTTCAGAGGCGCCAAGCTTTGGAAAACCGATCATGTATTTTGATAAATCAAGCAAAGGCAGCGCGGCATATATGGCGCTTGCGCAGGAAGTGGAAAAAAACAACCGGGTATGAAGAAACAGAAATGGAGAGGAGCACAGGGTATATGGCGGCAAAATCGAAACTGGGCGGCCTTGGAAAAGGGCTAAACGCCATTTTTATGGAAAACGAAAGCGAAGACAGCAACAGCACCGTTACGCTGAAAATTTCTGAGATAGAGCCGAACCGCTCCCAGCCCCGGCGCAACTTTGACGAGAAAGCGCTGGCGGAACTGGCGGATTCTATTTCACAGCATGGCGTGCTGCAGCCGCTTCTGGTGCGTCCGCTGTTAAGCGGCGGATACCAGATCGTCGCCGGCGAACGCCGCTGGCGGGCAAGCCGTATGGCTGGTCTTACAGAGGTTCCCGTAGTGATTCGCGAACTGACAGACAGCCAGACCATGCAGCTTGCGCTGATTGAAAATTTGCAAAGAGAGGATTTGTCCCCCGTGGAGGAGGCCAACGGCTATAAACAGCTGATAGACAGTTATGCGCTGACGCAGGAGGATGTGGCCAGAGCGGTAGGGAAATCCAGGCCGGCAGTGGCAAATGCATTGCGCCTTTTGAACTTGCCGCAGGAAATTTTGTCTTTGGTCCATGCGGGCAGGATCAGCGCAGGGCATGCGCGCACGTTGCTTTCTTTTAAAAGTGAAAAAGAAATGGACAGGGCCGCGCGGCTTGTTTCTACACAAGATATATCTGTACGGGAGCTGGAACGCTTGGCAAAACGCGCAAATAAACTTTTGGAAACGGGCGCGGCGTCTGTTTCCGGCAAGAAAAAGCTTTCTTATTTTGAAGAAGTGGAGCTCGCGCTCAGGGAGCATCTGGGACGAAAGGTCAAAGTAAGCGGTTCGCAGGAGAAGGGGACGCTTGAAATTGAATTTTACGGCAGGGACGATTTGTCCGAGCTGGCAAAACGGCTGGAAAAATAAATTTTTAAAGGGAGAAAGATAAATGCTGGACATAAAATTTGTAAGGGAAAATCCAGAAGCAGTAAAACAGAATATAAAGAAGAAGTTTCAGGAAAGCAAGCTGCCTTTGGTGGATCAGGTCATAGAATTAGACCAGCAGAGCAGGAAGGCAAAACAGCAGGCAGATGCCCTGCGTGCAGACCGCAACAGGTATTCCAAGCAGATTGGCGCGCTGATGGGGCAGGGAAAAAAGGAAGAAGCGCAGGAAATTAAAAAACTTGTGACAGAACAGTCACAGCGCCTGGCGGAATTAGAGCAGCAGGAAACTGCTTTGCAGGAAAAAATCCGGAAAGCAATGCTTTTGATCCCCAATATGATTGATGCAAGCGTGCCTATTGGGAAAGATGACAGCGAAAATATGGAGCTCCAGCGCTTTGGCGCCCCAACCGTTCCTGATTTTCCCATACCATATCACACAGAAATTATGGAAGCATTTGATGGAATAGACATGGAAAGCGCAAGAAAGGTAGCGGGCAACGGGTTTTATTATTTAATGGGCGACATTGCAAGGCTGCATTCCGCCGTTCTTTCCTATGCGCGCGATTTTATGATCAGCCGCGGATTTACCTATTGTATACCGCCGTTTATGATCCGCAGCAATGTGGTGACCGGCGTAATGAGCTTTGCGGAAATGGACGCCATGATGTACAAAATTGAAGGAGAAGACCTCTATCTGATCGGCACAAGCGAGCATTCTATGATTGGAAAATTTATTGACACAATTCAACCAGAGGAAAAACTGCCTTATACGCTTACAAGCTATTCGCCCTGTTTCCGCAAAGAAAAAGGCGCGCACGGGATAGAAGAGCGCGGTGTTTACCGGATCCATCAATTTGAAAAGCAGGAAATGATCGTTGTATGTAAACCAGAGGAAAGCATGCAGTGGTTTGAAAAACTCTGGCAAAATACAGTCGATTTGTTTCGCTCTTTAGACATCCCTGTACGAACGATTGAGTGCTGCTCTGGTGATCTTGCCGATTTAAAGGTAAAATCTATAGACGTAGAAGCGTGGTCGCCGCGGCAGAAAAAATATTTTGAAGTGGGCAGCTGCTCCAACTTGGGCGACGCGCAGGCGCGCAGGCTGAAAATCCGTATAGCGGGGCAAAAAGGCAAATATTTTGCGCACACATTAAATAATACGGTGGTTGCGCCCCCAAGAATGCTGATTGCGTTTTTGGAAAACAACTTAAACGCAGACGGCAGCGTGCGCATTCCGCAGGCACTTCATCCCTATATGGGTACAGATCTGATCAAAATAAAAAATACGTAAACAGTATGTAAAAAGGGTGGTCTGCGCCGCCCTTTTATATATAAGCAGGAAAAAGAAACAGATTTTGGAAAACCGGTTGACAAACGGGAAAAACACTGCTATTATCGGAATAATATTTATTCGTTTGTCCAGAGGTTTGCATCAATGATTTTTACGGGAGGAATGAATCAAATGCTCAATGCGGATTTTGACAAAAAATTTATTAAGGAAGGCCTTACGTTTGACGATGTGCTGTTGATTCCCGGCGAATCCAATGTAGAACCCAGAAACGTGGATGTCAGCGCCAGGTTGACAAAGAAAATCATGCTGCATACGCCGCTAATGACTGCGGCAATGGACACGGTAACGGAAACCAGAATGGCCATTGCCATTGCAAGAGAAGGCGGTGTGGGGATTATCCACAAAAACATGACCATTGAGCAGCAGGCCGACCAGGTCGACCGAGTAAAGCGCTCAGAAAACGGTGTGATTGTCAATCCGTTTTATCTGGCGCCGGAAAACACCGTAAACGATGCAAACCAGCTGATGGCAAAATATAAAATCAGCGGCGTACCTATTTGCAAAGAGGGCAAGTTGGTGGGAATTATTACAAACCGCGACCTGCGTTTTATGACCGAAGACGACTATTCCCAGCCAATTGCGCAGGTGATGACAAAAGAGCAGCTTGTGACGGCGCCGGTTGGAACAAGGCTGGAAGACGCGCAAGAAATTTTGCGCCGCCATAAGATAGAGAAGCTCCCCATTGTGGACGACAACGGTTATTTGAAAGGGCTTATTACGATTAAAGACATTGAGAAATCTATGCAATACCCGAACTCTGCAAGGGATGAAGCAGGCCGCCTTTTGTGCGGTGCGGCAGTGGGCGCCACACAGGATGTGCTGGAACGGGTGGCGGAGTTGATAAAAGCGCAGGTAGACATAATTGTGCTTGATTCTGCGCATGGGCATAACCGCAATGTGATACAGGCAGTCAGCCGGATCAAAAAAGCTTATCCCGCAGTGCAGCTTGTTGCGGGCAATGTAGCGACGGCCGACGCGACAAAGGCATTGATTGAGGCGGGGGCCGACTGTGTGAAGGTTGGTATTGGCCCTGGATCCATTTGTACAACCAGGGTGGTCGCCGGGATCGGCGTGCCGCAGATTACGGCGATTTACGATGCCGCTTGTGCCGCTGCCAAATATGACATTCCGGTTATTGCAGACGGCGGTATAAAGTATTCCGGAGATATTGTAAAAGCACTGGCGGCCGGCGGCAATGTGGTAATGATTGGTTCCCTTGTTGCGGGCTGTGAAGAGTCCCCGGGTGAAAGCGAAATTTACCAGGGCAGACAGTTTAAGGTTTACAGAGGGATGGGAAGCCTGGGCGCTATGGGCAAAGGCAGCCAGGACAGATATTTCCAGAGCGGATTTAAAAAGTTTGTGCCGGAAGGCGTAGAGGGCAGGGTTCCATATAAGGGCGCACTGTCGGAGACGGTTTACCAGATGATTGGCGGGCTAAAGGCCGGTATGGGCTATACGGGATGTAAAAATATTGAAGAGCTGCACAGCAAAGCGAAATTTATCAGGATTACAGGCGCAGGACTGAAGGAAAGCCATCCGCATGATATACATATTACAAAAGAGGCGCCGAACTATTCGTTTTCCGTATAAGTGTTGTAGAAAATATAAAAAGACCGCCGCGCGAAAGTCTTTTCCGCGCGGCGGTCTTTTATGCAAAAATGGTATAAAACAGATAAAATCAGCCGTTTTTTCCACAATTCCAGGCAGGAAAAATGAAATCAAAAGCACAAGATCTATGGTTTTCCACATTGAGAAATGCTATATAAAGGTAATAATGTGGATTTATATAACAACTGGTAGTTAAGTATTAACATTTTCCACATTTTTATGTGGAAAACCTGTTTGCATAAAGCAAAAAACACAGGGAATTCCCCCCCTTTTTTTGCTTGCTTTTTAGAAAAATAAATGGGAAATTTACATTTTATCCCGGCCGCTATTGAAAAGTGCGGCTCTTTTTTAGGTGAGAGGAGCCGGTTAAAATATAGTGCAGAAAAGTAAGCGGTTGTTTTTTACATTGTAGAAAAAACGGCGCTATTTATTTTAGGCAACCGGTTTTCAGCTGTGCTTTGTCAAGGCAAAAAATTCGTTATCCAAAATAGAAAGGCAATCAATATCGTAAAAACGGCCGTCCTTTAAAAGCTCGCATCGCGCGGTGCCTTCATAATGCATGCCACATTTTTCCATTACACGGCGGGACGCCGCATTAAGTGTCATACACCGCCCGCCAATGCGTTTGCAGCGCAGTCTTTCAAAGCCGTAATGCAGCATGCACTGTAAAGCCTCTGTGGCGCATTGGTTATTCCAGCATTCGCGGCGAATAAAGTAGCATACTTCGGCCCGGCGGTGCCTTTGCGAAAGGTTGATTAAACCCACATTGCCAATGTATTGTTTGTCTGCCCGTTGAAAAATGCCAAATTCATAACCTGTTCCGTTCTTCGCGGTGTTTTTTAAAAATTGTATCCACCAGTCCACATGCTCCCGGGGATAAGGGTGCGGTATTGCGCAGGTGGTATCATAGATTTCTTTTTGAGAAACAACCTCCCATACGGCGTCTGCGTCAGAGGCTTTATACGGCCGTATCAGAAAGCGGGCTGTTTTAAAAGTGGGCGACAGCATAGATAAGCTCCTTTTCTAGTATGAATTCAACCGCGTTGCAGCTTGAAAATATATACATATTTCAATTCCAAAACACAAAAAATACTGGGGTAACACCGCGAAAAAAAACAGTTGACAAAAAACCATTCTTATAATATAATAATCCTTGCTCACGTTGAGCGAGAGCAAATGTGGCGGAATAGCTCAGCTGGCTAGAGCATTCGGTTCATACCCGAAGTGTCGTAGGTTCAAGTCCTATTTCCGCTACCAGACGGCCCGATGGTCAAGCGGTTAAGACACCGCCCTTTCACGGCGGTAACACGGGTTCGATTCCCGTTCGGGTCACCACACAGGCGGCATGGACCGTAAAAGGCAGTGAACAAACATGTTTTGTTCGCTGGCTTTTTTATTTATACCTCAAAATTTAATGTAATACTTTTATGTGCGGGGGTAAAGCGCCGCGTTTGTATGCCTACAGCGGAAAACAGGCGCTTGGCTGCAGTGTTTGTTTCTTCGCCTGTATATTTGTCGCACAGGTAGACGACCTCCCGAATTCCTGCCTGGATAATGGCCTTTGCACATTGGTTACAGGGAAAAAGCGTTACATATATACTGGCGCCGTTAAGACTCCTGCCCTGCGCGTTTAAAATTGCGTTAAGCTCCGCGCACAGCACGTAAGCATACTTTGTATTGCACAAAGCGCCTGTGCGTTCCCATGGGAACACAGCATCATCGCAACCGCGCGGCAGACCGTTATAGCCGGTTGACAAGATAATATGCTGTGCGGATAAAGGCGTTTTTCCGCTGACAATGCATGCGCCCACCTGCGTGTTGGGGTCTTTGCTGCGCTGTGCGCACAGCAGTGCCGTTCCCATAAAAAGTTCGTCCCAGGATATGTATGTGTCGCGTTTCATAAAAACCACCTCAAATGAGAAGCACCGGGCAGACAACGGCGGTGTTTTCCCGATGCGCTGTAAAGTTATATATATGTACGATAACGCAGCCCCATGCGCGCGCATGGGAAAGTATATATATCATAGCATGTTTTTTATAAAATTGCCATATATACGACCGATTAAAAAGGAAAACCCGGTTTGAACGATTTGTCCAAACACGGGTTGTTTTTTATTTAAGAACGCTTACGTTGTATAAAAATCGGCAATAGGGACAGGCCCTTCTAAAATTTGCCGGCCCACATACATAGTTCCGTCCATTTTGGTACGGACTGCCCATTTAACCAAAGTAAGCGCATTGTTCTCAATTTCTATGCCGGTAATAGCATGTGGATGCACACAGCTGCCGTCGTTAAAGTACAGGCCCTTCCCAGGCGAGGGAAATACAGGCCGGTGCGTGTGCCCTGCGATCACGATCCGGCGACTGTCATTTGCAAAAGAGGCAATCTTCTGCTCAATTTTCTCTTTTTTTGCATGTGGTCTGCCGGCGCCCGTCGGCGCAATAAAGCCGATTAACTCCAGCGGCCGCCAGACGTACCGTACTAAAAATCTGGCGAAAGGCCAGAAGAGGTCGTTTAAATAGCTGCCCTGGTGTCCGTGCACCAGAAAAAGACGGTGTTTGTCCTCCGTATTTTCCAGAATCAGTCCCTCGTGCATGTTTATTCCGGGAAAAAGCGGAGTGCTGCATTTTGCACAGTCACAGTAAAAATTATTGCAATGCCGGTCCGGGAAAGACTTGCGCCGCTTGACGATGTCATGGTTTCCGTACAGCATATACAGCCGCTTTTCTTTATAAAACTGCGACATCAGCAAGAAAGTTTCGCTGTGTGTTTCTATAATGGGACGAATTTTCCGGTTTTCCCAAAGTTCGTCGCCGTCGCCAAGCTCAATATAAATAAATCCATGCTGGTAATAATAATCCAGTGCGCCAAAAAAAAGTGTTTGGTTGGCAAGAAAGTTATCCCCTGTGTTTCCTTGTCCACGATGGCAGTCACTCATTAAAATCATTTTAGAGTGCTTGTTAAATGGGAGAATTTTTGCGCGTTGATAAACTTCCTCCAGTCTTTTTGCTACAGCAGACATTTTATTTATTTGTGCGGCGTTCTGCCGTATGGGGATTTATATACCGGCAACAGGAGGTTTTCGGAGTACAATAGTGGTCCCACCTTTGGCAAAAGCATGGCGGCGGGCAGTCATCCTTTGACAGACATGGGTCGGAGGGACAAGACTCACATGGTCCGGGGTCGCACGGTCCGGGGTCGCATGGTCCGGGGTCGCATGGTCCGGGGTCGCATGGTCCGGGGTCGCATGGAGAAGGCTCCGGTGGGCAGGGTGGAGCAGGCGAAACGGGCTCCGGCTTTGATGTGCCAAACAGGAGCGCACGAATCCAGTCAAACGCAGAGAAAAAACCTTTGGCATAAAGAGAGTCCAGGAAAAACTGATACAGGTTAGGCATAGCGGCCTTTAAATATTCCAGTTTATCCAGCGTGTTCGTATATCTTGCTGTTACAAGGCTATAAAGTCTGCAATTGCTTTGGTTGACTGTCTGTACGGCGGCCTTTTGTATTCCTTCCTGTGTGGACGGTTGCTCGGAATGCGGTGTTGTATAGCGGATGGTTACTGTTGTACGGCGGACAGAAAATTCCTTTTGCGTATATCCCAGGCTGCGCAGCGCGTTGGTGAAGGCCGAACACATTTCACGGTTAGGAAAAACAATTTTTGCATCCATTCTAAGTTCGGACGGCGCTGAAAACATACCAAGCCGAAAGCCCGTCAGCCACCAGTGGACGGCCTTTCGTTTTAAAACAACACGCCTGTTCCTGCGCAAAACGAAAGAGAGCGGAAGCATTTCCGCGTCGCTGATTGGTTCATAAAAGGTTCCTGTAAATTTTTCAGACTGAAGGTCGTCCCGGGAGGTATTATAAATACCAATCTCGGCGCCGGTTGTAATACCGTACTGGCCCTTCCATAATTCAATCAGCCAGCGTTTGCCTGCGTAGGAGAAAGAAACAGGCTCACAATCCATGATCATATTAAAAAGCGGTGCGCCAGCGTCGTAAAGACTGCAGTAGCCTGTTTGGCGCTGCCAGCAGTCCATTAGGGAGTAAAAATAATCGCCCCTGCGTTCGTAGGCAAACCCGGACGCCTGTAAGGCGGCATTTAGTTGCTGCTGTTGAACGGCTTTATCTTTTGTTGGACTGAAATTGCGCGTGCGAACCTGCCAGACCACAATAAAAATTAAAATGGCGGCCAGTATGACAGCGGCAATACTGATGAAAAGTATAAGCACGTTTATATCTTCCTTTCCTTTTTCTATATCGTATTCAAAGATACGGGAACAGGTGAAAAGATACAGGACAAAAGGCCGCGCCGGCAGGCAAGCCGCTTTAAAGTGGTTATGTGAAAAATTAAAAAGATAAAATGCAAGCCCGTTTTTTAATAAAACGGGCTTGCGTTAAAATTGTTGTTAGGGTAGAAAGACTGCGTATACCGCAAATAAACTCTGTACAGATAAAAATACTGATCGCGCCGGGAACAATGCATCAATTAAAACCAGGCGGATTTTTCATTTTTAAAGCGTGGAATTTTTCCATATTGATAAGGGTCATAGCGATCTATATTGCAACCAAATTCTTTTAGAAAACATATTTGATTATTTTGCGTCCATTTAATGAGAGATATGCCTTCAAATTCTTGTATCTGGCCATTGTGCAGCGCCGCCTTAAAATACCATTCGACAACTGTCTGATTCTGTTTATGAAAATATTGACCAATGTCCCATTTTAAAACCTCTGCCCGCGTGTTCCATTCCTCAAACCAGCCTTTGATTTTTTCTGTTCCTCTGTATTCCGGCCCCCAGCTTTCCATATAAATTGCATCTTCAGAAAAAATATCCCGTATTCCTAAATCTGTTTTTTGTAGCCACATGGAAAACCAAAGCTGAACAACGGCTTCTTTTTGATCCATTTGATCGCCTCATTTCAAATTTTATCTGGAACACTGATAAAAATGCCGCCGCATAATACATGCGTGAACCTTTTGAAAAAGAAGAAAACGACGGTAGCAAGTGTGCCCTTTTGCACAGAGAATGAGAAATTGCGTGAGCGAGAGACGGCTTTGCTTAAAAAAACGCCGTCGCGAACGATATGCAATCCGCGACGGCGTGGTGCTGGTGGCCGGACTTGAACCGGCACGATATTGCTACCGAGGGATTTTAAGTCCCTTGTGTCTGCCTGTTCCACCACACCAGCTTATAAAAGGCAAAGGCTATTATAGCATGGAAAAGGGGAAAAAGCAAGAATCAATTTTTCTGCATTGGCATGCGGCGGTAGAGAAAACACTTTATCGCCGCATGCCATTATTTACTCTGCTTTTCCCAAAAAGGCAGCGCCTATAATACCTGCGTCGTTTCCAAGTGATGCGGTACAAAGAACGGTCTGTTTTTTGTTGTGCTTGGTATAGCGCTCCTGCTCCACCAAAGCGCGCAGCGGCGCCAAAAGCGTTTCGCCTTCCCGGCTGACACCGCCGCCAATGCAAATGATATCCGGCTGAAAAATATTGATGACGTTCACAATGCCGCAGCCAAGGTAAGAAATATATTTTTCCACAACGGCAGAGCCCGCTGCATCGCCCGCGCGCATGGCGTTAAAGGCTGTCAACCCGTTTACACGGTTTAAGTCGCCGCCCAACTGCTTAAGCATATAAGAGGAATCGGGCCGTTCGGTTAAAATAATTTCCTTTGTCATCTGGATCAGACCAGAAGCAGAGGCGTAGGCCTCCCAGCAGCCCTTTCTGCCGCAGGCGCATTCCCTGCCGTTATACACAATTACCATATGTCCCATTTCCGCGCCGGCATAATTGGAGCCGCTGTAAATTTTTCCGTTTATAATAATGCCGGTACCAATACCGGTCCCCAGCGTAATCACAACGGCGTTTTTTGCACCTTTTGCTGCGCCTGCCAGGTATTCGCCGTAGGCTGCGGCGTTTGCATCGTTTTCAATAGAGACTTTTTTTTCAAGGCGTTCCTCCATCATTTTTACAATCTGCCAGTTGTGAAAAAATAAATTTGCTGAATATTCCACGACGCCTGTTTTGGGATTTACAGCTCCAGGCACGCCGATTCCAATAAAATCAATATCCTCCATGGTAATCTTGGCTTTTTTTACAGCCTTTAGCGCCATTTCCATCATAGAATCGCAGATTTGGCTTTCAGGGCGCGGCGCCGCTGTTTTGCAGTCTGCTTTTGCTATGATTTTATAGCTCTCGTCTACTACACCTGCTACAATATTGGTGCCGCCCAAGTCAATACCCAGATAATACATGATAGAACCCTCCTGCTTATTACTTTGTGTTTGATTATAGCATATAGTACATTTTTTATAAAGGCAATAAAAGGAAAAAAACAAATTTATTTACTATAGCCAAATTAGTTTGTCCAAAAATAGGGATTTTGAATAGGTAAAAAAGAAAACCGCCGCCGGCAAATTTCTCCGTGGGACAGAAAAACTTCTTCGCGCTCATTTTTTTAAACGGATAAAAAGTGCGAGCACAAGAATGGTTTCTTTATCATTCTATATGAAATGTTCTGCAGAAACATACCAAAAAAATAAAAATAGAAAAGGAGAAAACAAAAGAAAACAAAAGAATACAAGCGATAAAAAGAGATAATATAAAGGTAAATTAAATTATGGCAAAAAAAGTGTTGACTATACTGTACGGCTGTGGTATGATCTATTTTGCAATTTGGAGTTGTCTGTTTTTATGGGCAACGTACAGGGAAGAAGAAATTTTTTGAACAGGAGGAATACACATGTCCACTTATATGGCAAAAAAAGGCGAGATTGAGCGCAAGTGGTATATATTGGATGCGTCTGGCAAGCCCCTTGGCCGTGTAGCGGCACAGGCGGCCACGATTCTGAGAGGGAAGCATAAGCCTGCGTTTACGCCGCATGTAGATTGCGGCGACCATGTAATTATTATTAATTGTGCGGACGCCGTTTTGACAGGCAAAAAACTTACACAAAAATATTATTATCGGCATACGGGTTATATTGGGCATTTGAAGGCGACAAGGTATGACACATTGATGTCGCAAAAGCCGGAAAAGGCAATGGAATTGGCAGTAAAAGGCATGTTGCCGTCTAATACAATCGGCAGGGCCGCGCTGCTCCGGCTTCGCGTTTTTGCAGGTGCAGAGCATAAGCATCAGGCACAAAAGCCGGAAACTTTGGACAAATAAGGAAGGAGGCAATTTAGAATGTATGATAAAACACCTTATTTTTACGGAACGGGAAGAAGAAAGAGCTCCGTTGCAAGGGTAAGGCTTTACCAGGGAACGGGGAAGATTACAATTAATAACAGGGATATTGACGATTACTTTGGGTTGGAAACATTAAAGCTTATTGTACGTCAGCCTCTTGCCTTAACAGAAACGGGCGAAAAGTTTGACGTAATATGCAGCGTTTCCGGCGGCGGCGTTACGGGGCAGGCCGGTGCAATTCGTCACGGAATTTCAAGAGCGTTGCTTCAATACGACAGTGAAGCACTCAGAGGAAAGCTTAAAAAGGCGGGCTTCCTTACACGCGATCCAAGAATGAAAGAGCGTAAAAAGTACGGTCTTAAAGCCGCAAGAAGAGCGCCGCAATTCTCTAAAAGATAATTTTCAGCAAAACAGTATTAATCCCACAGGTAGTCTTGCCTGTGGGATTTTGACTTAAAAAGACAGATTTTTGGTTTGTGACCGGAGCAAAAATCCTACCGGGAGTTGGCAAAGGCCTTACAGGAAATCCAAAGCCGCCCCGGGTATTAGTTAGAAGATACTCTTACAATGAGCATATGCGATTGACTGATTTTTAAATTCTGTTTGGGGCATACGCGTTGTTTTCCTCATGCAACCTGAGAAAATGAGAGGGCGATTATGTGTGTCTTTGTTGCCGGTAAAGAAAACCGCTTAAACGGACAAATGCAGGCAGAGCAAAAGGCGCGGCTAATCTTGGCCGCGCCTTTTGCTCTGCCTGCACAACAGAAGTGTAAAAAGTTTTTTACATTCATTACACGCCTGTAATGAAAAGCAAAGAAAAAATAAGCGAAACTCCAATAAATGGAATAATATAAAAAGAAACTTTTCTATTTGCTTAAAAAAGACAGAACAGAACAAAAACAGGCAAGAGGGAAATATACAAAATATAGTACGTCAAAATAAACAAAACTTAAAAAAAGCGGATAAACAAGCCGTTTTTCCAAAAGAAAAAGCGCATATTTATTATTTTATGCAAAAAAAATGCAGAAAATACATGGCTGTAACGGATGGTAAAAAGGTTGTAACTTTTGTTTTTAACATTTTGCACATAAAAAGAAATTAAATTTCTATATAAGAAATTTAATTTTGTGCAAATCGCTTTTTTCCGGACAAATTCTTGCCGGGTCAGCTTGTTTCGTCAAAAAAATTCTGGCGATTTATACAAAATAACCGCAGTATCTCTGTTTGACATCGACAAACTTGATGCTTATAATGCGGAATGTAGGACAAATTTATGACAGTCAATGTCCAGCCGTTAAATCCTCTCTTTTCATTTTTGGGAAAAGCATCAGGTAGGCTGGATAAATCTGAGACAACAAGGAGTTCTATTATTTCATATGTTTATAACCGCTATGGGCAGCAAAAGTAAGAAAACTGCTTACTTCAAAAGAGCGCTGGCGCTTGTTTTGATGAGTGTGATTTTTATTACTTCCGCTTTTTCAGTAGCAGCTTTAAGCAGAACGGCAGTCATTACAGTAGATGGTAAGGAACTTACCGTCACAACCATAAGCACAGACACAGATGATATTCTTGCCAGGGCAGGAATTGAAGTTACAGAAAACGACGAAATTATTCGCTATGACAATGTGGAAAATCATATTAGTATTATTGTCAACCGGGCTTTTACCGTAACGGTCAAAGCTGACGGAAAAACGCAAACTTTGGTATTTACAGGCGGTACCGTACAGGATGCGCTGGATAAAGCGAATGTTGTACTTGCAGACAACGATGTTGTCACGCCGCAGCCTGATACGGAGCTTACAGAGGATATGCAGATCAACGTAAGCACGTATGTACCCGTTACCATAAAAGCAGATGGAAAAGCAGAAAAACGGCTTGTTCCGGAAGGAACAGTGGCAAACGCGCTTGCTTATCTGAATATAAGCATTTCTGAAGACGACAGGCTGAATGTGAAGGAAACAGAAAAAGTTAAGAATAACATGACGATCCGTGTAAGCCGTGTAACGTACAAAACTGTAGTAAAAACAGAGAAAATTGCTTATGAGACCGTAGAGATTGCAACAGATGAACTTTATGAAGGCGAAACAAAAGTTGTGACAGAAGGCGTAGACGGTAAACGGGAGCTGACTGTCAGGCAGACACTTGTCGACGGCAAGGTGGAAAAGGAAAAGATAACATCGAAAAAGGTTTTGAAAGAAGCCGTAGCAAAAGAAGTTCTAGTTGGCACAAAAGTAAAGGCAGCAGTGACTTCCAATGCAGGGTCTGCAAGCGGCGCCTATGGCGCAGGGATTCCTGTGTCTGTACAAAACGGCGTGCTTTATGACGCAAACGGCAATGAGGTTGCTTATTCCAATGTGCTTTACGGTTCTGGTACGGCATACTACGCGCCTCCAGGCGCTTTAACGGCGACCGGCGCACCGGCGCAATTGGGTGGTGTTGCGGTAAATCCCAACATTATTCCATATGGCTCCAAGCTATACATTGTTGCAGAAGACGGGTTTGTGTACGGTTATGCCACGGCGATTGACACAGGCGGCGCACTGATGGACGGTTCCGCCATTGTAGACTGCTATTATCCTACGTATGAAGAATGTGTTGTGTTTGGAAGACGCAACGTTTATGTATATGTTTTAAGCTGATTACAGAAAAGAGGAAGGGCAAAAGTTGCCTTTCCTTTTTTCGTTTTCTATTGAATTTTAAAGTGGTTTGGGTTATAATAACCTCACGTTCGTAAAAACGCAGGGGGTACTCTTTACCAAATTAAAAATTTGTACCGGAAAAGGGGCAAATATGCACTCTAAGGGCGTTTGCGTTTAAACTGTAACAGGTTCCATGTGTAAATGGTATTGAAAAACGGCCGGCAGCAGCCGGATGAAAGGACTTTGAAAATGAAAAAGATGATAGCGTTTTGTTTACTTGCGGTTGCCATGCTTTCGTTTTCCGGGTGTGCCAGCGCACCGCAAAGCTTAAGCGACGCCGTAAAAGTAGCAGATATGGACAGCAAATACGGATTGACACAAATGTGTAAAGATTTGCGTGAAAAGGAGTATATTCCGGAAGAAGGCGTGCAAATGAAGGCCGATGTTATCGGCGCACAGGTTGGTTACCGTTTTACGACGGAGTTTAACAGTTCTGCAATTACGTTGGAACTTTATGAGTTCGATACGAAAAATCTAAATAATGATGCGAAAGACATCATCAGCCAGGTGGAAAAGGACGGACAGTTTAATATGCTTGATTTTTCCATGGTTCCTGCTACAATGTCAGACAACGGAAAATATATGATGATTTATAGAGACAACAAGATAACCGGGGATAATCCCGATGAACAAAATGTGCAGAGAAAAGAAGATGTAACGAAAATTTTTAACAGTGCAGAATAATACAAAATAAAAGAGCAGGCAGCGCTTTGGGCAGAGCCTGCTCTTTTATTTTGTATTTGCAGAAACTGCTGTGGTCCTATGCCAGCGTTTGCGCAAGCCCTACGATCAGCGGCATTGTGATAAGGGAAAACAGTGTGGATAAGGATACCATGTTTACAGATAAGGCAGTGTCCCGGTCAAATTTTGCAGCAAACATGGTTGTTGCCGCCGCCACCGGTGCAGAAGCGGCAATTACACAGACGACAAGGATTACGCCGCGGATATGCAGGAGGTACATCAGTACAAGCGTACATAACGGAATCACAACAAGGCGAAGAAAAATTGCCAGATATTGCCGTTTATCCAGCAGCGCCTGCTTTAAATTTGTCCGGGAGAGATAAAATCCGATGATCAGCATGGGCAAGGGTGTATTTAAAGAAGCCATATAGTCAATCGGCGCGCTTATTACCTGCGGCAGTCTGACAGAAAATACAAATAAAAGAAATCCGGCGACAACGCCCGCCACCCCCGGATTTAAAAGCAGCTTTACAGGAGAAAGCGTTTTTTTGTCGCCGCTCATGACAAGCACGCCGTAACTCCACAAAACCAGATTAAATATTGCAACAAACGCTGCACCGTAAAAAACACCGTCGCCGCCCAAAAGAGCCGCTTGCAGAGGGATTGACATAAATCCGCAGTTGGAAAAGACTGCGCCAAAACGCAATACGCAGCGACGGGAGGCGTTTTTGTCGCGAAAAACAGCAGCGCAAAGCGCTATGGAGAATATATGGATGCATACGGCGCACAGGGCGGTAATGCCCAGGTTTATAAGCAATGCGGGTTCAAATTCGCGATGAAAGGCGTCAACCACGACGCACGGTGTTACAAAATATAAAACAATGTTTGTTAAATGTTTTGCGGTAACTGGCGAAAAGAAGCGAATTTTGCCGCAGAGAACGCCAATTCCAATCAAAATAAATAAAATCAACACCTGCGTGCCGACTGTTAAAAAATTTTCAACCATAGAAAAACCCCTTTCATATGGGCTGTTATTTTACCTGCAATGCACAGTCGCACAAAAAAGAGGACCGCACGCGCTGCGCAGTCCCCCTTTTATGCAGTTGTTTTTTATGAAAGCTTTGTACCGCATTGCTGACAGAAAAGATCGCCTTTTTCCGCCTTTGTTTTGCAATGGGGGCAAACCTTTGTCTGCGTCTGCTCCGGCTGTGTAACCGCCGCAGGGACAGGCTCTGCAGAGGTTTTTTGCGGCGTGGAGGCCGGGGGGATGGGTGAGGTTTGCGTGCTGGGCGGCACAGGCGGCGCCGCCGGCGGAATGTAGGGGTTTGCCGGACGCTGCGGCTGTGCATAAGGATTTGCAGGTTGTTGCGGTTGTTGTGCCGGGCGGTTTGACGTATATGCGCCATGGGAAGAGGCGCTACCCGGACGGCTTTGATAAAAGGGCGCTCCTGTATAAGTGCTATTTGCCGCAGGCGGTGTTTGCCGTGGTATATGCTTTTTCATATGTGTATCGTAGCCGATGGAGACAGCACCATAAAGGAAATAGGACACACATGATAAAATAAGTGCAACAAACGATAGGACGAGAAACGGTAAATCCGGCATAAGTATTTCATAATACACGCCGGGACCGGTATATGCCTGTGGAATATACCCAAAAATAATGCCGCAAGCCATGACAATAAAGAAAATCGTACCCAATGACAAGAGAGTACCTAAAATAATATTGCAAACGCCAAAGGCTTTTGCGCCTTTAAGCTTAAGATCCGGATAAGAAAGGGTATATCGGACAGAGCCTATAAAACGTACCGCGTTAATGGTGTAAAACAGTAAAATTCCAAAAATAACTGCAAGAAAAATAAATAAAATAAGCATGGAAATAAATATTGCAAACTGTGCTTCCGTGCCGTTATAGTTATTTACAGCGCCATTTACGGAGAAAAACGTAGAAGTAAAAACGCCGGATATAATAAACAGCAGCGAGAATAGCAGTGCGTATAAACTGGATAATACAAGTGCAATTATAGCAAATACATATAAAATTGTAAAACCTGCTTTTGGTGATACGGCAGGATCTTCATTCTTTGATTTTGCATAAATAATAAAGAAGGAAGAGACGAACAAAACAGAAATTAAAAAACCAACGACACTCATGCTGATCATAAACCAGCTGCTGGTTGAACCAAGCTGTGTAAGAATATTTTTGTCGATTGTATCAAGAAGATTTTCTCCTTCTGCCAAGGCTGACAGAATCGTTTTGTAAACATCGGAAGCAAAAAAACTTAATGCCATGGAGCACAAAGCTGACACAAGTAAAATAATTCCCAGTGCAAGGATCGATTTCTTTTTAAAATAGCTTTTTACCAAGGACAGGTTATTTGCCCGAGCCTGCGCGTATGCAGCCTGCATTTGATGATAACCATTATACATGAGCGGTTCTCCTTTTCTTTAGTAAATAATTAAGAATAAGTCTGAGCCTACATATTACTATTATATTATAAGAGAACAGCCATAAATACAAGTGTTATTACAAAATTTTAATTGCAAAAACGGTGCGAACCGATCGTGTTTATAACAGGGCGGGAAAAGATCCATTTATTGGTGGACTTTGCGGGGTTATAGTAATAAATTGCACCACCTGAGGGATCCCAGCCGTTAATCGCATCCTGTGCGGCCTTTTTTGCAGATTCGGTTACAGTGGCATTTACCTGCCCGTCGGTCAGACAGCTGAAAGCGCCGGGCTGATAAATTACGCCTGACAATGTGTTTGGAAAAGAAGGATGGGCGATGCGGTTTAAGATTACAGCGCCTACAGCCACCTGCCCTTCATAAGGCTCCCCGCGCGATTCTGCAGAGATAATTCTTGCCAGCAGCGCAATTTCCGATTCTGTATATTCCCCGCTGGTGGGAGTTTTTGTAATGCCTAATGCCGCCAGCGTTTTGGAACCGGCGATTCCGTCGGCAGAAAGACCGTTTGCCTTTTGAAAATTTGTAACAGCGGATTTGGTCCCGCTGCCATAAATGCCGTCTATATTGCCCTTATAATAGCCAAGCTCCCTGAGCTTTGTCTGAACGGCGACCACTTCGTCCCCTGTAGAGCCATATTTTGAAAGCGCGTTTGCAGGGCTTGCCTGTCTGCAGAATAAAAGCAGTAGAAGAAAAAGCGCGAGCGCCGCCGCTCTTACACTGCGGCTGTATTTAATCGCCATATATATCCTCCTTTTTAAAATATGCAGTATCATTTTTTCCACACAGGTAAAAGGTTATACGAAATTTATCAATAAAAAAGGAAAGCTTTGCAGTTTAAGAAATGTTGCCCAGCTTGTAAAGAAACATGTGTTGTTCAAATAATTTCCACTATATTTAGTGGTTGACAAAGAGCCTTTCCTTTGTTAAAATTAAAAAGCTGCTCGCAAAGAAGCGGCAGCAGAAGAGTAAGCGCAAATTTACAAATAAAAAGTAAAAAAGTGCTTGACAACAGCGTTTTAACGCTGTATAATAATTAACGCTGTCAAAAAAACTGCTTACCAGGTTTTTTGTTTTATGAAGAAGCTGAAACCCGCTTGTAATGGCAGCGCAGAGGACCTTGAAAATTAAACAACGCAAACAGAGGACCCGGAAAACTTTTGAGTAGAGATACGAAAGAGGACGTGGAGCGCGACACGAAAAAAGAAGCGCCGTGAGGGAACACGGAAAAACGCAGCAATACGCAAGCGTATTGGAAGATGAGCGAGCAAGCTCTGGAATAGGTTTAAACGCAAAAGGCGTTTAGATACAGATTTTAGAGAGTTTGATCCTGGCTCAGGACGAACGCTGGCGGCGTGCCTAACACATGCAAGTCGAACGAAGCTCTGCGATACAAGACTTCGGTCAAGTTGAACGGATGACTTAGTGGCGGACGGGTGAGTAACGCGTGAGGAACCTGCCTTTCAGTGGGGGACAACAGTTGGAAACGACTGCTAATACCGCATAATGTATTCTGACCGCATGATCGGAATACCAAAGATTTATTGCTGAAAGATGGCCTCGCGTCTGATTAGATAGTTGGTGAGGTAACGGCCCACCAAGTCGACGATCAGTAGCCGGACTGAGAGGTTGAACGGCCACATTGGGACTGAGATACGGC
>UQLR01000001.1 GCA_900541975.1 uncultured Oscillospiraceae bacterium | reverse complement strand
TGCGCTTAACTTACTATACAGCATGCCTTTATCCGCTGCTTGCAGCAGCAATTCTTAGAAAAGATGGTATGAAACAATTACGCTAGCAAAAACAATGGCTACCATGGAAAGCAGCTTGATTAAAATATTTATAGAAGGGCCGGACGTATCTTTAAAAGGATCGCCAACAGTATCACCCACAACGGCCGCTTTATGCGCGTCGCTGCCTTTTCCGCCGTGCGCGCCGCCTTCAATATGTTTTTTTGCGTTATCCCATGCTCCGCCGGAATTTGCCATCATAACCGCAAGGATAAAGCCGGAAACGGTCGCGCCGCCAAGCATACCGCAAATGCCGTTTACGCCAAGGATCAGACCGACAATAATAGGGGAGATAACCGCAATAATTGCAGGCAGGAGCATTTCTTTTTGTGCCGATTTTGTGCAAATATCTACGCAGGAAGCATAATCCGGCTCTCTTTTTCCTTCCATTAAGCCTTTTATTTGCTTAAATTGCCGGCGAACCTCTACAACAATGCTCTGTGCAGCCCGGCCTACAGCGTCCATGGTAAGAGCCGCAAAAAGAAACGGCAACATTCCGCCGACAAACAGACCGATCAATACAGGTGGGTTGACCAGGCTTAGTTCAAACTGGAAATTCGGATCAATAATCTGAACCTCGGCAATGAAGGAAGCAATTAAGGCAAGCGCTGTCAAAGCTGCGGAGCCAATAGCAAATCCCTTACCGGTGGCAGCAGTTGTGTTGCCCAGGGAATCCAGCGCGTCGGTGCGCTTGCGGACGTCTTCTCCCAATCCGGACATTTCGGCAATTCCACCGGCATTGTCTGCAACGGGGCCATATGCGTCTGTTGCAAGAGTAATGCCCAGGGTGGAGAGCATACCAACGGCCGATAGGCCAACGCCGTAAAGACCCTGGTTGAAAGAAGCGTCGCCAATTCCGCCGCTGCCGCCGGAAACACTGTAGCTTACCAGTACGGAAATACCTACAATGATAACAGGTAAAACAGTAGACAGCATACCAAGGGATAAGCCACCGATAATAATAGTGGCCGGGCCGGTAAGAGCGGTTTTTGCAAGCTTTCGTGTGGGTTTGTATGTATCAGAAGTAAAATATTCTGTTGTAACGCCAATTAGAATACCGGCGACCAGACCGCAGAGAATGGCAATATAAAACCCTATTTTGTCTGCACCAAGACCAAAATAAATTAACGGAAAAGCTACGATTGCAATAATCAGGCTGCTGATCCATGTCCCGCGGCGCAGCGCAAAAAGGAGGTTCTTTTGCGAGGCGCCCTCTTTTGTTCTGACGAAAAACGTGCCGATAATCGAAGCAAGAATCCCGATCGCCGCCATGACCATTGGGATTGTAACCCCCTCAAAGCCAAGGCCGGCTGCAACGGCCAGTGCTGCAGTTGATATAATAGAGCCTACATAGGATTCATATAAATCTGCACCCATACCTGCAACATCGCCTACGTTATCGCCTACGTTATCGGCAATAACAGCAGGATTCCTTGGGTCATCTTCCGGAATCCCAACCTCAACCTTACCGACAAGGTCGGCGCCCACATCCGCAGCTTTTGTGAAAATACCGCCGCCTACACGGGCAAACAACGCCATGGAAGAGGCCCCCATACCAAAGGTAAGCATCGCAGAAGTAATGGACTGGATTTGCTCAGCTTCCGGCAAAGCGCGGAAAACCCATTTCAGGAAGAAATACCAAAAAGAAATATCTACAAGCCCCAGACCGACAACAACAAAGCCCATAACGGCGCCGGAAGAAAACGCTATCTTTAAACCGGCATTCAAGCTGTTTTGCGCTGCATTTGCTGTGCGGGAGTTGGCGGCAGTTGCAATTTTCATACCGATAAATCCGGAAAGGCCAGAAAAAAATCCGCCCGTTAAAAAAGCAAAAGGAACAAACATGGTAAGAAAACCGTTAAAGGCCAGGATAAGAAGAATAACGAAGATTACGGCAAAGAAAATACTTACGCCGATGTATTGCCGTTTTAAATAAGCGTTTGCACCTTTGCGCACTGCACGGGAAATTTTCATCATAAGGCTGTTGCCTTCCGGGGTTTTCAGGACTCTGCGCGCCAGATACAAAGCATAGAGCAAAGCGATAATTGCACCGGCAGGCGCTAAGATGGTCAAATCCATTTTGAATTCCTCCTTTGTAACACTTTAAATTAAGCATAGCACAAATCGCATTTTTTTCAATAGAATTTTTAAAATAAATTTAAAAAGATAAAAAAAATTAGTTGTTATAACGAAATTTGTAGAATGCACATACAATTTGCGTTTGCGTAATGGACATCGCTTTTCTTGTGCAGCGGACAAAAAAACGTACAATTGCAAATAAATTTGCATACAAGACATGCCTAATCTGAATGTCCTCAATATCTGCGCCATATGTGCAAATGCTGCATACACTGAATATGGGGTGATTTAATGAATGCATGTGAACTAACCATGAGCGTAACGGCGCTCGCCAATTCTATCGCCTGTCAGTTATCTGATGCAAACCTTGCTCTTGCAGCGGCTGTGCTTACACAATTGGGAGACACTTTGGCGACAATTTCTACGCAGCGTTCCCTTTGCAGCGAAAAGATCCATACAAAAAAACCGGCTGGATAAAGGCCGTAAGGCACGGTCGCAATTGCAGGGGAAGGCATTTTTTGAGCATAGCGCCCAATATCTTGTTATATTCCCAAACTTATAGGAAGACTTTTCCAAAGAAATTTTAACAAAAATTTTTTAATGTTGCATGCTGCATATTTTTCCACCCGGAGAACCCCAAAATACTTTTGCCATGCTTTACGGTCAGGTTATGCTTATGTATGGTCTTAAAACATTCGTTACATGTTCTACCAAAAAAAGAACAAACACGCGAAAATTGTCTGAATGCCATTTTTGCAGTATAAAAAAGAGGCCGGAATTTGGAACGCCTCATTTTTGCGTTCCAAATTCCGGTCTTTGATCAATTGCAAAATAAATGCCGCTCCGGCTTTATGTAATATTGGCTGCCTGGCGTTTGCCGCCTCCCAGCTGTTAAAGCGCTAATTTCACGCTGTCGCTGCTGGAAGCACGTTCCAGCAGATCCTGCCAAACGTCATCCCCAAGTTCTATTTGAAAGAATTCCTGATGCTCCTGGCTCATGCGCAGAGGATATATCGTGACACTCTTATCGTCCACCTGAGCGATAAGAGTACTTTCCTGTTCCTCACGAGCCGCCGCTTCCTTCATAGTCAGCCCGACCAGAATGTCGTATTCATAGGGAAGCGCCTCTGGAAACCCTAACTGAGCTTCCGCAAGAAAGCTGTCCGCCTCAAGTGCAGTTATTTCAGGACAGGGAATATAATTGGAACACTTCCCGTCTTCAAGAATCACCGCCACCATATCGTTATTCTTATCCTCATAGATCTTCGCTGTGATCATTGCTGTTACCTCCCTTGTTTTTTTTAGATTATAGCATACATAAACGTAACAGTAAAAGTTTTCTGGGGATCGGAGCCCGGCAAAAGCGGGCTGCGTTTACTTTGAAAAAGAAAACACCATCAGCAACGATACGAAGTCTGCGACAGCGTGGGAAGCGTTGATCAAAAAGATACCCGCAAAGTGCTCTTTACCGAAAAAGGTTGGCAGCGCAACAAGCGTAATCTCTCCTGTAGAAAAGAAGCTCGACGACGTGGAAACAGGCAGAAAATAATCCGTTGCGTTGTACCTCAAAAAAATCAGCTTTTGCGCCGGGCGTTCTACTGCCGAAACCGTAACAGTTCTTGACACTTTCCCCGTTTCCATTGGGGCTATACCTTCTTTCAATGTATAGTAGGCTTCGATGGGATGGGGAGTAAACCAATTCACTGGAGGCGTTTCATGTTGATATTTCTGAGGCGTAATGCGGAACTGCCGAAAAACAATTTTCGACAGGTTTCTCCGCGTGGGTTTGCACTAAAAAAGATACCTGCAAATGACCGTAGTACTAACCCGCAAAAAATTGCTAGCAAGCCGAAGCGTCGTGAGCGCGCTTGCAAACGAACAGCGTAGGCACAGCGTGATTTTTTGCGGAAAAGGAGGAACCGTGAAGCGGGTGACCGATTTTTTATTCCATAAAAAATCGGAACGAGCGTAACTCGTTCCGACGTGGGTCCACGTTACAAAATAGATACCTGTTCCGGCGCAGGCGCAAAAGAAAACACACCCCACAAAGTGAGGTGTGCGGCTTGGAAGCGGCAACTTGCCGCTGGTGCCGGTGGCCGGACTCGAACCGGCACGGTGTCGCCACCGGTGGATTTTGAGTCCACTACGTCTGCCAATTCCATCACACCGGCATGGCATTTATTATAGCGTGGTTCCCCAAAAAAATCAAGCCCTTTTTCATGTAAAATTGCTTTCTCAAATTAATTGAAACCACCGGTCAAAAAGTCTGTTGTGTAAAGTCTGCCAAAAGAAAGGCGGCTTTTGCACAGGCAAATACAAAAGCTTCAGCGGCGCAACGGCATAAAAGCCGGCGGTTTTATACCGGCCGGCTTTTATCCAGTAAGAACGGTGCTTTATGCAGCAGCGTTAAATCACGCCCTGTGCAATCATGGCATCGGCAACTTTTTCAAAGCCTGCAATGTTTGCGCCAACCACATAATTGCCTTCAAAACCGTATCTTTTTGCGGCGTCTGCCATTTGATGAAAAATATTGATCATAATATTCTGCAGCTTGCTGTCCACCTCTTCAAAGGTCCAGGAAAGACGCATGGAGTTTTGAGACATCTCAAGTGCAGACGTAGCAACACCGCCGGCGTTTGCAGCCTTACCCGGGGCGAAAAGAATCTTGTTTGTAAGGAAAACTTCCGTTGCTTCCAGAGTAGAAGGCATATTGGCGCCTTCTGCAACAGCGTACACGCCGTTTTTGACAAGCGTTTCCGCAGCGGCTTTGTCAAGCTCGTTCTGTGTTGCGCAGGGCAGCGCAATATCACACGGAACAGACCAGTCAAAGGCGCCTTCATGGTACTCGGAATTCGGACGATATGCTTTATAAGCGGTCAGTCTTTCCCTTTTTACCTCTTTGATTTCTTTAATAGCAGCCAGATCAATTCCCTGTTCGTCATAAATCCATCCGGTCGAGTCAGACATCGTAACAACTTTTGCGCCCAACTGGAAAGCCTTTTCTGTAGCGTAAATTGCCACGTTCCCGGCACCGGAAACGCAAACCGTAGCGCCTTTGATGTCGCGGCCATTATTCTTCAGCATTTCCGCCGTCAGGTATAAAAGGCCATAACCGGTTGCTTCTGTCCTTGCAAGCGAACCGCCAAATTGCAGGCCCTTACCTGTTAAAACGCCCTCGTAAGCATTTTTAATTCTTTTATATTGACCAAACATATAACCAATCTCACGCGCGCCTGTGCCAATATCTCCGGCGGGAACGTCTGTATCGGGACCGATATGCCTGCAAAGCTCGGTCATGAAGCTTTGGCAGAAGGCCATCACTTCGCGGTCGCTTTTTCCTTTCGGATCAAAATCGGAACCGCCCTTGCCGCCGCCGATCGGAAGCCCGGTCAACGCATTTTTAAAAATCTGTTCAAACCCCAAAAACTTGATAACACCCAGATTTACAGACGGATGCAGGCGCAGGCCGCCCTTATATGGGCCGATTGCGCTGTTAAACTGTACCCGAAACCCGCGGTTAACCTGGACCTTTCCGTTGTCGTCCACCCATGGCACACGGAACATCACTACCCTTTCAGGCTCTGTAATTCTTTCCAAAATACCGGCTTCTTCATATTTTTTATTCTGCTCAAACACCGGCTCCAAAGAAGTCAGCACCTCTGTGGCCGCCTGAATAAATTCAGGCTCGTTTGCATTTTTTGCTTTTAGTTTTTCCAATTGCTCGCTTACATAAGACATGGGGAAAACCTCCTTTTAAATTCTTTCAAAGTGACAAATAGATCCGCGGAAGAAACGCAGTGCAGCTGTTTTGCTGAACAGGCCTCTGCCGATTAAGTCTCATACTAACACAAATTTCCTGTTTTTGCAAGAAATAAATAAAAACTTGCAAAAAAATATGAAGGGCAGAACTTTAGACAATATTCACAACAATTTTAACAGGCAGAAGAGATGTATATTCTTTGGCAATAAAAATGAAAAACATGCGCTTTTCCTGTTGCGTATATTTTTTTGTTGGTTTATAATATATTTTGGTTTTTCATTTAAATTTGTAAGTTTTTTAAATTTTGAAGGAGGATTTTCAATGGAGAAGACAAAATTAATTTATGAAGGCAAGGCCAAAAAGGTTTTTGCAACGGAAGACCCGGATCTTTGCATTGTTTCCTATAAAGACGATGCAACCGCTTTTAACGGGCAAAAGAAGGGTACAATCGTTGGAAAAGGCGTTGTGAATAACAGAATGTCCAACTTTATGTTTAAAAAACTTGAGCAACAAGGTGTGAAAACACATTTTGTTGAAGAGATTGATGAAAGGGAAACCGTTGTGAAAAAAGTTGAAATTGTGCCGCTGGAGGTCATTGTAAGAAACAAAGCCGCCGGCAGCCTTTCCAAAAGGTTGGGCCTGCCGGAAGGCACGCCGATGAAAACGACTGTTTTGGAATTTTGCTATAAAGACGACGATCTTGGGGACCCGATCGTAAACGAATACCATATCCTTGCGGCGGAGCTTGCAACCAGAGAAGAAGTTGAGCAGATCAGCAAAATGGCGTTGAAGGTCAACCAAGTAATGTGTGAATTCTTTAAAAGCGTAAATATTGATTTAATTGATTTTAAATTAGAATTTGGCAGATTTAAGGGAGAAATTTTACTTGCTGATGAAATATCGCCGGACACTTGTCGTTTTTGGGATATTCATACGCAGGAAAAACTGGACAAAGACCGTTTCCGCAGGGATATGGGCGGTGTGGAAGAAGCCTATGCGGAAGTTATGAAAAGAATAGGACTTTGATGGATACAGCAGATGAACTTACGGTGCATCTGTGCGTTTGAGGTGAACAGATTGGATTTATCATTGGATCATTTTGCATCTGAAGGCCTGCATGAGGAATGCGGCGTCTTTGGCATATATAGCGACGGCAGCCTGGCGCCCGCTTATGCCGCTTACAACGGGTTGCTTGCCCTGCAGCACAGAGGGCAGGAGAGCTGTGGAATTGCGGTCAACGATTGCGGCGTGATCAGCTATCATAAAGATATGGGTCTTGTTACAGAGGTGTTTCATAACCAGGTGCTTGATTCTATGGAAGGCCAAATGGCGGTCGGCCATGTTCGCTATTCAACGGCTGGCGGCAGTGTGCGTGAAAATTCACAACCGCTTGTCATGCGCTATATTAAGGGCGTTTTGGCAATTGCGCATAACGGCAATCTGACAAACGCTGTTGAAATCCGGCAGGAGCTGGAACACAGGGGCGCAATTTTTCAGACGACGATCGATTCCGAAGTAATTGCTTATATTATCGCAAGGGAACGCATTCACTGTCACAGTATTGAAGAAGCGGTCCGGCGGACGGTTAGTCAGATTAACGGCGCATACTCCCTGCTTGTGATGAGCCCCAGAAAGCTGATTGCGGCAAGAGATCCATACGGATTTCGCCCGCTTTGCATGGGGAAAGCAGGGGACGCGGTCGTTTTTGCCAGCGAAACCTGTGCGCTTGATGCGGCGGGTGCTGATTTTGTAAGGGATATAGAGCCGGGAGAAATTGTTGTAGCGGACCATACGGGCGTGCGTTCTATCCGCGACCACTGCGGAAAGAAAAAAGCGCTGTGTGTGTTTGAATATATTTACTTTGCGCGTACCGACTCGGTTATAGATGGTATTGCCGTGTATGAAACCAGAAAGCAGGCCGGCAGAATTCTTGCCAGAAATTTCCCGGTGGAAGCCGACCTTGTGATCGGTGTTCCGGAATCCGGCATCGATGCGGCGATCGGCTACAGTGAAGAATCGGGCATCCCCTATGAAAAGGGGATTGTAAAAAACAATTATATTGGCAGGACCTTTATCAAACCCAGCCAGTCCGAGCGCGCCAAAAGTGTGCGGATCAAGCTCAACCCGCTGTGTGATTCAGTGCGCGGCAAACGTGTGGTCATGCTGGACGACAGTATTGTAAGGGGAACCACCTGCGACCGCATTGTAAGAATGCTTAAGGATGCAGGCGCCAAAGAGGTGCATTTGCGCATCAGTTCTCCGCCTTTCTTGTGGCCGTGCTATTATGGGACAGATATCCCCTCGAAAGAGGAGTTGATTGCCTGCAACCATACAATTGAAGAAATCGGCAGGCTCAGCGGGGCGGATTCCATCGGCTTTTTGCCGTTGGAATCTCTACATGAAATGCTCGGTTGTAAAGATGCCGGTTTTTGTGACGCCTGCTTTTCCGGAAATTATCCGGCGCAGACAACCATTAAAATGCTTAAGGGAAAGCAACGCGGCGGCGTAAAGCTTAAACAGTGCTGATGGGTTTTTCTGCAACTTTGCAGCAACGCGAAAAGAAAGGAATAAACAAATATATGGCAAAGGATACTTATGAATCTCCGCTGTCCGCACGTTATGCGGGTAAGCAGATGAAATACCTTTTTTCACCCGATATGAAATTCCGCACCTGGCGCAGGTTATGGATCGCACTGGCCCAAGCCGAAATGGAGCTTGGCCTTCCTGTTACACAGGAACAGATTGATGAACTTGAAGCGCATAAGGACGACATTAATTACGAGGTGGCGCAGGCGCGGGAAAGGCTGGTGCGGCACGATGTTATGTCGCATGTCTATGCGTATGGAGAACAATGCCCGCATGCCAAAGGGATTATCCATCTTGGCGCTACGTCCTGTTATGTAGGAGATAATACAGATATTATTATTATGACGCAGGCGCTCAAACTGATCAGGGACAAGCTTGTAACGGTCATCAGGGAGCTTTCCGTTTTTGCAGACAAATATAAAGCGCTTCCCACGCTTGCGTTTACGCATTTTCAGCCGGCGCAGCCCACAACAGTAGGAAAGCGCGCAACGCTTTGGATACAGGATCTTCTAATGGATTTGGAAGACGTAGAGTACCGCCTTTCCAGGATGAAGCTTTTAGGGTCGAAAGGAACCACCGGAACGCAGGCAAGCTTTTTGGAGCTCTTTGAGGGCGACCATGACAAAGTCAAGGCTCTGGATGCAAAAATAGCAGAAAAAATGGGATACAGCGGTTGTTTTGCTGTGTCTGGACAAACTTATTCCAGAAAGCTCGATTATCAAATTCTTTCTGTTTTAAGCGGCATTGCGCAAAGCGCAGCAAAATTCTCCAATGACATTCGCCTTTTGCAGCATTTAAAAGAGGTGGAAGAGCCCTTTGAAAAAAATCAGATTGGTTCCTCTGCCATGGCATATAAACGCAATCCCATGCGCAGCGAACGAATTGCTTCGCTTGCAAGGTATGTGCTTGCAACTGCACTGAATCCTGCTATGACGGCAGCTACGCAGTGGTTCGAAAGAACGCTGGACGATTCTGCAAACAAACGCATCAGCGTGGCGGAAGCCTTTTTGACGGTGGATGGTATACTGGATTTGTATGCCAATATAGCAGACGGTCTGGTCGTATATCAAAAGGTGATTGCGCAGCGGCTTAAAAAAGAACTGCCGTTTATGGCGACAGAAAATATTATGATGGACGCGGTCAAACGTGGTGCCGACAGACAGGCGCTGCATGAACGGATTCGTATTCATTCCATGGCGGCTTCCAGACTAATCAAAGAGGAGGGCGGCGAAAACGACCTGCTTGAAAGAATTGCGGCAGATCCGGCGTTTGGCGTTACACTCACGGAGTTGCAGGCCATTTTATCGCCTGAAAAATATGTTGGAAGAGCGCCGCAGCAAACACAGGAGTTTTTGGACGGCCCTGTAAAGCAGGCGCTTGCCCCTTATGAAAATATGGAGCTGATGAAAACGGAAATCCAGGTATAATTCTTAAAAAATGCAAGGCAAATGCGATGTTTGCCTTGCAAAAATTCTTTTATTCTGCTATTCTTATGATCTGTTTGAATGCTGCTTTTTAGCGTGTGCCGTTGCAACCTTTTCATTTGGCGCATGGATAGATTCGGACAAATTTTGATATAAGAGGTGTTTCATATGGTAAAAGCAATTGTCGGCGCGAACTGGGGCGATGAGGGCAAAGGGAAAATTACAGATGTGCTTGCTGCACAGTCAGATATCGTCATTCGTTTCCAGGGCGGCAGTAATGCCGGCCATACCATTGTAAATAATTATGGAAAATTCGCGCTGCACCAGCTTCCTTCCGGTGTTTTTCACAGCCATATTACCAATATTATTGGCAACGGCGTTGCCTTAAGCGTAGAAAATTTCATCAAAGAAATACAATCTTTGAAAGAAAGAGGCGTACCTGCACCGCGCGTTTTTGTGTCCGACCGGGCACAAATTGTCATGCCGTATCACGTTGCTTTCGACTGCTATGAGGAAGAACGCCTTTCTGAGCGCAGCTTTGGTTCTACCAAATCCGGGATTGCGCCGTTTTATGCAGATAAATATGCGAAACTTGGCTTTCAGGTTAACGAACTGTACGATGATATGGACAGCCTGAAAGAAAAAATTGCCAACGTTTTGGAAATTAAAAACGCAACGCTGCGGCACCTGTATCATAAAGAGCCGGTTACGGTTGAAGAAATCTTTCAAAAACTGATGGAATATAAGCGGCAGCTTGCACCTTATGTGAAAGATACCTTTGACTACCTTTACCACGCTGTCAAGGATGGAAAGAATATTTTGCTGGAGGGGCAGCTTGGCGCATTGAAAGACACGGATTTCGGGATTTATCCAATGGTGACGTCTTCCAACACCATTGCAGGTTACGGCGCCGTTGGCGCAGGTGTACCGCCATATGAGATCAAAGAGGTCATTACCGTTGTAAAAGCTTATTCCAGTGCAGTTGGCGCGGGTGAATTTGTAAGCGAAATATTTGGCGAGGAGGCTGAAGAACTCCGTCGCCGTGGCGGCGACGGAGGCGAATACGGTGTGACGACAGGTCGTCCCAGAAGAATGGGCTGGCTGGACCTTGTAGCTACTCGCTATGGCTGCCGCGTACAGGGAGCGACCCAGGTTGCTTTAACTGTGCTCGACGTTCTTGGTTATTTAGACGCCATCCCCGTCTGTGTGGGCTATGAACTGGACGGAAAGAAGATCGACTATTTTCCGTGTACAACAAAGCTCAAAAGGGCAAAGCCCGTTTTGGAAGTTTTGCCCGGCTGGAAATGCGATATAAGCGGGGTCTGCAAATATGAAGATTTGCCGGAAAACTGTCGCAGGTATATTGAATTTGCAGAAAGGGAAATCGGCGTTCCCATTACAATTGTTTCAAATGGTGCTGCAAGAGATAATATTATTTATAGATAAACGGATAACTTTGAGGATAGGCGGTAGGGCAGATGCATATAAAAGGTCAAGCAATTCTTGTTATGGATTTCGGCGGGCAGTACAGCCAGCTGATTGCCAGACGCGTGCGCGAGCACAATGTTTACTGTGAAATAAAATCTTATAAAACAACGGTGGAAGAAATCCAAAAAGCAGGGTATAAAGGGATTATTTTTACCGGCGGGCCCAACAGCGTATATGCAAAGGACGCACCAAAGTGCGATCCTGCGCTGTTTCACTGCGGTATACCGGTTTTGGGAATATGCTACGGCGCGCAGATGATGGCGCATGCCTTGGGCGGTACAGTGGAAAGCTCACAGGTAAAAGAATATGGCAACACCAATGTTTCCTTCGACAATTGCAGCCCTTTGTTTGAAAACGTAAAACCCAATTCCGTTTGCTGGATGAGTCATACGGATTATATTGCACAACCGCCGGAAGGCTTTGTGATTACGGCAAGAACAGAGGTCTGCCCGGTTGCAGCCATGGAAAACCGTGAAAAAAAGCTGTGCGCCATGCAATTTCATCCGGAGGTTTCCCATACGCAGGAAGGCAGTAAAATGCTGCATAATTTTCTTTATAATGTGTGCGGTTGCAGCGGAGACTGGAAAATGTCTTCTTTTGTTGCCACAACAGTTGCAAAGCTCCAGGAAGAAATTGGGGATAAAAAAGTTCTGTGTGGTCTGTCGGGCGGAGTGGATTCCTCTGTTGCAGCGTTGCTTGTACATAAGGCAATCGGCAAAAATTTGACCTGTATTTTTGTTGACCACGGTCTTCTGCGTAAAAATGAAGGCGATGAGGTGGAATCCGTCTTCAGAAAACAGTTTGATATGAATTTGATTCGTGTAAATGCACAGGATCGTTTTTTGAACAAGCTTGCCGGAGTTACAGACCCGGAGCAAAAGCGGAAAATCATCGGGGAAGAATTTATCCGCGTTTTTGAAGAAGAAGCCAGGAAAATCGGCAGGGTCGACTATTTATGCCAGGGGACAATTTATCCCGATGTGGTGGAAAGCGGCGTCGGGGAAGCAGCTGTGATCAAAAGCCACCACAATGTGGGGGGGCTTCCCAAAGATATGGGGTTTACCGGCCTTGTGGAACCTTTGCGCGATTTATTTAAGGACGAAGTCCGGAAAGCGGGGCTGGAGCTTTCTATTCCTGAATTTTTAGTTTGGCGCCAGCCTTTTCCGGGGCCGGGTCTTGCAATCCGCGTAATGGGAGAGGTTACCAGAGAAAAACTGGAGATTCTAAGGGATGCAGATGCTATTTTCCGCGAGGAAATTGCACTTGCAAAGTTGGACCGTACTGTCGGCCAATATTTCGCCGTACTGACCAATGTAAAAAGCGTAGGCGTAATGGGGGATGGAAGGACGTACGATTACACCATTGCGTTGCGCGGCGTTACTACCAACGATTTTATGACGGCCGACTGGGCCAGGATTCCGTATGACGTACTTGCAAAAACCTCAGGAAGAATCATCAATGAGGTAAAAGGAATTAACCGGATCGTCTACGATATTACCTCCAAACCCCCAGCCACAATCGAGTGGGAATAGTAGTCAAAACGCCGCAAACCCGCATAAATACTGGGTTTTTAAAAGGCGAAATGTCCTCGTGACAACATTTTGACAACATCTGAAAATTATTCATAAATAAAGAGCTAACAGATTTCTGTGTCTGTTAGCTCTTTTTGTTTTACCCAATTACATATTTTTGAGTTTGTCCTTGAACGCTTCGACCATTGTGTCGCTGAGTTCCTGTGAAGGAACTTTCGCCCAAATCTGTGTTGTATCGAGTTTGGGATATGTATAACGCCATTCGTCATACTGCTCTTTGGTGATTTCGCCGTTTCTGTATTTTTCGGCTTGTTCTGCCCAAGCGGCGAGCATTGCAAATACTGATTTATTTGCGGTCGGTTTACTTTCATCAAAGCATAAATGTACTTCTCCGTTTGCGTTCTCGACTCTCATACCGTAGAGGTCTTCAAGCGTGAACAATGTGTGCATAAGTCCGAGGTCGCTGTCAATATCGGGAACAGTAAGAGCCTGAGCAGATATACCGAACACTTCTGCAAGATTGTTTGTTAAATCTGCTTTCGGCGTTCTTGAACCGCTTTCATACTGCGCCATACGAATATCGGCGGTCTTTTCAGGAAAGCCCACCTGAATACCAAGATACTTTTGAGTCATACCTCTTAAATTTCTAAAGAAACGGATTCTTTCCCCGATTGCCATTGTACTTCCTCCTAACGGTCTGTTAATAATATATATTATACATATACGCTTAGTGTGTGTCAAGATAACCAAAGCAAATAAATTTAATATTTTTTCAAAAACCACTTGACTTTACGGAATTTGCTTAGTATAATAATGATACAAACTTAAACTAATAGCGTTAAGTGCGTATAAAATTGAATAACCGTCGTACACCACGGTAATGGCGTACCCGCCCGGGCAAATCGGAAGGCGGTCAGAAAGTATTCCGACACGAAATAAAGAAATACAATATAAAACCAGCTGAAGGGGGTGATTTTATGACAGCAAATACTTTTATGAGCGTGGATGAGGTAGCTAATGAATTGGGTGTCTCCAAATCTTACGCTTACAAAATCGTGCAGAGATTAAATAATGAGCTGAAAGAAAAAGGCTTCATCACAATTTCAGGACGATTAAATAAACAATATTTTATGGAAAGAGTTTGCTACGGAGCAAAACAGAAAGAGAGGGATTAAGTAATGTCAGTTTATAAAGATGAAAAAACAAATACTTGGAAGGTGTATTACCGATACACCGATTGGCAGGGCAAGGTTCACCAAACTACAAAACGAGGTTTTCAGACAAAAAGAGAGGCTCTTGCGTGGGAAAGAGAACAACTGAATAAAGTGGAAACCGATTTGGATATGTCATTTGAGAGCTTTATTGATATTTATGCGGCTGATATGAAGAACCGTATCAAAGAAAACACTTGGCATACCAAAGAGCATATTATGAGAACTAAAATTCTTCCCTATTTCGGTCAGCGAAAAATCAGCGACATTCAGCCTAAAGATATCATTGCTTGGCAAAATGAGATGATTAAAGCAACCGATAAGCAAGGAAAACCGTATTCTCCTGTATATCTTAAAACACTTCATAATCAGTTATCTGCTATCTTTAACCACGCAGTCAGGTTTTACGGATTGAAAAGCAACCCAGCTCAAAAGGTTGCAAATATGGGTAAGGCGAAAGGAAGAGAAATGCTCTTTTGGACGCAGGATGAGTATGCTAAATTCTCTTTTGCCGTTATGGATAAGCCGATATCGTTTTACGCATTTGAAATGCTTTACTGGTGTGGACTGCGTGAGGGTGAATTGCTTGCTCTGACACCAGCGGATTTGGATTTTGAAAAGTGTACGGTGAGGATAAATAAATCCTATCAGCGCATTGGCAAGCGAGATGTAATTACTGATCCGAAAACACCAAAAAGTAATCGAACAATCAAAATGCCGCAGTTTCTTGCAGAAGAAATGCAGGAATATCTAAATCAGCTTTACGGCATAGGAAAAAACGATAGAATTTTTGAAATAACAAAAAGCTATCTGCACCACGAGATGGACAGAGGTTCACAAGAAGCAGGCGTTAAGCGTATTCGCATACACGATTTGAGACACAGCCATATATCGCTCTTAATTGATATGGGATATTCAGCAGTTGCAATCGCCGACAGAGTAGGTCACGAAAGTATTGATATAACTTATAACTATGCTCACCTTTTCCCGTCGACACAGGACGATATGGCGGACAAACTTAATAATTTCAGAAAGGAAGCGATGTAATATGTCAGCAAAAAATGTAGACAAGAAAAATAGGTTCAGAAGCATTACAGTGGGGTTCAGAGTTTCACCCGAAGAAAACAAGGCGCTGAATAAAGCAGTCGCTTTGTCAGGACTGCCGAAGCAGGAATACTGCTACCGCAAATGTATGAACCGTGATGTAGTGGTGCAGGGCAACCCGAGAGTTCACAAAGCTTTGAAAAATGAAATGGCAGAAATTTTGTCGGAGTTAAAACGAATCAACAAAGCCGATGAAGTGTCGGACGAACTGCTTGACATCATCGAGCTTGTGTCGGTAACACTCATCGGCTTGAAAGGAGAGAATGCAAATGAATGACAAAAAAGAAATGACCGCCCGAACATCATCTGTTGGCGCAGATGAAAGGCAGTCACTCAATGTATCTGTTAATAGTATAGCCGCATATCACTTGAAAATCAACACTTTTATTTTGAAGGGCGGTGGTATGAATGGCTGAACTGAAAATTATCAGTATGGATGAAGTCCAAAGCAAGGAAGTGAACTGGCTTTGGTATCCATATATCCCATACGGAAAAATCACAATCATTCAGGGCGATCCCGGCGAGGGCAAAACAACTTTAGCTTTAAGACTGGCGGCGCTTCTCTCAAAAGGAGAGGCGCTGCCATACGATGATACCGAGCGTGAGCCAGTAAAGATTATCTATCAAACAGCCGAGGACGGACTGGAAGATACCATCAAGCCGAGGTTAGAATCCGCTGAAGCAGACTGTACGCAAATCAAAGTCATAGATGAATCGGAAGCCGCACTTAGTATGCTGGATGAACGAATTGAAAAAGCAATTATGGAAGTCGGGTCAAGGGTGGTAATTCTTGACCCGATACAAGCCTATGTGGGAGCAAACATCAATATGAACAACGCCAATGAAGTCCGTAATGTGATGGCACAGCTCGGGCGAATCGCAGAAAAATATGACTGTGCAGTTTTGCTTGTCGGTCATATGAACAAAGGAAGCGGAAATAAATCATCTTATCGTGGACTCGGTTCGATTGACTTTCAGGCTTCGGCAAGAAGCGTTTTGATTGTCGGAAGAATCAAAGATAATCCGCAGGTCAGAGTGATGGTGCAGGACAAGTCTTCCCTTGCACCCGAAGGTGAAGCGATTGCCTTTGAACTGGACAAGGAAAACGGCTTCAGCTGGCTTGGGCATTACGATATTTCTGTTGATGATCTGTTAAGCGGTATTCCAAAAGAGAAAAAATCCGAACAGGCAGAAAATTTAATTCTTGAGTATCTTTCAAAGGGCAAATACCCACAGCAAGCGTTGCTGAGAAAAGCACAGGCGATGGGAATTTCAAAGCGTGTGCTGGATGAAGCAAAGAAAGCACTGAATGTCCAATCGGTTAAAGAGGGCAGTCGGTGGTACTGGCAGCTTCCCGAAAAAAACGAGTGAAGCTGTTCAAGGTTGCAACATTGCAAAGGCAGGCATATCTGCAACCTTGCAATCTTCCTTTTTCGGGAAGTAATAAAGTTTGGTGGAGAGTGCAGAGAGCACCTTTTCAAAGGTGTTCTTTGCCCCTCGGAGAGCGCAAAACCTGCTTGCAGGTCGCATTTTTGATAGGCTTGCCTGTCAAAAGTGCTTTTGCGTTACTCTTGACAAGAGTAACAGAACCGAGGAAGAACTATCTTTAAGAGATTGGAGGTGTAACTTATGAAAAGAACAATAAGCGCAATGGTCGGGAAAGGCTCTGTAAATCACAACAGCCGTAAATTCAAAGCTGAAAATGTAGATCCGAGCCGAACCCATCTTAATATAGATTACTGCAATGAGAACATCAAGAAAGTGTATCATCAATTGTTCGGTGAAGCACTTAAGAGATACAATGACAAGCAGACAAGAGCGGATAGAAAAATAAAGAATTACTATGAAAAAATCTGCAATTCCAAGCAGGAAAAGCCGTTTCACGAAATCATTTTGCAGATAGGCAACAAAGAAGATATGAGCGCAGAAAGTGAAAACGGACTGCTCGCTAAACAGGTATTGGACGAGTATTATAAAGGGTTTCAGGAGAGAAATCCGCAGTTAAAAGTGTTCTCAGTTCATCTTCATATGGACGAAGCCACACCGCATTTACACATTGATTTTGTCCCGTTTATTACCGGCAGTAAGCGAGGACTTGATACAAGAGTTTCGCTCAAACAAGCATTAGCCGCACAGGGTTTCAAGGGTGGTACTCGTGAAAATACAGAGTGGAATCAGTGGATACAATTCGAAAAAGAACAGCTTTCAGCCGTGATGGAGCGTCACGGAATTGAATGGGAACAAAAAGGAACTCACGAGAAACACCTCTCTGTTCTTGACTACAAAAAGCAGGAACGAGAGAAAGAAGTGGCTCAGTTAGGTGATGAAATCAGCAAGCAAGAAGATAAATTGGAGCTTGTAAAATCTCGGATAAACAATATGCTTGACTGCGAAAAGTCTCTTGATAATGTAGTAAAAAACTTTGATAAAGATCCGAAGTATCAACTCCCTGATCCTCCTGCTTTAATGAGCGCAAAGACATACAAAACGAAAATTGCACAGCCTGTAATCAACGCATTGAGAGAACTGGTACAGGGTGTAATCATCAAATATTTTGAAATGAAGAACACTTTGGAGCAATGGCGGCAGGCGAATCAAAGTCTGTATTACGATAACAACAGACTGTCGGAAAAGGCAAAGAACTTGGAAAATATCAACGCTAAACAAAAGGCAGAATTGCAAGATTATAAGCTGCTCCGCAAGGTTTTCGGCAGTAAACAAATTGATGATATGCTGAAACAGGCAAAGGAAATCACACAGTCTAAACAGCGTGGCTCACGCTTTAGAAATTATAAAGATGAAAGGTAGGACTACACGATGGAAAAGAAAATTTATGACGAAAAGAACGGATTATGGTACGAGCTGCAGGGAGATTATTATCTCCCTTGCCTCTCACTGCCCGAAGAAGAACAGAAGCCAGTAGGCATTTGGGGACAAAGGCACTTGAGGTATATTAAGGAGCATAAAAGAGCTTTTTATACGAACTTGCTGACTTCCTGCAAGCTGAACAGTTACCTTGCCGATATTGACGAACAGGCAGAGGAAATGTTTTCCCGGCTGGTAAAACAACTGGCGGAAAAAGAAAATGTAACGGAAAAGCTAAAAGCTGAAAATCAAATGGAATGGGTTAGAAAGATGAATAATATTCGTAACAAAGCAATGGAAACTGTAAATACCGAGATGATTTTTTACTAATAATAAGTCGAGTACAGTTTATCTATAAGATAGATTGTACTCGACAAAAATTAAAAAAGTTGCTTATAAACGGTTGTCTTATAGTCCGTTTTCTTATATAATATAAAATGTCTAATTATATTGTTAGGAGCCTGCTTGCTATGGATAATACAATGATTACTGAAAGAGTTGGTAATAGAATTAGAGAATTACGCAGTCAAACAGGATTAAGCCAAGAGAAATTTGCGTTGAAAATAGGTATGGATCGCACTTATTTTGCGAGTGTTGAGTTAGGAAAACGAAATATAGCTTTAAAGAATATTGAAAAGATAGCAAACGGATTGGGCGTAACATTATCCGAATTGTTTGAAGGAATTTAATGGTTACATATAGTAAATAAGATTATGAAAAGAGGACAATGATGATGGCAACAGATAATGCAAAATTATATAAAACATCATTGATAAATAACCGAAGATATTTGGGGAACAAGTATAAGCTCCTCCCTTTTATCACTAAGGTTGTTAATGAGGAATGTGAAAAAATTGAATCTGTTGCTGATATTTTTGCCGGTACAGGTGCGGTTTCATCAGCTTTCACGGATAAAATTATCACCACAAACGATTTGATGTATAGCAATTTTATTTGTAATCTAGCTTGGTTTGGCGCTCAGGAATACAATCCACAATTAATAATAGATTATATTGTGCATTACAATTCTTATGTAGATTTTGAAGCTAATTATATGACAGACAATTTTGCTAATACTTATTTTAGCTATAATGATTGCTCTAAAATCGGCTTCGTAAGAGAAGATATAGAAAAAAACTTCGTTGCTGGTAAGATCAACGAACGAGAACGAGCAATCTTGATAACTTCACTATTATATGCTATGGATAAGATTGCGAAGACTTGTGGACATTATGATGCATACCGCAAAGGTGCAGAGTTTGATGCTTCGCTTGAACTTTTCGTTCCTTTAGCAGAGGTTCATAATAACTCTAATAATAAATGTTTTAATAAAGACGCCAATGAGTTGGTAAAAGAGATTACAGCGGATTTAATTTACATTGATCCTCCATATAATTCTCGCCAATATTGTGATGCATATCATTTGCTTGAGAATGTTGCACGATGGGAAAAACCTGATGTTTATGGCGTCGCAAAGAAAATGGATAGAACAAAAATGAAGAGCAGATATTGTACTCAAAGTGCAACGGAAGCTTTTGAAGATTTGATTAAAAATATAAATGCAAGATACATTTTGTTTTCTTATAACAATATGGCTACTAAGGGAAATGGTCGTTCAAATGCTAAAATTTCAGATGAAGATATAATGCGTATATTACAAAGCAAAGGAACAGTAAAAGTCTTTTCAGAAAACTATAAAGCTTTTTCAGCAGGTAAATCTAATATCTCAGACAATGCAGAGCGATTGTTTTTGTGTACTTGTTTCAATGAGGAGCAGTGATATGATTCAGTCTCCACTTAATTATACGGGCGGAAAGTTTAAATTACTGCCTCAGATATTGCCATACTTCCCTGAAGATATTGATATTTTTGTTGATTTATTCTGCGGGGGTTGTAATGTAGGGGTAAATATTGATGCAAACACAATTATATACAATGATTTAAACCAAAACTTGCTATACCTTTACAATGCACTAAAGAATTTAGATAAAGAATCTACATTTGAATGGATTTATCAAATTATTGATAAATACCAATTATCTCTTGTAAGTAAAAACGGATATGATTATTACAAATGTGAAAGCAGTAAGGGGTTAGGTTCGTACAATAAAGAGAAATTCTTACAATTGCGAGCTGAATTTAACCAAAGAAAAGCTAATGGCAACTTTGACTATTACTACTATATAATGTTATATGTTTTAATTGTTTACTCTTTCAATAATCAAATCCGTTTTAATTCCTGCGGGGAATTTAATTTACCTGTCGGAAAGCGAGATTTTAATCGAAAAATGGCAGATAAATTATCTGCATTTATTGACAGAATAAAAGAACAAAATTGTATGTTCACTTGTAAAGATTTCAGGGAATTTGATATTTCAGAATTAGACAGTAATGATTTTGTATATGTCGATCCACCGTATCTTATTACTTGTGCGACTTACAATGAACAAGGCGGTTGGAATGAAGAATCTGAGCGTGATTTGTTAGCGTTTTTAGACACACTTTCCGAAAAAAATATTCGTTTTGCACTTTCTAATGTTCTTAGAAGCAAAGGCAAAGAAAATCATATTTTGATTGAATGGCTCAACAAAAACAGTGATAAATATAGACCTATATCGTTGAATTACAGCTATTCTAATTCAAATTATCAAACTAAAGATAGGATTTCCACTTCTGAAGAAGTCTTAATCTTAAATTATTAAGGGGGAGCTGTTATGAATATACCTTATAAAAGCTTTTGTTGGAGTTTGGGGACAACAAGCTTTAGAACAAAGAATTTTAACAAAACAATAGAAGAACAGCTTTCTCTTTTGAATGAGTTTTGGATTTTAAGAGAAAATCAAAATATTAACTGGTCTGGAAATAATGAGTTGCAAGCTCGTTATTATGACTTTATGAGACAAAAAGGATTTGTAGAAGGCAATGCAAAAAACAAACCGAAAGATGCTCGTGAAAAAACTTCGGGTTTAGTTGATATTGGTTTAATTGATGAAAACAGAAAGCTAAGTGACGCTGGCAAGGCATTGCTGCATATTAGTTCTGAAAATGATTTCTCGTCAGATAACCAATTTCAAATTGCAAAAGATAGCTTTATTTATTTAAAACAGTTGCTGAAAACCTCTTATACAGTAGAGGGACAAACTGTAAGACCATTTTTAGTGTTACTTTATTTATTAAGTAAAGTTGATTATTTGACACTTGATGAGTATACATATTTACTGCCTTTATGTGTAGGTGCGAATGAAACGGATGAAATCATTGAGGGAATCAAAAAATTAAGAACTAATGGTACCACGATTGATAACATTATAATAAATCGTCTAATGAATATGAATAACTATAACACGGCATTAGACTACTTTATTGAAAACGATGTTACAGAAAGCTTAATATGTGAAATCGGACTGAACAGAAAAAGCCGACAGTACGACAAGCCATATTTTAAATTGTATGAAGCATTATACAGAGTTTTTGTGGAAGATGATATTGATAGTCTGCCATCTGTTTATTCTGCGACTAAAGACATAAAAATCGGGAAATGGTGGCGTAGTTACTTATTTGATACCACTTCTGAAACTGCAATCGGTAAATTTCCTTCAGATCATTTAAAAGTTACATTGTTTAATGGTGTTACTGGAGAAATTGAGTTTAAAAAGGCGTTTTTTAAAACAATGCATTTATTTAAAGCTAAGGCTACTCTTTCCGATTACCTTGATTTAAATCGTCGTTACATAAAAACTACTGATATTGTACTATTCGAAGATGATACAGTTAAATTAGATGTCGTTCCGCAATATTTTTTCAAATCTGTTATGGATCAACTGTATTCAGATATTTTTGTTAAGTCTGAATTACTTTATGAAAATTGCAGTATTGAAAGTATTTCGGCTTGCCTTGTTGTTAGTGACGATACGATTATTGATGGTATTAATGAGGAGCTCGGATTAAGTGTAACTACTATTGAAGCAGCTCGTGAAGCCTTAGAGGATAATCGTTATCAGAGATTGCAACACCTTATCGATACTAAATTTACTGATGAAAATTTGCTGTCATTGCTTGATTATTTTGAAGATAGAAACGATACTGAAATTAGAAATATGGTTACTGATAACGCTGATGTGCCTACCATTTTTGAGTATGTATTGGGAATCTTGTGGTATAAAGCAAGTGAAAGACAAGGAAAGATTCTTGATTATATGAAACTTTCGCTTGACGCTGATCTCCTTCCGAAAACACACGCTGCAGGCGGTGAAGCCGATATTGTTTATGAATATTGTGCAACTGAAGCTTATCCAGAACATACATTACTTCTTGAAGCGACACTTGCAGATAGCACGAACCAGCGCAGAATGGAAATGGAGCCGGTATCAAGACACTTAGGAAGACATTTAATACGCACAGGAAATCTTAATTCATACTGCGTTTTTGCAACTAACTACCTTGATATTAATGTAATTGCTGATTTTAGAGGTAGAAAATCAATGCCGTTTTATGATACTCAGGACTATTCTAAATCTGTAAATGGTATGAAAATTATTCCGTTGCAAACATCGGAATTAAAGAAAATTATTTCTAACGGTAGAACATACAAAGAATTATATCCGTTGTTTGAGGCAGCTTTTAATTCAACTTTGCCGCCGCACGAGTGGTATGAAAATTGTATAAAAAATTATATGGGGTGATATGATGGCATTTAGTAATATATTATTTAATAAAATCGAAAATGGTCTTATATTCACATCCGACTATCGTACTTTTGTCAAAAACAATACTATTTCTTTTTCTAATGCAGGAATAGCTGTTGTATACGGTCCTAATGGTACAGGTAAAACTAGCTTAGCTAAAGTTTTTAGTAGTGTAGAAGGCACATCTATTAGTTGTGAATACAATTCAGTTGAATACGAAAATGGCAAGGAAATATTTTATGTTATAAATGATCAAAATAATAGAAATATAATTTCAGGTACAGCTAAAGATTTTTTGCTAGGTGATAATATTCGAAAAGAGTTTGAGTTGCAGCAATTTATATCTCAAAAATATCAAGATGTAATTTTAAAAACTATATCAAATTTAAAAGATATATTTAAGATTTCTACAGTGTCTAATCCATTGATATCCATTATTGATAAAGCAAAATTATTATCGATTGTAAAAGATTTGGCAAATAAAAACTCGAAAGGTTCTAGGATAGTCATAAAAGATTTTCTAGATACAATTGACACTTTGCCTGATAAAGAGTTGCCTGACGAATTTTTAGAAGAAAAATTCAGATATTTTGTAATTGGATATTCTGATAAAAAATCTCTTATCCATAAAGTACTCACTATAACTGAGCCTGATATTACAAAGGTACATAATGCTCAGCAAATAGAAGAAGATAGTATAGCTATTAACATTCTGACAAATTTCTCCCACAAAACTAAATGTATAGTTTGTGATAATGATGGAATAGACTCGGAAAAATTAAAAGAAGAGAAAATTCAACATAGGCAACTTGTCATAGACTCTCTAACCGAGCAGTTGCGTTCGTTTATAGAAGATATTATTGCACTTTCTTCTTCAGATGATCCGTTTTTAATAAGAGATAATGTTTTAAGGGCTTTAGAAGATGGAGATTTTACATCTATTAAAGTTCTACAAAGTGATATTAATCAATACATTGCTTTTTTCAATGCAAAACTTAGTTCTTTGTTGAAGAACGATAATGATATATGTGAATTGCGTGACAAATATACTGAGTACGAAAAGCTTATTTCTGAAAAGCCGGATATTACTGAAGAGGATTTTATATATATCGAAGAAATTTTATCGAATAGTATGGATAAAAAAATAGCAGTTGTCCGAGATTCGAATAAAAATTTAAAAATTCTTCTTGAAGAAAAAGAATTTTTAGGATTAGATAGAGGTGAATTACCACTTAGTACTGGAGAGCAAAATTTTCTTTCACTTTGTTTTGAATTTTTGAAAGCAAAAAACTCAAAAAATCAGATTATCGTATTAGACGACCCAATTTCCAGCTTTGACTCAATATATAAAAACAAAGTAGTTTTTGCTTTAGTAAAAATGTTGGAAAATAAACCTCGAATAATACTTACACATAATTTAGATCTCCTTAGGTTGTTAGAGAGTCAATACAAACATTCTTTCAACCTGTATCTATTAAACAATACAGAAGGTGAGGATAACGGATTCATTCCACTTTCTAAGAACGAGCAAAATATGTTAATAAATCTGAAAGAGTTGTTAGATACCTTTAGGCATAAAATATTTAATGAAATACAATCAGATGAAATGTTTTTAGTATCAATGATTCCGTTTATGAGAGGATATGCAACCATTATTGATGATACAGAAAGTATAGAGCAGTTAACTCAATTGATGCACGGATATAAGACAGAATCGGTTGATATAGCAAAGATTTATTTCCGATTGTTTGGAAATGATGGAAGATGCAATTTACCAAGTTCATTAGTAGTAGATGTTTCCAACATTCTTAGCAGAACGGTAGATGGTATTTCTATAGTCAATCCTGTTAAATATCCACTTTTAGATAAAACGCTAAAGCATTCTTTTGTATATTTATTTTTACGATTATTGGTGGAAAAAACTTTAGTAGAAAAATATTCTATTGACACAACTCGTTATGATCAATTGGGCTCAATTATTAGTCAGGCATTTCCGGCAGACGATGTCGATAGCATTAGGAAAAGAGTTCGACTCACCTCAAAAAAGACTTTGATAAATGAGTTCAATCATTTCGAAGGGAATTTAAGCATTTTCCAACCAGCAATAGATATTACGGAAAAAGCATTGGGTGCTGAAAGAACGGATGTGTTGACCTTTGTAGACACTATTAAGAAATCTTGATTTTTAAGAAAAATATTCTATAGTACTCTTGTATATGACAACAAAATGACAACAGAAATTTGGAGAGTCCATATTTTATGGATATTTCAGATAACTAAAATAACTCGTGCTAAATCACTAATACAAAATTGTTTAAGTGGTGGTTTTCAGGAGCGAGTGGGAATGATTTCGCACCCTCGAAAAAGTCCGTAAATAAAGGCTTTTAGTCGTTTAGATGTCCTTTGTGGCAACAAAATGGCAACATTTTTTGAATTATCATAAGAATAAGCAAAGAGCTATCAGATTTTTGAAGTCTGATAGCTCTTTTTGTTTTGCTTTATCAAAATGAGATGAAAAACTTATTCTTGTTCCGTTCTGATAGTAAAGTGTAAAGGTAGGTTATATATTTCCTTTTTCAAAAACAATGGATAAAAATACTCATTCTCTAATCGATTAAATTCTATCCACTCAAAATTATGTGTGTGATGTCTCTCTTGCAAGGTAAATTTGTTACCTTTACTAAGCAAATCCGTATCTGTAATATTCATAAGAAAATAAATACATAATTCGTGATAATTCAAGCCATCAACATCTTCTTTAAAAAATGCTTGATTAAGCCATAATGGGCGACTGATTTTCGGAGTAATACCTAATTCTTCCTTAATTTCTCGAATTACCGCCTGTTCAGCAGTTTCTCCAATCATCACACGACCGCCGGGCAAATAGTAATACGGTGAACATTCATCGTGCATAGCCAATATTTTATCATTGTCTATCATAATAGCACATACACGATAATTAAACTTATCGTCGTTAATTTTGAATGAAATATCCATTACGATACCTCTTTATGTTTTAGTTTTTTTATTTCAGTTTATCCTTGAACGCTTCTACCATTGTATCGTTGACTTCCTTTGACGGAACTTTCGCCCATTTTTGCGTGGTGTCCTGTTCGGGAAATGTGTAGCGCCAACTATCATATTGTTCTTTAGTAATCTCGCCGTTTCTGTATTTTTCGGCTTGCTCTGCCCAAGCAGCGAGCATTGCAAATGCAGACTTGCTTGTGGTCGGCTTGTTTTCATCAAAGCATAAATGTATTTCGCCGTTTACTCTCTCTGCTCTCATACCATAGAGGTCTTCAAGCGTAAACAATGTATGTATCAGTCCGATGTAGCTGTCAATGTCGGGTACAGTTAAAGCCTGTGGAGATACCTCAAGTACTGTTGCAAGCGTATTGGTCAAATCAGCTTTAGGCGTCCTTGAACCACTTTCATATTGAGCCATACGGATGTCGGCTGTTTTTTCGGGAAATCCCACCTGAATGCCAAGATATTTTTGAGTCATACCTCTTAAATTTCTAAAAAAGCGTATTCTTTCACCAATCGCCATAGTGTTTACACTCCTTGCTTATGTACTGCCCACAGTATAAGAACCTGTCAAGCGTCGGGTAGTATTTTCTGCAAAAATCTCCACCCTTTCCTGCTTGACAGAACCTTGTACTGGTCGTCAATTCATTCTACGACCAGTATAGCAGATATGCTTAGTGAAAGTCAAGATAAAATGAAACAAAAAAGTTTAATATTTTCTTGCAAGCCACTTGATAAAAGCAAAAATGCTTAGTACAAGCAAGGCGTGTAAACCGCAAGTATTTTTATGAAAGGCTCTACGGAGCAGGAAAGGAGGGAAAAGGTATAAAACCTTTACCTTTGATGTTTTCGTGTCTGTAAGCCGCTTAAATCAAGGTTGTTTTGTCCTCTACTGCGTAACATTACTGTGGCAATTTATATATCTGTTTACATAGAACAAAGCTTATGTGTAGTTATGGCTTCCGGCATTGGATTACCCGATATTGGATTTTCCGACATCGGGTAATCCGACGTCGGAAAATCCAATGCAATTAAATAAAGATATATAAAGTAAAGATTAAAGAATTACGGATTTAATCAATTACCCATTCCATTCCTTTCCGTCTCTTAATGTTTCCTCTACCCATAAGCTGTCGGAACGGAAGAGAAAGGAAGCGGAAATACAGAAATCATTATTCATTCAGAAAATCCATAATTCATAGGGAGCGCAAGCGGTCTATCCGATTGCGCTCTTGATTGCCGCATAGCAAGGACAGGGAAAACCGTCAAGGACGCGAAGCGCGAAGTTTATCCTTGACGGCTTTCTCTGGCTTTGCTATTCACTATCTGTCAAAATGGAACTGCAAGATTGCTTTGATGCGCTGTGTTTCTAATCTGTCTTGAATGTCTGTGTTAAAATGCCCTTGAAGTACAGAGCGATATTTTATGTATCCCCTGTAATGGTATAAAACAGCGTTTACAGATTCCGGTTCTCCGGCGACCGCCTTTTCAATCACTTCAAAAGGTATCAGCTTTTTGTTCCTCATGTTCTAATCTCTCCATTTCTTTTCGTAGCTGTTTTAGTGCTGCTAATTTCCAGTAATTCGCTGTGCTTCTGCTTCGTCCATACTTTTTTCCGATTTGAGCGTCTGTATAACCGAAGAAAAAGTACAGAAACAAAACATTACGTCTTTGTTCGGTCAATTTTGATAGTGTGTCGGCTAATCGCTTGCTTGCGATAACAATTTTTTGCCCTTTTGCAACAAAGATAGTCGGTCGGTCGTATTGTTCAAAATAAGTATCTGTTGTGAACGCTTCAAACGACGTCTCCGACATCAAGTATTTAAGCGATATTTCCCGTTTCTGCTTCCGTCCGAAATCACGGTATGCGTTTATTGCCGCATTGTGGAGAACCACCTTACAAAAAGCGGCAAAAGAGTATTCGATATGCTCCTTGTATTCTTTCGAATAAATCATCTAACTCACCCCCTTTCTTCCCAATAGGGGGCTATTACAACAAACGCCCATGCAGTCGCAAAACCACATAGGTGTTTGGTAATATGAGTTATTTAATTGTGTAGAATGATATGTGTATTCATAATGATAGCCGGAATATCCCGTTATATGGAATAGGCTTTTTTTGATACTTTAAGACTATTACAAATACAGGAAAATGCCATGGCATTTTTGTCAACATAATGAAATAGGCGGCTCCATATTTCAAAGCCGCCCATAAAATACTTTTTCGCATGAGTAATGATCGCTGTATGACGTTTTTTCTTTTGTCGTCGTGCGGCAATTTAACGCAAATATTCAATGTTTCCTGACTGTATCTCGGTTATGTGTTGTCGAATGCGCTCTTCAGACCAATTCCACCATTTTACTTTAACGAGAAAATCAATCGTCTCTTGGGTAAAGCGCTTTCTTATAGGCTTTGCCGGAACACCGCCGACGATTGTATATGGGGGAACATCTTTTGTAACAACGGCACGGGTTCCGATAACAGCACCATCCCCAATCGTGACACCTGCTAAAATAACTGCTTCATAACCAATCCAAACATCATTCCCGATAACAATATCGCCTTTGTTATCCCATGCTTTTGTGATATTCCTTACATCTAAATTCCATTCTTCAAAAAATATGGGGAATGGGTAGGTAGAAAGTGAAGACAAACTGTGATTTGCACTATTGAATATAAATTTTGCTCCGCAGGCAATCGAACAAAACTTACCGATTATCAGCTTATCTTGGTTGATTGGGTACTGATATAAAACATTATTTTTCTCAAAATCCTTTGGCTCTCTGACAAAATCGTTATACATTGTATAATCGCCGATTATGATATTGGGATTGCTGATGACACTTTTTAAATAGACTGTTTCTTTGTCCTTTGAACGAGGATAAATTTTCTGTGGCATAACTGCTCCTTTCTTGTTAGACAAACGGAAAAATAAATTTTCTGATATGCTCAAAGTGATTATTTTCCGTATAATACACGCTTTGTTCGTTTGCAGAGTAAACAAATGAAACTCTAGTCGCCCACATGCCCTCTTGTCGGACTGTGTGAAGTAATGTAAATGCGTCGGAAACTGAAAATTTGTTTTTACAGCTATCTAATAACTGCAAAGCCAGCTCATACCTGTTATCGCCCGGTATAATAAAATCTCTCGTACTTTCCGGCTTCATCAAAGAATAATTCGTTATTAAAGAATATTTACCTTGTTCCTCCCGGTAACCAATTCCCGGTTCAATTACCAATGTGCGTCCATGCACATCAGACAACATTGCCTGCATGGTAGCGTCCGGCGCATACACAATTTTCTTCGACTTAACAATTTGAAGGACCTCATCAAAGGAAATCTGCGCCTTGATAAACTGCTCTGTTAAATCGGCAATCGTCATACAGTTGCCGCCGTCTTGATACGCTTCGGCAGAATTACCATGCACATATAATAGCGTTCCTACATTCCCATTTTGATTTACTCCATGATAAGAATGATAAATTCCATCCGGTCGCAAAATCCCGATATAGAAACGCTCTTTTTCTTTCATTACTTTATGCGTCCATACAGAAAGGTCAATGTCAAAATTAAAGCCTGTTATTATGTTGCTTCCGCGATAAACAAATCTGGTACACATAGTAGCCGCCTTTCATAAAATCTTTGTATGCTTCACTTTTAGTTTACAGGCATTCAGATAGATATTCTATACACTGTACGATACCGAAACGATTGGTATAAAATAAGAGGCTGCGCTTGGCAGCCCCTTACGGTTACTTTTGATATATGATTTTCCGAACAGCATATAAGGATAAGCAATATTTTTCAGACAGACACTCCATAGAAGTACCACTTTGATATTCCTCTTTTATCTGTTGGTTCCGTTGCGCTAATTCCTGCCGGTAGCCGGAAACTTCTCCCCAACGTTTTTGCTGTTCCTGCTCGACAGGAACATAGATATATCCGCCTTGAACATAAGTTTGCAGCTCTTTTACCAATGCTTTCGGAAGAATAACTTGTGCGTTCAGATATTTCATGCGGACTTCCTCCTTGATATGATAGTCAAGTTGCAAAGCCAACATTTTTATTTTGCGACTATTTTTACTCCATGCAACCGTCGCAATCTACTGGCTTTGCATGGAGAACAGCTTTGTTTCTTTTTTTGTGTTGATACACATACAAATCACTTCTTTCTGTCTGATACAATAATCTGAGACGAATACAGTTTAACATATTCCCAATCCTATATCAACGTTGATTTTTGTTTCGCTGTTCGGCATTTTCAACTCGTTCTTCGTAGTAGAAAGTAAGAAAAAATTTGAAAAAAATTCTCTCAAAACTTCGGCAAAACCGCCTTGTACGGTGTTGTAGATAGTGAGAGGGAAATCAGAGGGTTTGGGAAACTTCCCAACAAGCAAAAATCGCCCGCTGTCGGCAGACCGAAAACGGACGATTTTACGGAGAGGGCAGACAAACGCTTGAAGCGTAGCTTTGAAATGAGCCGATAGGAAAGGGAATTGATAGGATATGACGGATATGGAAAAGAAAGTAATGGTGCGGTTGCCATGCCCTATATTTTATGGTGGAAAATAGAGGGTATGAGTGGTATAATTAAAACGTGAAAGATATGGATAAATCAAAATTTACGGAGAATGTCTATGAATAAAGAATGGTCAGAACTTAATAAAACTATGCAAATGCAGATTAAAAGCAGGAACAGTTTTTGTGATGGGATTATGACACTGCTGTTACTGCGTGAAAAACTGATAGGGCAGATATCCGAATTTGAAAATACTTTGACAAAAGAGCAGATGTGCGCCATTCCGTTTATCAGTGCAGAGGGATACCACAGTAAAACAATATCATATTCACTTTATCATATTTTTCGGATTGAGGATATTGTTGCGCATACTGTTATTGCAAAAGATGAACAGATATTTTTTGCAGGCAATTACAAAAGACGTATGCACTCCCCAATCATTACAACGGGTAATGAATTGGTAAAGCAGGAAATAGCCGATTTTTCTAAGGAGCTTGATTTATGTGAGCTTTACCATTATGTGTATGATGTGGATAAAGCAACGTCTGAACTGTTAAAGCAATTTACATTTGATGATTTGAAGAAAAAATATACGGAGCAGGACAAAGAAACTGTCCGCACATTGGGCGTAGTCAGTGAAGATGAAAAGACGGTCTGGCTCATTGATTACTGGTGCAATAAGGATTTAAAAGGTTTAATCCAAATGCCATTTTCACGTCACTGGATTATGCACATTGAAGCAAGTCTGCGAATAAAAAATAAAGTTTGCAGGAGTGAAATATCATGATTGAAACAGAAATAAAAAACATATCATTGGTATTTGAAACGGAACCGACGGTTTTTTCGCCAAATGCTGTTGATATTGGAACATTATCAATGCTTTCATTGATAGATTTTTCCGAAAATGACAAAGTATTAGATTTAGGGTGTGGCTATGGCGTTGTGGGAATTTTGGCGGGTAAAAAGATTGGTGGACAGAATGTTGTTATGTGCGATATATCCGAAATAGCTGTAAACCTTGCAAAAAGAAACGCTGAATTGAATGGTGTTCCTAATATTGATACCAGAATAAGCAACGGATTAGATAATATCATTGAAAATGACTTCACGCTTATATTATCTAATCCACCGTACCATACGGATTTTTCAGTTGCGAAACACTTTATTGAAATTGGTTTCAAAAAGTTACAGATTGGCGGGCGAATGGTAATGGTTACGAAACGCCTTGAATGGTACAAAAATAAACTGTCATCTGTTTTTGGCGGCGTAAAAGTACAAGAACTTAATGGGTACTATGTATTTATAGCCGAAAAAAGATGTGCATATATCAAAAAGAAAGAAAAGGGCAATAATTTGTCAAAAAAATTGCAACGAAAGAAAAGGAAATAGCTTTTATTTGCGTAAATTTTTATTTGTTGATTAGAGTGGTGGGCGAGTAGCGAATTGATATTTTCCTTGTTAATGTTCTTTATACATGGTGCTAGCACCATGTGATTAAGGATAATTAGGGGAAAAATCGGTGTCGGGTTAATGGCTCATTACGCTTTAGCCCTTTTTTAGGGATAAAGGTATAATATGCCACTTAATTTACAGAAGAGTTCATTTATAAGTTGTAAACTGGCAGCACCGCCATTTGCTCAATCACTGTCGTTTTAAAAGAATAATACATACTGCACCTTGACATGAACTTTATCGTCTGCTATAATACATACTAAAGGTATGTTTAGAAAGAAGGGGAAACAGATGGCGCGGAACAAATATCCGGAAGTAACGGTAGAAAAGATATTGGACGCAGCCCAACGCCTTTTTTTGGAAAAAGGGTATGAGAGTACCACCATCCAGGATATTGTAGACCATTTGGGTGGTTTATCAAAAGGAGCTGTTTACCACCACTTCAAATCAAAAGAGGAAATCATGGATGCAGTAGGCGACCGAATGTTTTCGGCAAATAATCCCTTTGAAAAAGTTAGAAAGCGTTCGGATCTCAACGGCCTGCAAAAGCTGCGGGAGGCCATCCGGCTGAATCAGTCAGATGAAGCCCGTACCAGCATGACCATACAGTCCATCCCTCTCACGCGCAATCCCCGGCTTTTGGTGGAGATGATCGAATCCAACCTGCGTATTTTAACCCCGTATTATCAGGAATTGTTGGAGGAGGGGAATAAGGATGGCTCCCTGCACACCGAGTATGCCAAAGAGATTGCAGAATTGATGCCATTGCTCACCAGCTTATGGCTGCTGCCTTCTGTGTTTCCGACAGATAAAGAGGGGATGAAGCACAAGTTCCATTTTCTTGGCGATATGCTGGAGAAGATGGGCGTACCTCTTATGGACGATTCCATCTATATTTTGGTGGAAGCGTTTTTTGAAAAAATGCCAGACGAACAATAAAGTTGCCGTAAGGCAATTTTATTTTGAAGATATACATACATTCAGACGGTATTATAAATATTTACTTTTTAGTATTTTACATACCGGCAAATGTATTATATCTATTTTAATCCTTTATTGTATGGGAGGTTCTATGTATGACAGAAAGAGAATTTGATCAAAAAGCAGAAGATTTGGCCGCGCGATTAGAATGCCGGATAGAGGCTGCGGCAAAGTGTTTAGAGAAAGGCGCAACCCAGAAATACAGTGAAAACCGCCTGTTCCGCTTTACCATAAGGGGGATTTCCACTGCCGCTGAAATCGGGCTTTTGGTTGGCGCAAAGCACCTTTCGAGTGGCGGCCACAAAACAGCCGCCATGTGGTGTGCAGGATTCGGCGTCGTTGGCCTTATTACAGAGTTGCTGCGGATATTGATATTCAGGAGGGAAAGATGAAGCAGAAACTTTTTACCCATAATTTTACCTTTTTGATTTTGGGGCAGATCAGTTCGCTGATTGGAAACTATACTTTGAAATTTGCGCTGTCCATGTACGTGCTGGAGCAAACTGGCTCAGCTTCTATTTTTGCAGGGTTGCTGGCGCTGGCTATGCTTCCTACAATTTTACTGTCTCCCTTCGGCGGTATTCTTGCAGACCGGGCAAACCGCCGCAACATTATGGTGGTGCTGGATGCCCTCTCCGGGTTTTCGGTACTCATTGCCAGTTTTGCTATGCTCCTTGGGCAGAATATTTTCGTCATCGGCGCATTGCTTATCATTTTATCTGTGCTAGGTGCATTTGAATCACCTACCGTGCAGGCATGCGTTCCGCAAATGCTTTCCGGGGACAATATTGTAAAGGGGAATGCAGTTGTTAGTCAGGTAGCATCCATTGCCTCGCTCATTACCCCGTTTTTGGGCAGTGTTTTCTATACCGCATTTGGGATCCAGCCGGTATTCTATGCTGCGGTCGTGTGTTTTTTCGTGACCGCCTTTCTGGAATGCTTTATCCGGCTGGACTACCAAAAGCCTGCGCATAAAATGGAAATTGGCGCAATTATTAAGGAAGATTTCGCAGTCAGTATGCGCTTTTTGCGTCGGGAACAGCCCGGCATTTTGAAGCTGCTTCTTTTGGCTGCAATGGTGAGCCTGTTTGTGGTGGGCACTGCTGTGGTGGGCTTTCCTTATTTGGTACGCACAGTGTTGGGTCTTTCCGCCACACATTATGGCGTGGCAGAAAGTGCCATGGGCGTTGCGTCTATTTTGGGCAGTCTGGGCGTTGCAATATTGGCAAAAAAACTGCGGATGCGTCATTTTACTATCGTACTGGTATCTTTTGGATGCTGCCTGATCCCATGCGGTGTTGCTTTCCTACTTCCGACAAGTGCTTTTTTCCGCTATCTGCTGTTGCTCATTATGTTTTGCGTTTGCCAGCTTGGGTGCAGCTTTTTCTCTACCTACGCCATTTCTGTCATACAGGAATGCACACCGGAACACCTGATGGGTAAGGTGATGTCCTACGTGTTTACGCTCTCTATGTGTGCACAACCGGCCGGACAAATTGTTTACGGAGCCTTGTTTGACCACTTCTCAGACTGTGTCTATTGGGTGTTGATTCCAAGCGGTCTGATTGTGTGCATAATCGGGCTGGCTTCTACTGGATTTTTTACAAAATTTGAAAAACAGAAAATTTCCGTTCATATCAATAATTAGAAAACAATACTATCAGACAAACCGTTTTAGAGAATTGGAAGATAAACAGTATACTGCATGCCCATGCAGTCATTACATGAATTTGCAACGGAAATTTTGCGAAAAGTGAATACTTAAAATCCAAACGGCGGATACTCTGTTTTTACAGATATCCGCCGTTTGGGCATTAATTTATGGAAGATTTATATCCTTCTCCCCAGGTCTGCATAGCGTCAAGAATCGGTTTTAAACTTTGTCCAAGCTCTGTAAGCGTGTATTCTACTTTTGGTGGAACTTCTGCATACACCTTGCGGCTGATAAGGCCGTTTTCCTCCATGTCCCGGAGCTGCGCGGTCAGTACCTTTTGTGATACACTGCCAATAGATTTTTTCAATTCTCCAAACCGTTTTGTACCAGGTAACAAATCGCGTAAAATCAACACCTTCCATTTATCGCCAATCAGTGCCAGGGTTGTTTCCACCGGGCAGGCGGGCAACGCTTTTACATCTCTTTTTTCGCGCATATATTAAACCTCCAGACCAAATAGTTTCCATTTGAATCTTTCTTACTGATTTTACTATATATCGGTTTTTGAGTCAATGTATCCTTTTTTCTCTTTGTTCTTTTATCGAAACAATAAACAGCTTGGGCGCCGAAAAAATTGCAGAGCTTGAAAATTTCAGAAAATATTCGTTTTATTCACTTGACAAAAGTGAATATTTACAATACAGTGAATTTTATAAAAGAAAGGTATTATCATGGCGTTTTAGACAGAAAGTGTCAACGGAAGGCAATATAAAATATGCTGAACATTACAGAAACGCTGCTACCGGAAGGCAGAGGGGTTGCAGCGATAAAAACAGGAAATTGGTACGGGCATTTATCATGGATGGCTGCAAAAGCGTTGAAAGACTGCTTGGAATGGAGATTGCGTCCAATAAAGGCAACGGCTGTTTCAATAAGTTGCTATTATGAGAGGATAAAGGATGACGCCACATGGTGAATAAAATAAAAGTACGGGGCGCACGGGTGCACAATTTAAAAAATATTAATGTGGATATTCCACTCAATAAAATTGTCGGGATTGCCGGCGTATCCGGTTCCGGGAAGTCATCCCTTGCATTAGGAGTTTTGTATGCGGAAGGTTCCAGGCGCTATCTGGACGCACTTTCTACTTATACAAGACGAAGGATGACGCAAGCGGCAAAAGCCCAGGTAGATGAAGTTTTGTATGTCCCGGCAGCTCTTGCACTGCACCAGCGCCCAGGTGTTCCGGGTATCCGCAGTACATTCGGAACCGGAACGGAACTGCTCAACAACCTCCGACTGATGTTTTCCAGGCTGGCAAACCACCAGTGTCCAAATGGGCATTATCATGCTCCTGCATTTGCCGTGGCGGCCGAGCAGGAACTGGTCTGCCCGAAATGCGGCGTACGCTTTTACGCGCCTTCGGCGGAAGAACTGGCCTTCAATAGCCAAGGGGCCTGCCAAGCCTGCGGGGGAACGGGGATCGTGCACACGGTTGATATGGCCACGCTTGTGCCGGACGAATCCCTTACAATTGAGCAAGGTGCGGTTGCCCCATGGAATTCGCTGATGTGGTCGCTGATGGTGGATGTTTGCCGGGCAATGGGTGTTCGTACCGATGTACCGTTTCGAAGTTTAACCGCGAAAGAGCGGTACATTGTTTTTCACGGTCCTGCTGAAAAGAAGCATATCTTGTATAAGTCTAAAAATTCCAACCAGGCGGGAGAACTGGATTTCACCTATTATAATGCGACCTATACTGTAGAAAACGCGCTGGCCAAAGTGAAAGACGAAAAGGGCATGAAACGCGTAGAAAAATTTCTAAAGGAAGATATTTGCCCCAACTGCGGCGGCACCCGTTTGTCAGAAGCGGCAAGAGCGCCAAAACTGCGCGGGATTTCTCTGGCCGAGGCCTGTAAAATGACGCTTACGGAGCTTGTGGATTGGGTAGCCGGCGTGCCGGAATGTCTGCCGGAAGAGATGCGGCCGATGGCAGAGAGTATATGCAACTCATTTGGGGCCGTAGCCAAAAGACTGTTGGATCTTGGCCTGGGTTATCTCAGCCTTGACCGGGCGGCTTCAACTCTCTCCACTGGGGAACGGCAACGGATGCAGCTTGCCCGTGCAGTGAGAAACCGCACCACCGGTGTTTTGTACGTGCTGGACGAACCGTCCATCGGCCTGCATCCATCTAATATCTTGGGCCTGCACGCCGTAATGCGGGATTTAATTGCAGACGGCAACTCTGTTCTGTTGGTGGATCATGATACACAAATTTTATCGAAAGCAGACTGGCTGGTCGAAATGGGCCCCCATGCAGGTGCGGACGGCGGGCGGATCATTGCGGAAGGAACCGTTCGGGAAATTATACGGAATGTGAACTCGCAGATCGGGCCGTTCCTTTCCGGAAAGGAACAGATATACGCAAAAAAAGACTCTGGGAAGAACTCCATATTTGAAAAAGGAAGAATCCGTCTGGCCACAACGGCAATTCATACGGTAAAGCCTCTTTCCGTGGATGTTCCGCAGGGAAAACTGACCGTTGTCACCGGTGTGTCTGGCTCCGGGAAAACCACTTTGATTTTAGAGAGCCTGGTTCCTGCGCTGGAGGCTGTAATCGCCGGGAAAAAACTTCCGGAACACATAAAGGCGATTGAAGCAAACGGAATCGAGAGGGTAAAACTGATAGACGCTGCGCCAATTGGTGTCAACGTCCGCTCCACTGTTGCAACCTATGCAAACGTACATGACGAGCTGCGCAAGATTTTTGCGGGAACCCGGCAGGCAAAACGGTCTGGTTTTAAAGCAGGGGACTTTTCTTACAATACGGGAAAACTGCGATGCCCTGTCTGTGATGGAACGGGAGTGATCAGCCTTGACGTACAGTTTCTGCCGGATGTAGAGGTACCGTGCCCGGAATGCAGAGGTTCCCGTTATGCCAAAGACGCCGGCAGAGTAAAGTACCAGAACAAGGCGGGGGCTGCATATTCCCTGCCCGAGTTGATGGCAATGGATATCCGCGCAGCCCTCCAGGCCTGCTGCGATTTGAAGATTGTTCATCAAAGACTGCAGGTTTTGCAAAATCTTGGACTGGGTTATCTAACGCTTGGCGAACAAACGCCAAGCCTGTCCGGTGGAGAAGCGCAGCGGTTGAAGCTGGCAGGCGAAATGGGGAAGAGCCAGTCGGACTCGGTATTTGTTTTCGATGAACCGACGATAGGGCTTCATCCATTGGATGTGCAAACGTTGCTCGGCGTTTTTCAGACGCTCATTCAAAACGGCGCCACGGTGATCGTAATTGAGCATGACTTAGATGTCATTCGCAACGCCGATTATGTCATCGATATGGGACCGGGCGGCGGCAATGAAGGTGGCAGTATTATTGCCGTTGGTTCTCCGGAGGAAATTAAAAACGCTCCGCAGAGCCGTACAGGAGAGTATCTGTAGCAAGAATAAATTATTTAAAATACAAAACTTTAGGAAAAGCGAGGCATGATGTATGCAGTATATCAGTCATTATCCGTCCCCCATTGGTGGGATTCTATTAGCGGCAGACAATATTGGTTTAACTGGATTATGGTTTGAGGGGCAGAAATATTTTGCCCTTTATCTTGACAAAGAACATGAGGAAAAAGAACTGCCTATCTTAAAAAAAGCAAAGCAATGGCTGGACGTTTATTTTTCGGGAAAAGAACCGGATTTTACGGTGCCGCTTCACTTTACAGGCACAGACTTCCAAAATGAAGTATGGGAAATTCTGTGTACTATCCCTTATGGGCAGACGATGACTTATGGAGAAATTGCAAGGCAGCTTGCGGCAAAACGAGGGCTTGCGCGTATGTCGGCGCAGGCGGTCGGCGGTGCCGTTGGACATAATGAAATTTCTATTATTGTGCCTTGTCACAGAGTTGTGGGGACAAACGGAAGCCTGACCGGGTATGCAGGCGGCATTGATAAAAAAGTAAAGTTGCTGACTTTGGAAAAAGTGGATATGAAGTTATTTTACATTCCAAAGAAAGGAACCGCACTATGAACCGGTCAGTCGGAAGAGGTCGGCCGTTCCTGTAAAATACAGGTTTCAGAGTTTAAACGTAAAACCGGAAATATCTGCAAACGCATGCCGAATGATAGAAAGGCCCGTGAAAAACGGGCCTTCCACCATACAAAGCAGGTAAAATGCTCTGCTTTCATTCAAAATGTTTTCCGCCTATTTTAGTCTTAAAAGAAGAAAATATCTAAATGAAAGGAACAGCGGCCAGGCGCTTTTAGCGCCTGGCCGCCTTATACACTTTTTTATAGGACTTTGGGAGCGGTTAAGTTTGTGTATAAGCCCGTTTATTTCAGATTGGACGGTTGACCGGTAACATAAATTTTAAACCTCTTGTCACTTTGTATGTGAAAAGATAAAAATATAATATATTTGGATTTAATGAAAGAAGAAACGTCTGTCTTCTTTGAACCCGCGCCGTGCGGGATTTCCTTCCGCACGGTAAATGCGACGTTCTTTGAGAGCGTAAATGACAGACCAAACGGTATCTTTTCCTGTTTTTCTGTCATACTGGCAAAGAAAGCCGTTTTTTCCTGCAAGCAAGTCCTTCGCCTCATCCAAATCCATTAAAGAAGCATGACGTTTTAGACGCCGAACCATGGTTTGGTATCGTGGTTCCGCTTCCCAGGTGTCTACGTCAGGCCGGTTTTTTGAAGCCAGTTTCTCTGAGTGGAATAAGTTTGTCGCGCAGACATAAGGCCGGCCTTTTTTCGGCTGAATCACCTGCAGGCCGTCTGCAAAGCATTCCAATACCGCAATATTTCCATGGGCGTCCGCTATGGTAAAGGTTTGTGCGGAACTGATTGGAAGTTTTTCAACCCAGCGGAGGACTTCTTCCGTCGTTTGGCATCTTTCCAAAAAAAACCGCAGCAGAAGCCCTGCATTCATTCCCGGCTGGATGGAGGGAGGATCAACAGAAGTCAAACCAATTGCCAGTCCTTTTTCATTTACGCCGTCTTCCATCTGTACAAAGGCGGTGGTGTTTCCAGTAAAAGCATAAGAATCGGAAGAAAACCGGTAGATTACATTTGCGTTGTTTTTTTCAAGTGCAATCAGAAAGTCGCTGTTGCGGCCAAGTAGAATGTGCTCCCCGTTTGAAACTGCAAAACAGGAACAGCAGCGGGCCGGAGGCATGGCGTACATGCTGAATAAAACCGCCTGCAAATACTCTGCAGAGCACCCTTGCCCGTCTGCGATTCCCTGAATTTCCTCTAATACCTGTGGGAAATACTCTTGGTAAACAGGCTTGCATTGTTGTGCAAACTGAATTCGTTCTTCGGTAATAGGAAAAGGAATGTGGTCTAAAATTAAATTTCCGTGCTTTGCCAGCAGAGAACCCCACTGAAATCCAATTTTATAATGGTTCCCCTGAAATCTTTTATGGTACATTCTATTGCTCTCCTTTTATGTAAAATGAGAGCAGCCGGCAGCTCTATTACCAGAGTAATGGAATAAAAAATGATTGTCAAGGCCTGTAAAAACAAAAAGCTACGACCGATTGCAGAAATTCTTCCAATTCAGCCCAGTACCACCGAAAAGATATTTAGCGCCGTTGAAGCCATCGTATTTGGCTGTATAAGAACCGTGTAGGTGTCCACACCTTTCATTCTCTCACCCTGCAGGGCTTTTTCGTCGGTCAGGGCGTATTGGCTGGCATGGTGGAGCAGATCATTGAATCCATCCAAAATAAAATCCTTGCTGCGGCCTGCCAGGATAAACACCAGGCAGAACATCAAAACAACGGCAATCCATGCCCTTTTTTGATCAAAAGCCCCTCCTTATAACAGGTTGAAAATCGCCATACAAAGAATGGCCGTTGCGCCGACCGCGTAAATTCCATTAATCACGGTACAGACCTGCATCCATTTGTTTTTAACCTTTCCTTTGGTGAAGGTGAAAATGGAGAAGACCCCGGAGAAAATCATAAAAGCGGCATAGCTGTAAACCATAATTTCCGCTACTGGGGATTCCAGCGCCCAGTCAAAGGTGCGCAGGGGAAGGATCGTCCACGGGATAAAGAGCATAATCGTAGCAATTGCAGTACAAATTTTGTTTTTCATTATCGTTATCTCCTTTCAGCAGCGCCAAACCGCATGCAGGCAACAGCAAGCGCAATTATAGTGATTGCAGCGGCAACCGGTAGCCAGGGCAGCCAGTCGATCTGGGTTTCATAAATTCCTTCAGCAGCTTTTCCATACTCCACCATCAGCAGGTAAAAAGAGTAGCTCATCGGGTAGGCAAACCAAATCTTCGTGTTAATAACCAGAACAGATGGAACAATAGAAGCCAAGCCAATTCCTACCGAAAAAACCGGCGTCTGAATCAAATTGGCAATCATCCAGAATACCGCCGCCATGGGAATCGCCCCGGCATAAAGGCTCAGTGCGACCCGGCAGACATAAAGCGGTTCCAAGGCGAAGGGATAATTCAGAATGTGAGAAGCGGCGGCCGCACTGATGTAATAGGCGCCGATTGTCATGACCATTTGGGCAAAGGCCAGCAGAATAAGCACTGCAAATTTAGCCAGACAGAGCTTAGCGGTATTCACCGGCATGGAGAGCATTTTGAGGATTCCCTTATGAGAGCGTTCCGTTTGAATGAGCAGTACTGTACAGATGACCAGCGACGCAGGAATCATAAACCAGGCCATGCCCATAAAACCCTGAATAAGAAAATTATTTTCCGGGGAGATGTTGATCCCGCGCGTGTCAAAAATCATATGGGAATTGACGATGCTGGGGATCCACATGATTGTAACCGGTATGAGCAGAATCAACAGGATTTTGGAGCGGCGTATTTTTTTGAGTTCTACGCCTACAAAAGAAAAGAAGTTCATTCTGTACACCTCCTGACTTTTTGATAAACTGGCTCCAGCAACCCCAAAATCACTGTTTCTGCAGCACAAATACTTATAAACAGAGGAATACGGTTGTTTTCTGCTGCAGCGGAAAAACTCTGATAGGGAGAACTGAACGGGAACAGGTTTAAGACCAGATTATCCTGCGGAAAGATAGACAGGGTAAATACCAAAATCACGCCAATTCCAAGAGATATCCACATGTTTTTGCAGGCAGAGGCAATCACCAGCATCAGCATGACTGTGGGCAGGGCGACAAACCACTGGAAGCCTACACTTTTCAGAAGCTCTAACATGTCAATTTCATAACCGGGAAACCAGTGAACAGCGCATCCGGCAAGAACGGCAGTTTCTATGGCGACCATCAGAACAAACACCAAGGCGGCGATTATAAACTTCATTACAAACAGTTTTCCTGTCCGAACAGGCAGCACATCCATTTTTTGCGCGCCGTTGTTGGTATACTCGGTGTGGTACATCATACAGGCGCCGCAGATGGATACTAAAATATTGAGCATGGCCATCATCTGCCAGTTGGCGTCCATCAGGATGGCAAAAGGGTCTCCCGGCAGGGAGGTAAAGGTTTCAGAGCGGCCCAGCATATTCATAAGCGGAAACGCTGCCGCCAGCAGTCCCCCAGCCAGAAAAACAGGAAAATACCCTGTCCGTTTCAGTTTTTTTGTTTCCAGTCCCAGTGTCATCTTCCAGCGCCTCCTCTTCGGTTGTCCTCGTCAATCATGGCAAGGAAAGTATCCTCCAGATTGTCGGTGGGGAATCCGGCGGAACGGGCGCTGCTTTTCAAATCCTCCATTGTCCCCTCAAACAGCAGCCGGCCGTGGTTGAGGATCCCGATATCGTCCGCTATCAATTCTACTTCCGCCAGCAGATGGGAAGAGACAAGCACCGTACAATGAAACTGTTGGGGGAGGGATTTAATCAGCGTGCGAATCTCGTGGATGCCCACCGGGTCAAGGCCGTTTGTCGGCTCGTCGAGAATAAGGATAGGCGGCTGGCCGATCAGTGCGCCTGCAAGCCCCAGCCGCTGCTTCATGCCGAGAGAATATTTTTTAGCCAATCGTTTGCGAAACTGGGTAAGCCCTACAAGCTCCAGTGCGTCGGAAACGCTGCTTTTGGGCAGGCCGAGAATTTTGCGTATAATCTCCAGGTTTTCCTCTCCGGTCAGATTGCCATAGAAGGCAGGTGCCTCAATAAAGGAACCGACCTCCTTTAAAATGGCCACACGGTCGGAAGGATAGGTTTTTCCGTCAATGTAAAAGTTTCCTTCCGTGGGATGGGTAAGTCCCAGAAACATCTTCATGGTAGTAGATTTTCCTGCGCCGTTAGGACCGAGAAACCCATAGACGCGGCCTTTTTGAATATGCAGATTCAAATGGGACACCGCTGTAAAGTCCCCATAGGTTTTGGTCAGATTTTGTGTTTCGATAATATTCATGTCTCACATACTCCTTTCCTGTGATGACATCAGTATAGACCGGCAACCTTGTCTCAACCTTCTCGCTACCTTACATTTACTTTACATTTTAAAATACCGGAAGAAGAAACGGAATTTCTATGATATAATGGGGACAGGAGGTAACAAATATGGACTACAGCTATTTTAAACAGAAAAAAATTCTCCTCGTGGACGATGAAGCGGAGATATTGAATATGGTATCTGATTTTTTAAAAAAGGACGGATATACCTTGATCCGGACGGCGGGCAACGTAGCGGAAGCGGTTTCCACTGCAAGGGAATGGAAACCTGATTTGGCTGTTTTGGATGTTATGCTGCCGGATGGGGACGGTTTTTCCCTTTTTGAACGGTTGCGGACGTTTACCGAAATCCCCGTACTGTTCCTGACGGCCCGCGGAGAGGACGAGGACAAAATTCGCGGCCTGGGGCTGGGCGCGGACGATTACATGGTAAAGCCTTTTCTTCCAAAGGAATTGTTGCTGCGGGTGGGGATTATTCTTCGTCGGTATTATAAGGAAGAAAATCCGCTGGTGCAGCTTGCTGGGAGCCAGATTGATTTTTCACGGGCGGAAGTGGTCAAAGACAAAGAACGTCTGCCGCTGACGGCAAAGGAACATGATATTCTGCAGGCGCTTTATCGCAACGCCGGCCGGATTGTCACCATTGACCAGCTGTGCGAGGCGGCCTGGAGCGACAATCCATTTGGCTATGAAAACAGCCTGATGGCGCATATCCGCCGGATTCGGGAGAAAATCGAAGAAAACCCTTCTAAGCCCGTATCCCTGATTACCGTCAAGGGACTGGGGTATAAGCTGATGCTGGAGGGATAAGCAATGAAAAGTACGTTTAAACTCATCCGTCGATTTGTAAAAATTCTGCTTTTTTCGTTCATCGGTCTGTTTATATTGAATATTCTGCTGCTTATTTTGGTATTTTTCCAATCAGAGTCTAACGCCGGCGGGTGGGAGGCTGCCGAACAACTTGGGAGCGAATTGCTGGAAACAGAAAGCGGTAAATATACACTTTCAGAAAAGGGCCGGGAAATTTTACAGCAAAGAAACGCTTGGGCAATTTTGGTTGAAAATGGAACCGGTGATGTAATCTGGCAGAGCGAGAACCTGCCGGAAGGGGTGCCGCTTCATTACACAGCGGCGGACCTCTCTTACTATACGCGCGGGTATATTGAGGATTACCCTACTACAACTGCTGCTTTCGGGGATGACTTGATCTTTATGGGACACCCCAAGGATGTGTACTGGAAGCACATGTGGCCTGCTTTTGATTATCAGCTGATTGCCGATGCGCCAAAAATTGTTTTACTGTTCCTGGCAGTTAATTTTCTGGCGATCCTTTTGATTTATTTTGTATCTACATCGGGTGTTTTAAAATCGGTAAGGCCTATCGTAGCGGGAATTGAGGATTTGCCGGAGGGCAAAGAAGTCTATATCAAAGAAAAGGGCCTGCTGTCGGAGTTGGCTGCTGCAATCAACCGCGGCTCCGAAAAGCTCATGCGGCAGGATTGTGAACTGAGAAAGAAGGAGGCTGCCCGGGCCAACTGGATTTCCGGCGTTTCCCATGACATCCGCACGCCTCTCTCTATGGTGCTGGGGTATGCCGGGCAACTGGAAGAAAACAGCACACTCTCAGAAGAAGATCGAAAGAAAGCGTCTATCATTCAGAAACAGGGTCTGAAAATAAAGAATCTAATTAACGACCTGAATTTATCCTCTAAATTAGAATATAATATGCAGCCGCTGCAACCGGTTCCGGTTAATTTGGTGGCAGTGGCAAGGAAATGCGCCGTAGATTTTATCAATGCGGATTTAAATGGGAAATATCCATTAGAATGGAGAACGTCGGATAACCTGCCGCCCTGTATCATTCAGGGAGATAAAAATTTACTCCATCGGGCGGTTAACAATCTGCTGCATAACGCACAGACCCACAACCCAAATGGCTGCCACATTACGCTGGAGGTTCGCAATGAGGAAGCGCAGCGCTGTATTATTGTCTCAGACGATGGAGTAGGAATTACCGATGAACAGCTGGAAAAGCTGCGCAGTACGCCGCACTATATGATGAGTGATCACGGAACGACAGAGCCGCGACACGGGCTGGGACTATTGATTGTCCAGCAAATTATGCATACGCATGGCGGAACAGTTCTATTTGACCACGGCATAAACCGTGGTTTTGCTGTGACAATGCTCTTCCCGAAAAAGATCCAATAAATAATAGAAAATAAAGAAAGAAAGGAATATCCCAGACTGTCTGGGATGTTCTCTTCTTTTGTCCATAATCCATTTTTAAGAGAGAAAATCATTACAAAAATTTTTTACAGTATTCTGGCTTTTGAAAGCCGCCTTTTTTTAAAGTCATACTTACTCCACCCAAACTCCATTTTTATATGGTACACTATTATTGGGAGGTGCGCGCAATGCCCAAAACAATTTTAGTGGTAGAGGATGAAAAATCCATTCAGAAGATTATCCGGGCGTTTTTGGAGGACGCAGGATATACAGTCATATTAGCCGGCGACGGAATTGACGGAATTGAAAAATTCCACAGGTATAATCCAAATTTGGTGCTGCTGGATTTAATGCTCCCAAAGATAGACGGTTTTGCCGTCTGCGAGATACTGCGGAAAGAAAGCCGCGTCCCAATTATTATGCTGACCGCCCTGGATGATGACGCCGACCAGATGAAAGGCTTTGACGCTCTGGCAGACGATTACATCACAAAGCCCTTTTCCATGCCTGTTGTGGTACGGCATATCGAGGCGGTGCTGCGCCGGGTTGAACAGGGCGGTCAGACTGAATCCGCTGTGATTCGCTATAAGGAAATTACCCTGGATACAGACAGTTTTACCGTCCTTGTTGGCGGGGAAAACAGATTTTTCACAACACGGGAGTTTGAAATATTGAAGCTTCTTCTGGAAAACCAGGGGAGAGTCTTCACGCGGGAAAACCTGCTGGACGCTGTTTGGGGGTATGACTATTTTGGCGATGAAAAAATTGTGAACACCCATATCAAAAATATCCGCAGAAAATTAGGCGTAAACTACATCGAAACCATTAGAGGGGTGGGGTATAAAATTGAGAAAGAAAATCCGTAAAAGTATTCAGGCAAAAACCTTTCTCATTATGCTGGCGCTGCTGGTGGGTTGCTGTATTATAATTTACGCCATGGTGATGATCTTTCTGCCGAAAAATTATTATGCTGAGCTGGAAAGCCAGGTAACATCAGACTTTTACAGTCTGGTTGAAATATTGGAGAAAAAGGGCTGGGGGGAAAGCTCTGAAAGCCTGCTGGAATTTTCCATGAAGAATAATGCCACTGTTAAAATTAATGATGAAAGCGGAGGCGATGTGTTTTCCGTGAATTTCGCCAATGACGAGGGGAGTGGACAACCTGCTCCGTCCATGAGCTGTTCGGCGTTCTTTCGGCAGGGCGGACGCACCTTTCAGCTCTCTGCCATTGTTTCCCTTGTGGCAATATCCCAATCCAGCGATATACTGCTGAAGCTCCTTCCTTTTATTGCAGCCATGATTCTTTTGATCTCCGTCGTCGGTGCGCTTATCTGTTCCCGCTATTATGCAAAACCGCTGGTAAATATTTGCAGTGTGGCCAAACGGATGGCAACGCTTGATATGACCTGGAAGTGCAATGTGAAGCGAAAGGATGAGATCGGCGTTCTGGCTTTCAGCCTGAATGAAATGTCCCAGCGGTTGAGCAATGCCCTGGCCAGTTTGCAAACAGCCAATGAGCAGCTTCAACAGGACATTGAAAAAGAACGGGAGCAGGAAAAGCAAAGAATTGATTTCTTCACTTCCGTATCCCATGAGCTGAAAACCCCCATCGCCATCATTAAGGGCGAACTGGAGGGAATGCTCTATCAGGTAGGCGAATACAGGGACAGAAACGCTTATCTGCGTCACTGCCTGAAAACAACCAGTGACATGGAGAAAATCGTAAAGGAAATCCTTTTGGCTGCCAGAATGGGCGGCAGCGATTTTCAGCTTGTGCGCTCTGACCTGAATATCAGCCAGGCGCTGCAAAAAAGCTGCCGGAAAGTAAAAGGACGGATCGAGGATAAACAAATGAAACTGCGCCTGGACATCCAGCCGGATTTCCACTATGCGGGCGACGGACGGTTGCTGAAGAAGGCGTTCTCCAATGTAATCGGCAACGCGGCGGCCTATTCTCCGGCAGGAGCCACAATTATTGTATCCTTGCGGGATGGAGTATTTACCGTAGAAAACACAGGCGTCCATATTGCGCAAGAAGATTTAAAACGGATCTTTACGCCCTTCTACCGGGTGGATAAATCCCGCAACCGTAACAGCGGCGGCAGCGGCCTGGGGCTCTATATCACAAAGGCAATTCTCGAGCACCATGGGATTCCGCATAAACTGGAAAATACGGAAAGCGGTGTGCGGTTCACGGCGGTTTTTCGGTAAAATTTGGAGCCTGCGTATGGTATAATCAAAAAAGCAAATAAAAATTGAACCGGGGGAGAAATCGTTTATGAAATGCTTTGTGCAATTGCTTTTTGTGGTATTTGCACTGATTTTAGGTATTTTGGCTTTTGTATTAAAAAGGAAACATTCAAATTTTCCGGATTTTAGAGTTGGATACCATGATAAGAGGATTATGGAGAATAAACAAAAGTGGGACTATGCCAATAATATGGCTGGAAATTTATGTGCCGCTTTTGCAGTTGTTAACATTGCTGTTTCTGCATTGTTGTATTTTGTTAAAGCAAGTATAGAAATGACAATAATAATTTTTTTGCTTCTATCTGTAATTTCCATCATCGCTATTTTAGCTGTTCCAATAAAATTATCAAAGAAATCTGACAAATTTTAATACCGCCTGCTGAATATCTGAACCTGTCTTACCCTGCACAAAAACAAAACAGCATTTCCGCCCGGCCGGGAGATTTTCATTGTGAAGACCTCCCGGTTTTTTATTTCCATGTGGGAACTTCACTTAAAATACTCCGGGGCTCCACCTTAACTCCATTTTTCTTCTGTAGGATTGTTTTATCAAATACAGGAGGTTGATAAAACGATGAATTTACTGAAACGGGCGGGACTGTACACCCTGCGGAGTATGGGGCGCACCGCGCTTCTGTTCGCAATTTTGCTGCTCGTTGCCACATTTGTATTAAGTGGGCTGTCTGTTATGGAGGCTTCCGAAAACACCTCCACAGAGCTGCGGGGGACGACCGGGGCCAGCTTTACCGTGGAACGGAACCTTGCCACCGGCAGCATGAACAACATAGGAGGTGGAACCTCGATTATCCAGCAGGAGTTTTTGAACGACGAGATGATTGACAAAATTTTGAAAATAGATGGGATTACGGCCTACACTGCAAAAAACTACGGCTATTACGATCTGAAAGACACATCCGGCCAGTCCCTCCAGATGATCTATTCGTCCTCCAAATGGGACGGCACCGATTTGGATTTTACGTCAACGACCATAGGATCGTTTTTTACAGAATATGACGAGTTCTTTTTGAGCCAGCGCTTTCAGCTTACCCAGGGGCGGCACCTCACCGACCAAGACGACAAGGGCATTCTCATCAGCGAAGACCTGGCAAAAAAACATGGGCTTTCTGTGGGAGACAAGGTGGAACTTTACCGGCAAAACTGGACAACCGGAGCGGCCAACGCCGGCGACAAGGGCGAAGATGTGGAGATTGTGGGGCTTTTCAAAATCATCGAAACCCAGGACGACATAAACAGCCTGTCTCCTTCCGACCGTTATGAAAATTACGTCTTCGCCCCCATTCGCGTAGTGCAGTCCCTGTCGGACTGGGTGGGTGAAGAGGAGCAGTATGGTTATCAATACGCAGATTTCTATGTAGACGACCCACAACGGCTGGATGGTATTATTCAGGACGTGCAGAAAATTGACAGCGTCAACTGGAATAATTTTCTTGTATCGGCCAACAACGAGGTATACCAGCGCGCCGCAGGTTCCATGTCGAACGTAGCAACTTTAATCCACACTTTGATACTTGTTATCGTGGTTATGAGCGCCGGAATTATTACCCTGATTCTGTTTTTCTGGTTAAAAGGCCGGATTCGGGAAACGGGAATTCTGATGGCAATGGGTATTTCCAAAACGGCGCTGCTGTTCCAGCATATGGTAGAAACCGCGCTGATTGCAATTCCCGCATTTTGCAGCGCATGGTTTTTAAGTGAATTTTTTGCCGGATGGATAGGCAGCCTGTTTGATTCAAATATCGCAGCTGGCAGCGTGGCTGTTTCAGGAGGAGATTTTGCGGCGGTGTGTATTGGCGGTACTCTCATTCTGTCCGCGGCAATCTTCGTTTCTTGTATCCCTGTTTTCAGGTACAAACCCAAAGAAATACTTTCCATGATGGAATAACAGGAGGCACGCAATGCATTGGTTCAAACGGGCGGTTCTACATAACGCCCGAAAAAAAGGAAAAACGCTTTTACTTTTCTCTATTTTGCTGGTAATCGGTATTTTGCTTTTAACCTGCTTTTCCATTCAAAGGGCCACAGAAACAGCAGCGCTTAATGTCCGGCGATCTCTGAAAGGCTCTTTTACCATTGATGCCAAAGCAAGCAATGGGCAACTTACCGGCGATGTGGTACAGGCCATCCGGCAGCTTCCGGGAATTAAAGAATATAATGGACGTTCCACTTCCTACGCGGCGTATTCGCATGCAAATGGAACACCGCTGGAAATTATGACAGCCGGGGCTTTTCAGATTGTGGAAGGCTTTGAACATGCAGGAAAGGTGGTAGCGGACTCTTTCTCAGAGCAAGACGAGCTTTTTACAGAGAGTGGTTTTACACTTTTGGAGGGCAGCCCGATCACCGACGGCGAGGCGCATGCGGCGGTGATCCACCGCTGGCTTGCCGAGCAAAACAATTTGCAGATTGGAGACACGATACGACTGGGGTTGAACCGGCAAATGGTATCGGATGATACAATGAACGCTGAAGGTGCCGCAGATAAAACCGTCCCGGTAAAGATTATTGGTATTTTTGAGAACACCAGGCCGCAGGAAGGAGATACGCTGTTTTCACACATATTTTATCAGAACACCATCTTTGTGGACCATCAAAGCTATTCTCAATTGTTTCCTGAAAACAGTTTGCTTTATTGCGAAACTGCAGATTTCCAAGTGGATGACCCGGAGACACTGGATGCTTTAATTGAACAGATACAGGAAATCGACGGGGTGGCATGGGAAAAATGCACATTCACAAAACATGCTGTGGACTATGAAAATGCCAGAGATTCCTTACAAACACTGGAAGAGATTGTATGGGTTCTTTCTCTTGTTGTTTTAGCTGTCAGCGCCGGTTTGCTTCTTTTAATTTTTGCTCTGTGGGCGCGCAGCCGGGTGCATGAAACAGGCGTATATGTGGCAATGGGGATTGGAAAAGGAAATGTCCTGCTCCAGCATTTGACAGAGGTATGCCTAATTGCCGTCTGTGCGTTTATTATCGCAGCGGCTTGCAGCAGCGGTATTGCCGGAGGCGTTGGGGAACATTTGCTAAAACAGGCCGCCGCACCAGAATATGAAACAACCCAATTCACACAAACGGAGCAACCAGAGCAGACGCAAGATATTGTTGAGCTGACGCAGATACAGATAAACGTAGCTGGACAGGATATTTTGCTTTTGTGTGGAGCCGGGATTCCGCTGATCGTTTTGTCTGTGACGCTTGCCGCGCTCCCTGTGCTGCGGCTAAAGCCAAAAGAGATATTGACAAAGATGAATTAAGGAGGTTTTTGCTTATGAGTATCTTGGAGATCCAGAATGTCCAATATGCCTATAACAATAAAAAGAAAGTTTTAAAGGGAATCAGCGCCCAGATGGAGCAGGGCAGGATCCACGCAATTCTCGGCCCCTCCGGTTGTGGAAAAACCACCCTGCTTTCCCTGCTTGGCGGTCTGGACAGCCCAGACAGCGGCCAGATTTTATTTGATGGAAAAAATATTGCTGAGAGCGGTTTGGCCGAGCACCGGAGAAACCATGTCTCCTTTATTTTCCAGGCATACAATCTGATCGATTATCTGACGCCCACGGAAAATGTGGCGCTGACTTCCAAATTGCCGCCGCTGCCCATTCTGGAGCGTTTAGGTCTTACAAAAGACGAGGCAAAGCGCAATGTACTGAAGCTCTCCGGCGGGCAACAGCAAAGGGTGGCCATCGCACGGGCGCTTGCCAGCGAGGCACCGGTTATCCTGGCCGATGAACCTACGGGCAATCTGGATGAAGATACCGCGAAGGATATTACACAGATCCTTAAGGAGAGCGCGCATCAGATGAATAAGTGTGTGGTGGTCGTCACTCATTCCGGGGAGCTGGCCAGGCAGGCGGATGTTGTTTTCAGGCTGAAAAAAGGCGATTTGCATATAACTGCAAATTAGAGGCTGCAACATTACGGGAACACATGGGATCTTGCGCCCTCCTTTCGGCAGCAGAAAAACCAGCGGTGGAATTAGAGGGAATAAGCGCTTGATAAATGATTTTCTCTGCTTCTGGAAATGTTAACGGAAAACCTTAAACGGCGCAGAGAGTTTACACATACCCGTCGTCAAAAAAACTGGGTACATAAACACAAAGCCGATAAACCTGACGTCTCACAGGTTTATCGGCGCTCTTTTTTACAGGGAAGATGAACCTGCCCAATTAAGATGGATTTGGTTGGGTAAAAATCGGGAGAGAAAAAATTCTCTCCCGAAAAAGCCCGTAAAACCGGCAATCGTTACCTCTTATGGGGGTTAGTTACAAAAAAGTGCGTACTTTACAATCCATTCAGCCTGCGTATAATAAAGGCAAGAGCTGGGGAAACGGCCGTTCCAAAGCGCAAAAAATTTGAAACATACCTATGGAGGGATTTACCATGGACAAAAAGACATTTAAAACGGTTAAGCTCGAAAAAGGCGAGATCAATATTTACGACTTTGGCAAAGTAAAATTGCATGCCTATAAGACAGGCGACCTGATTGACAATGAGGTTTTTATTATTGAAAAAAACGGTAAAGTGGTGGTCATCGAGTCCCCCTGTTTTTTTGATAATATTAAAGCACTTACGGCTTACCTGAAAGATATGGAGGTTGCAGGTATGTTTGTAGCTTACCACGGCGCAGGCGCTGCTTTCCTGCCGGAAACCCCCAAATATGCAACGCAAAATGCGATAGATTACTCCGGAAAAGGCGGCGGCAAGGCCCTGATCGAAAACTTTGCAGCAGCTTTCGGTAAAATTTTTGACAGCTCCATCCATAAAATTACCAATGTGATCAGCGAGGGCAAAATTAATATTGGCGGTGTGGATTTCATTATTAAGCAGACTTCGGAGGCCTTTGATGTGGAAATTCCTGAAATCAACGCCGTTTATACGCATATGCTCGGCCACGATTGTCATTCCATTGTGGCAGGCGCCGGTCATGCCGACCAAATGATCGCACAATTAAAAGACTATATTGCAAAAGGCTATGGACTGATCCTTACCTCTCACTACACGCCGGAAGATCTGAAGGATGCGCAAATTAAAATTGCCTATCTTGAGAATCTCAAAAAAATTGCGGCAAGCTGTGCAGATGCAGACAGTTTTAAAGCGGAGGTACAAAAACAATACCCGGCATACAGCGGTCAAAACTATCTGGATATGACGGCAGGATTCTTTTTTTCCTAAACAAATGCGGGGCTGTTGCAAATATGGCAGTCCCCTTCCTTTTTAAATGAAAAAACAATCCTGAGCCAGAATTATGGCGCAATACCCCCTTTCTTTTATAGAATCGTTTGCAGCAGTGTATGAAAATTGTAAGGAGGCGCATAAAAGTGACGGCAACGGACTTTTTAAAATATCTGGAAATGGAAATACACACAGTTGTTGCCGCAACCGTGGACGAAAACGGTTTTCCTGTGACCTGCGCGCTTGATCTAATGGCCAGTTATGCAAGCAACCTGTATTTTCTCACAGCAAGGGGCAAAGGTCTTTATAAGCGGTTGAAAAACCGCGGCTATATGGCTCTGACCGGCATAAAAGGTGAAGATACCATGTCCTGTGTTGCGGTATCTGTACGGGGAAAGGTAAAGGAACTTGGAAACGCTTGCTTACCGCAGCTTTTTGAAAAAAATCCATATATGAAAGAGATCTACCCTACAAAAGAATCACAAAAGGCGCTTACTGTCTTTGAATTGTATAAAGGCAAAGGCGAATGGTTTGACCTTTCGAAAAAGCCCATTGAGCGTTTTTCCTTTGTCTTAGGCCAGGAAAAAGAAGAAAAAGAAGGCTATTTTATCACAAGCGCTTGTAACGGCTGCCAAATTTGCGCAAGGGTTTGTCCGCAAAATTGCATTGATTATACGGCGATACCATCCGTTATCCGGCAGAAAAACTGCTTACGCTGCGGCAACTGTATAAACGCCTGTCCGCAAAACGCTGTAATTCGGGAGGGGTAAAGAAATGACGCAAGCAGCAAGGCGATTTTATTTAATTCAGAGCCTGCTCCATGAGCAGCCCCGGCTTGCAGGCACAGAAATCCCGGCAGGCGAGCAGGAACAGAAGAACCTGCTTCGGTCGCTTTTGAATATTCGTATGCCCCAGCCTGTATGTAAGGATTTTTTAAAGGTGCAAAATGCCTATCTGCAGGAGGAAATTCAGCGCAGAGGTATAACGAATTTTGCTGATCTAAAACCACTACAGAAGGAAATTTATCTGTGGAAAGGCGATATCACCACGCTTTGCTGCGATGCCATTGTTAACGCGGCCAACCGTCAAATGCTCGGTTGTTTTGTTCCGTGTCACAACTGCATTGACAATGCGATTCATACCTTTTCAGGAATCCAGCTCCGTTTGGCCTGCGCAGAACTCATGAAAAAACAAAAGCGTATGGAAGAAAGCGGAAAAGCAAAAATTACACCGGCATTTAACCTGCCGTGCAAATATGTACTGCATACCGTCGGCCCCATGGTTCATGGAAAACTTGCAGAGAAAGAAAAAAATCTGCTGGTATCCTGTTATCGTGCCTGTTTGGAGCTGGCAGAGCAAAACGGAGTGAAAAGCATTGCATTTTGCTGCATCTCTACAGGCGAGTTCTGTTTCCCCAATGATAAAGCAGCGGAGCTTGCCATACAAACGGTAAAAAATTATAAAGCGCAAACACATAGTGCGATTCAGGTGATATTCAATGTATTTAAAGAAACCGACTACCGCATTTACAGAAAGCTACTCAGCGCAGATTAAGCAGTTAAAAAAGGAGCTTGAAACTGCAGATGCCATCGCAATTGGCGCCGGTGCGGGAATGTCCACCTCCGCGGGAATGTCCTATAACGGGGAACGGTTTGAAAAAAACTTTTCAGATTTTCGGCAAAAGTATGGGATAACCGATATGTATGCAGGCGGTTTTTATCCTTTCGATACGTTAGAGGAATATTGGGCATGGTGGGCAAGGCATGTTTATCTAAACCGCTATGCCGCTGCTCCTGGCAAACCTTATTTGGATTTGCTCGCATTGATAGGGGATAAGGATTACTTTGTGCTTACCACCAATGTAGACCACCAGTTTCAGCTTGCAGGGTTTAATAAAAAGCGCCTGTTTTACACACAAGGCGATTACGGCCTCTGGCAGTGCTCCAAAGCCTGCCACGAAAAGACCTATGATAATCAAACACAGATTGGGCAGATGGTTGCTGCGCAGAAAGATATGAAAATTCCATCTGAGCTGGTGCCGTATTGTCCGGTTTGCGGCGCGCCGATGACAATGAATCTGCGGGTCGACCATACTTTTGTGCAGGATCAGGGCTGGTATGCCGCCGCAAACCGGTATGACAGCTTTATCCGCTGTCACAGAGACTTGCACATTTTATTTTTGGAGCTTGGCGTGGGTGGAAATACCCCCATGATTATTAAATACCCTTTTTGGCAAATGACAGCGGAAAACAGTAAGGCTGTTTATGCCTGTATTAATAGCGGCCAGGCAATTGGACCAAATGAAATTGCACGGCAGGCCATTTATATTAATGGCGATATAGGGGAGGTTTTAAGTGAATTAAATCCAAAACGGAAAAATGGTGATTAAACGCGAATTACAATTTGCATAGTACCATCTCGTCGAACAGCAAACGGCATACAAAAGCCGTTTTGCGCAGAACACCGGCTGAAAGAAAAGCCGCTTTCTTAAACCAGCAAAAACAGCAGACGCAGCCGTCTGCTGTTTTTTGCTGCACCAAATTTTGTTTTATTGTAAAAATCAAAATTTTTCTGCCACGAAAAATAGATTTTTCAATTTTCCTTTACATACCAGTTTTACAAAGGTATAATTAAAAAGTACATTTTATTTTGCGAGGATATGGTAAAAGTGCTTTTTACAGTGGAAAGGTATAAGTCGCAAAGATTTGATGTGCAGTATACAGACCTGTACGCCTTTCTTTCAACTGTTGCAGACAAAGGATATAATGAGCATTTCCACTGGGGCCGTTTTGAATGGATGATGGCACACCCGCTGCTGGATGTGGATTCGCTTGATCAAATTGCAATTTTCAGAGATCCCTCTTGCCGCATAGTTGGCCTGCTTACTTATGATACGCAATATGCAGATCGTTTCTATTTTATATATGCCTGTGAAGACAATAAATTACTGGAAATCATGCTGGACGTCACTGCCGCAAACTGCAAATGCAGTGAAAAAATGGTAATAAAAGCAAATTCCGAAGACGAGCGTTTGACAAAAATACTCACCAGGCGCCATTTTATTGATAAAGGCGTGGAAGAAAACGTTCTGCAAATAGATTTACAGACAGATCTGCATTATCAGCTTCCCCCAAAATATTTTTTAAGCGCTTCCGATTTTACAGTTGACCAATGGAAATATCAGTTGCTTCTCCATAAGGGGTTTGGACATACAGGGCTTCCAGGAAAAAGCAAACAGCAGGTTTTTGAATGCGCGCCGCATTGTAACCGCTTTTTGCAGGTTTTTGCAATGCATGCAGATGAATACTGCGCACATTGTGGAGTTTGGTACACAAAAGGCGAAACGGCTTATATAGAACCTGTTGTAACAAGTCCAGAGCACAGGGGGATAGGCTTGGGAAAAGCAGTTGTTTATGAGGCTGTCAGCCGCGCAAAAAAGCTTGGAGCGAAAAGAGCGGTTGTCTTGTCGGGGCAGGAGTTTTATTTTAAAATTGGCTTTGCAGTATCGTCTGCATTTCACCGATGGGAGAGCAGCCGGCTATATCGGACGAATGATGGATAAAAATTGCGCATATAAAAAAAGAAGATCAAAGTCAAGGAATATATAAAATTCCTTTTTCGCAAAACAATTATACGGATTATATGAAAAAGGTGGTATTTATGGAAGAACTCAAAATAATTATGGAAAAATTTGCTGCGTCGGGCTGGGAGTCCATTGCCATCCCGGCCCAGCAATGGTTAAACGGAAAGGCTGACCGGGATGCGCTGGTCACTGCTATAAAAATAGCAGATCAGCAATGCGGAAGCTGCGGCTGCGAACTGGATCCTTTATACAAAAGGGCGTTGGAGCTGCTTTGATGGCTTTTTTAGGCGGTGGAAGTTTTCTGTTTTGTACGCATGATCATAAACGCAGTTTTACTTTTTGGCTGCCGCCAGCGGCTGGCTTTAAAAAAATTTACATGTTTTATAAAAAGCGCGCTATGCTACTAACGGGAAAAATAAATATGGCGGCGTTTTGAAGCTTATCAATTAAAGTGGCATAAAATGACGTTTGCCGCCATCCGCAGTCGCGTGCAGGGTATTGTATATTTTTCCGGTATTAATGTGTGGAGGTTTTTTTTTGAAGGTTGGAATCTCTACCGCCTGTCTGTATCCACAGGAAACAGAGGCGGCGCTCGAGCAGTTGTTGGACGCGGGCTTTGATTACTTTGAAATTTTTTTGAATACCATCAGCGAGATAGACCCCGTTTATGTCCAAAAATTACGGGAAAAGCTTGTGCAGGGTAATGCTGTATTAAAATCTTTGCACCCTTTTACCTCCGGATATGAGCCATATTTAATTTTTACAGAATATAAAAGGCGTTTTCGCGATTCACTTGAATTTTATAAACGGTATTTTGAAACGGCACAGTTTCTTGGCGCTGGCGTCCTTGTTTTGCATGGTGATAAAAAAACGCCGGAAACAGGCATTTCCAATGAAGCGTATTTTGAAAAATTTGGGGAGCTGTCCCTGTTGGGGGAACGCTACGGCGTAACGCTTGCCCAGGAAAATGTAAATCTGTTCCGCAGCCAGAACCCCGGCTTTCTAAAACAAATGCGCACATACTTGGGGGACAGAGCAAAGTTTGTGTTTGACATCAAGCAGGCTGTGCGTTCCGGCAACGATCCGATGCAGGTCTGTCGCGCAATGGGAGAAGGCCTTGTGCATTTGCATATCAACGACAACAAAAAGGGCGCGGATTGTCTTTTGCCTGGCTGTGGCGCTATGGATTATTCTGCATTGTTTGCTTTTTTAAAAGAAATTGGCTATCAAGGCGGCTGTATTATTGAGGTATACAGCAATAATTACAGAAATATCCGGGAACTGGTACAGGCGCGCGATTTTGTCAGACGGGAACTTATGGCTGCCGGATTGTGAATATTGCCATAAAATGTACGAATATCCTTGTAAAATGTGCGTATATTGTTTTTACTTGCTATTTTTTTCCTATATATGGTATAATTATTTAAATCCCAGGGGGATAACAGGCGTTATTTAGCTGGAAGATAAAAATGTTCCATATAATGGAAGGAGTCGCTTTATGAAATGTCCGTATTGCAGCTTTGAAGAAAGCAAAGTGATTGATTCTCGCCCTGCAGACGATGGCGAAAGAATTCGCCGCCGCAGGGAATGTCTCAACTGCGGCAAGCGTTTTACAACGCACGAGGTTATTGAAACAGTTCCAATTATTGTAGTCAAACGCGACAAGTCCAGAGAAGTTTTCGACCGCAATAAGCTGACGGCAGGCTTGCTTCGCGCCTGTGAAAAAAGGCCGGTTTCCATAGCAGCCATTGAAAGCATGGTGGACGATATTGAAGCCAAGCTGCAAAATTCTCTTGACAGAGAGGTAACCTCCAAGCTGATTGGGGAATATGCAATGGAGCTGCTCAAAAATGTGGATGAAGTTTCTTATGTGCGTTTTGCATCGGTGTACCGGCAGTTTAAAGATATTAACACTTTCATGGAAGAACTTAATAAGCTTTTAAAAGATAAATAAATTTTTTCTGCGCATAGTTTACTATGCGCATTTTTTAATTTTAAAATAAATTTTTATATACTTCTTGACAAAAATATATTTTTATGTTAAATTTAAACTGTAAGTTAAGGGGTCTGGAATTGCAATGGTGAGTAAAATTGTGGTAAATTTTAAATGGTTCTGTTTTATATTTCCCATACGTTAAAAAAGAAAGGGATGATTTATTTTGAAACGGGAAATAAAAAAGGGCGTAGCTGTCTTACTTGCCATTGTAACGATAACGGCAATCCTTGCAAATCCACTTTATGCTGCAGCGGCATCATGGGAAGGCGCTCTGTATAAACTTGACAGTGTTCTTTTGGAAAAATTAGAAACAATGTCGGGCAGCGATTGTGTGGATGTATCTATCTGGCTGCAGGACATAGATTATGAAGAGGTCGACCAGGAAACGCAACAGGTCTTGCAAGCCGGAGTTTCCCAGGGAAAAGTTTCAGAAAATGTTTTGCAGCTTGCGATGCACCAGCAAAATAATACATCAAACGATTTACCGGTATTTGAGAATACCAGTTATTTGGCAGCAGAGGATGCAACCGCCTCGCAAGATGTGCAGGTATATATCGAAACAAGGCGTTCTGTAGCCGCCCAGGCGTATGAAGAACAAAATGCCAGCCTTTATCATATGTTGTTTCCGTCAGAAGAATACGGTCTTTTACATATACAGGGCCAACAACAGCCCTCGCTGCTCTATATTAGCACCTATGCGCCGAATATTTTGCTTACATTGACAAAGGATGAAATTTATAAAATCATACGGTATACATGTGTACAGTCGATCGATTATTTCGATAACGATCTGCCGAGCGTAGATGCTGCGCAGGAACAGGAAATAGAATTGGCAGCAGCTTCTGCAGATCAGTCGTATTTTAATACGACCGGGATCACATCTATGAAAAACAAGGGCTATACCGGTGCGAATATAAAAATTGGAATGTTTGAATCCGGCGTGCCGATCACCACGCAGGGAACCAGTCACCGCCAGGTTTTTGAACATATGCTTGATGAAAACAACGCATCAAATACGCGGTTGCATATTCGTCCGCAGGATGTTGCAAAGGGCAGCGACCATGCTTCGCTGGTTGCATGCCTGCTGGTTGGAAAAACGTCTTCTTACACGGGCGCCGTGCCGGATGCGCAACTTTATTGTGCGGCTTCTTCCGCAAATTCAGTATCTGAAACATATGAAGGAATTGAATGGCTGATAGCGCAGGGTGTAAACGTCATCAATTTTAGTTGGATCTATGTCAACACAGGCAACAATTCTTATGATGTCTATGCCAAGTGGTTTGACCATCTGGTGTACAATCACTCTGTCAGTATTGTAAACGCTGCTGGAAACGGAACGGTTGAAAACGGTACAAAAGTCAATCAAAACCGTGTCGGGCGCAATGCAATGGCATATAATATTATTACAGTTGGTAATTATGATTCCTACCAACAAACGGTTGGTACAAGCACGGCATACAATACTGTTGCCACACTTGCCTATAAGCCGGATCTTGTTGCGCCGGGATATAGGTTGGTAACACCTTTAAATGCCAATACGGGGGGCACAACGGGAACCTCGCTTTCCGCGCCGCTTGTTACAGGTGCAGTGGCGCAGCTATGTCAGGTTTTTTCTTATTTTAAAACAAAGCCGGTAGCGCTTAAAGCGTTTTTGCTTGCCGGGGCTGTTAAGACCCAGCAGATGAAGGAGTTTGATACAGACAGCGATTCTTCTAATAATGTCGATTCCCTTTCCGGCTCCTGGCGTATGGGCCTGTGCAGGAAAAACGGCGCAGGTATGCTGAACGCTTTAAACGCGTATACTGTTTTGTATGATAGCAATTACTTCTATTTTCCCAATTTTGGGGCTTCTAACAATGGATATTCAGAAACAATCCAGGTAACGTCCACTGCCAAACGGCTTCAAATCTGTTTAAATTGGCTGAAGAAAAATACAGTATCCGGGTCTGACCATTCCACAGGAACAATAAACGACGCATCTAGGGATACGTATTTATTAGAAATACTTGATCCTGACGGGGAGACAATTTATATGTCTTGGTACAGGTATGATACCAAAGAATATATTGCGTTTACACCAAGTCGTACAGGTACGTATACTGTAAAAATTCAAAAATCGGGTACGCAAGGACAGGACGTCACAGTGGCCTGGTTTCAATAATATGGAAGGGTGATCTTATGAAAAAAATACTGGCTTTTTTAATGGCGCTGATTATGCTGTTTATGCTGGGGGTGATTACCGTTTCGGCCGATGTACCACAGGACAGTTCCGTGCCGCAAAAAGTGGTGATTTGTACGCTGGGTGAGTATGAACTTTATTATTATCTCAGTGATATACAACTTCCAATGGAGGTCACGGAACAGATTGGCAAATACGTATTTTATCGGCCCGATTACAAAGAAGACGCACAATTTTCTTCAAAATTAGGTTTATATGTAGGAAATGCAGATCAATACTATTCTCTGGCAGTGGCGTATCAAAACGGCCTGATTGATATAGACGCTGCTGCAAACGCGGTTTCTGCAAGCGACAGTGGAGTTGCCGTATATCTTGTTGGCGACGTCAATGCAAACAACAAAGTAGATGTTGACGATGTTTTGCAAGTACAAAAACATATTGCAAATATACAAACTGACGCCTCAAGACTCTATTTATGTGATTGTAATCAGGATGGAAAAGTAACGACAAAAGATGTATTGATTATGCAAAAAATTGTTGCAAATATGTATGAAATTGTATAATAGCTAATGCAAGGGACAAAATAAAATCTCTGCTTATTGCAGTATGCGTCAATATTCAAGCGCAGTGCAGTTCACAATATGTGGCTGCACTGTTTCTTTATAAGGTGTTTTTGCCGCCTTTTACCAAATAAAATTGGAATCGTTCAATTTGCCAGAACCTATTTGTGACAAAAACGTAATGCAAAACAAGTTGAAAAGCACCCGCTTTTCGTGTATAATTTTACCGCATCAACACTTTTAGATATAGAATATTGTGTTCCGGAGGAAAAAATGTTTTTATCCAAGTGGGAGAATTTACCTGCATATATGCAAAATGAAAAAGTAAGGGTCTATTACAATATTTTGGAAAAGAAAAAGAAAAGCCTTGTAGCAAAAAGAGTCCTGGATATCGTTGTGTCATCTGTGCTGATTGTATTGCTGCTGGCGCCAATGTGTGTAATTGCCGCAGTTGTAAAATGCGGCTCAAAGGGGCCGGTGCTCTTTCAGCAGAAAAGAATCACAACCAACGGCCGTCCGTTTAAGATTTTAAAATTTCGGACAATGGTGCAAAATGCAGAGGCGCTTGGCGGACAAATTACCCAGACCGATGATGCCCGCATTACGAAAAACGGAAAGTTTTTGCGTAAGTACCGTTTAGATGAGTTGCCGCAGATTTTTAATGTGTTTCTCGGAAGCATGTCTCTGGTGGGGACAAGGCCGGAGGTGCCTAAATATGTAGAGCGCTACAGCGACGAAATGTATGCTACTTTATTAATGCCGGCAGGCGTTACGTCGCTTGCCAGCATTACGTATCGCGACGAAGACGACTTGTTTAAAAATCCGAAAGATATAGATAAAAACTATATGGAGGTTGTTCTGCCGAAAAAAATGGTTATGAATCTGGAGTACATAAAACAATTCCATTTTTTATATGATCTTAAAATTATGTTCAAAACCATTGCCGACGTTTTTTAAGGCGTTGGTTTTAGACATTTAGAGGAGAATATTTTATGGCTTCTGTCCGTATCAACCGCTTGAAAAAAATTTTTTTAAACATTTCAGCATTTCGTCTGGTCTATATATTTACCCTGTTTCTTTGCTCTGTCGCAGTAATTGAACCTGCCGCCGTAGCAGCGAAATATGTATGGATGTTTTGGGCTGGCTATATTTTTTATTTTTACTACCTTAAAAACAGGCGAATCTTGCAGGTGAAGTATTGCAGATGGCTGTTTCTGTTTCTGGTCAGCACCTTTATAACGGCGTTGATTCATGTGGCTGATAATTTTTGGGAAAACATGCTGATGCTTGCGCATGTGGTAATTTGTTTCTTTATTTTTTACGGGATGCATACAGAGAAAAATAAAAAACGTGTGCGTCTGGAGCTTTTTTGGTTTTGCAAAATAATGGTGGTTGTCACCACGCTTTTGGCGATAGTTGGTATCCCGTTTGTTCTGTTTAATCTGTATGGTGAGTTTATGGGGTATTCCCTTATCGTTTTTGAAAATCGTTTTACTGGTCTGTACACAAACCCGAATTTACTCGGTTTTTCCAGTGTGGTTGCCATTGCCTGTTGCCACATGCTTACCAGAAAAAAATTTCTGAAAAGCATTCATAAAAAACCACAAAGTAAAACACTGCTCATTTTATGCTTTGTATGTAATCTGCTAGCCTTATTTTTATCTGATTCCAATTCATCGCTTATTTTACTTGTGTTTTATGTCATCTTCCTTGTCTGCTATAAAATTTTTAAATGGCAGCAGACGCTTTCGTTTAAACAGGCTGCAGCAAAAATGGGGAAAATGTTTCTTGCGTGCACAGGAATTGCGCTTGTTCTGTTTGCCTCCAGAGAATTATTACAACTGGGTGCATCCGGGATTACGGCGCTTACAACGTCCCAACTTGCTGTAATTGATAAAGAAGCCTTGCCGGAGCAGGCACAGGACAAGCAACCTGTTTCCTTTACACATTTAAACGAAAATATTGACAGCGGGCGCATACGCCTGTTTACGGAATCGGCTGTTTTAATCGGTAACTATCCCTTGTTTGGGATCGGTAAGGCAAACCTGGTCCCATATGGGGAACGCTATATTGAAGGCGGTCTGCATTTTTCAGATCTGCACAATGGCTATTTAACAATTCTTGTCTGCGCGGGAATTGTTGGGTTTGTAATTTTTGTATCTTTTGCTTTGCATGTTGCGCGCCATATTGTAAAAAGCCTTTTTCTTGAAAAAAAGGACCTCAGACAAACGGTTTTTCCCGCACTGTTTGCTTTTATATGCGCTTACTGCGCGTATGCGATTTTGGAAAAAACGCTTTTATATGAGCAGACATTTATGGTTGTTGTTTTCTGGCTTTTCCTTGGTTATACAAGTTGTTATATGCTCAAGTATGATCATCTGGAACAGAAGATTGTTTTAGACCTCTTTGGAAGAAAAGAATCGGCGCAGGCAGACCTTTTTGATACTCCTACGGAGGAAGAGAATTCAGAAGAGGAGCCAGAAGATCGGTTGTAAAAAGAAAAAAGTTAGGTTATAATATCCTCATACACTATGAGGATATTTTATTTTGTTGTAATATAAGGGGATTAGGGGCTATGAAGGATGGTTTTTTACGGGTTGCTGCGGCAACGCCTGAAATCAGGGTAGCGGACTGTACACATAATGCAAGGGCGATCATCGGACAAATCCTGCAGGCTGCGGAAAATAACGCTTCACTGGTTGTGTTTCCGGAGCTTTCTGTTACGGGGTATACCTGTTCCGATCTTTTTTTGCAGCGCGCTTTGCTGGATGCCGCTGAAGAGGCTGTGCTGCAAATTGCAGAAAAAACCTCTGCACTGCCTGTTCTTTCCGTTATAGGTGTGCCGCTGCGTGCTTCCAACGCGCTTTACAATTGTGCAGTCGTGCTTTATAAAGGAGAAATTTTAGGAATTATTCCTAAAAAGAATATTCCGTTGTATTCTGAGTTTTATGAAATGCGGCATTTTGCCGCCGGGCAAACCAACATTCCTGTTACAATTGGCGGAAAAAACTATACCATTACGCCGGACATCCTCTTTTCCTGCAGTTCTATGCCGGACCTTGTTCTGGGGGTAGAGGTATGCGAAGACCTTTGGGTACCAACCTCTCCATCTTGCAGGCTTGCCGAAAACGGTGCAACGATTATTGCCAATCTTTCTGCCAGCAGCGAAGCGGTTGGAAAACCGCAGTACAGAAGAATGCTTGTCCAAATGCAGTCTGCAAAGCTCGTGTGCGCGTATCTTTTTGCAGATGCCGGACTGGGAGAGTCCACTACAGATCTGGTTTTTTCCGGCCATAATATCATTTCTGAAAATGGAATTATACAGGTGGAGTCCAAACGCTATACATGCGGCATATCCTATGCCGATATTGATCTTCAAAAAATTACTTCTGAAAGAAGAAGGATTACAACCTTTCCGGTAAAACAGGAAGCGTCTTTTGTGCAAAAAACATTTACGTTGCCGTTGCAAACGTTGTCTCTCCAGCGCAAATTTCCCAAAAACCCGTTTGTTCCGGACAGTCAGGCAGATGTAAAAGAGCGCTGTATGGAAATTTTGAACATGCAGTCGGTAGGCCTTGCGACAAGGCTAAAGCACACGGGGATCAAAAATGCCGTACTTGGTCTTTCCGGCGGGCTGGATTCTACACTGGCATTGATTGTCGCTGTGCACGCGTTTGACCGGCTTGAGATTGACAGAAAGAATATTTTAGCGGTAACCATGCCGTGCTTTGGAACAACCATGCGGACAAAGGGAAACGCCCAAAAGCTTGCCCAGGCGTATGGCGTAACATTTAAGCAAATAGATATTGCAAAGTCTGTCAGGCAGCACTTTGCAGACATTGGCCATAATGAAAACATTCTGGATGTTACCTATGAAAATGCGCAGGCCAGAGAGCGTATGCAGGTTCTGATGGATCTTGCAAACCAGTCAGGCGGTCTTGTGATTGGCACAGGGGACCTTTCAGAATTGGCTCTGGGCTGGGCAACCTATAACGGCGACCATATGTCGATGTATGCGGTCAACGCATCTGTGCCCAAAACGCTGGTGCGCTATATAACGGCATTTGAAGCAAAAAACAGCAGCGGGGCTTTAAAACAGGTGCTGGAAGATATTTTGGCAACACCGGTCAGCCCGGAGCTTTTGCCGCCTGAAAACGGAGGAATATCCCAACGTACAGAAGAACTGATCGGCCCTTACGATTTACACGATTTCTTTTTATATTATTTTATGCGCCATGGGTTTACGCCAACTAAAATATACCGTATGGCAAAGCTGGCTTTTGCAGGCGAGTTTTCAGAAAAAGAAATTCATAAGTGGCTGTACGTTTTCTTTCGGCGGTTTTTCAGCCAGCAGTTTAAACGCTCCTGTATGCCGGATGGAGCAAAGGTGGGCTCGGTAACGCTTTCTCCAAGGGGCGATTTTCGCATGCCAAGCGACGCCGCGGCGCGCATTTGGCTGGAGGAGCTTAAAAAAGAGAGCGGCTGCTGAATCCCGTGGACTTTTTCATTGGTTTAGTATATAATACATGTAATAGAACAAGCAGATGAGGAGATGCTTTTATGGATGCATTGTTGAAACTGTTAAGCGAAAATTCAAATTTTTCTACAGATGAACTGGCAATAATGCTTAATGAACCAAAGGATTATATTGAAAAACAGGTTCAAGAATATGAGGCAAGCCAGATTATTAAAGGCTACCGTGCGATTGTCAATTGGGAAAAAGTTGCAGATGCGGGCGTTACGGCCCTGATAGAGCTGAAAGTAACGCCGGAAAAAGAAAAAGGCTTTGACAACATTGCTTCCCATGTTATGGCGTTTGAAGAGGTAGACAGCGTTTATCTGATGGCAGGTGCTTACGATCTCGCCGTCTTTGTCAAAGGACAATCCATTCAGGACATTGCAATGTTTGTTTCAAGGAAGCTTTCTACAATCGACGCGGTCGAATCTACTGCTACGCATTTTTTGCTCAAACGCTACAAGGACAGCGGCATCAATTTTTATGAGGACGATGCACAGGAAGATAAAAGGAGCCTGGTACTGTGATAAATTATAACACGTTTTTAAATTCCAAGATCCGGGCGCTGAAACCTTCCGGAATCCGTCGTTTTTTTGATATCGCCAATGAAATGGAGCATGTGATTTCTTTAAGTATTGGCGAACCAGATTTTAAAACGCCGTGGCATATTCGTGAAGCGGGGATTGCGTCTCTGGAAAAAGGCAAAACCTGGTATACGCCCAACAAGGGCTTTGTTAAGCTGCGGGAAGAAATCAGCAAATATTACAACCGCAGGTATCATCTGCAGTACGATGCGCAAAAAGAGGTGGTCGTCACCGTCGGCGGATCAGAAGCAATCGATCTATGCATGCGCTGTATTATAGAGGAGGGGGATGAAGTTTTAATTCCCCAGCCCAGCTTTGTCTGTTACGAACCTCTGGCCTGCCTGGCAGATGCAACACCCGTTATTATAGAAACAAAAGCGGAAAATATGTTCCGGCTTACCGCCCAGGAAGTGGAAGCGCATATAACGCCCAAAACAAAGCTGCTGGTGCTGCCCTTTCCCAATAATCCTACCGGCGCGGTTATGCGCCGCGAACACTTGGAGGAAATTGCCGGGGTTGTGCAAAAGCATAACCTGTTTGTACTGTCTGACGAAATCTACAGCGAGCTTACATATGGCTCTCAGCGCCACGTTTCTTTTGCGGAAATAGACGGAATGCGCGAACGGACTGTTGTGGTTAACGGTTTTTCCAAGTCCTATGCAATGACCGGGTGGCGCTTAGGGTACGCTCTGGGACCGGAGCCAATTATTGACCAGATGACCAAGCTGCACCAGTTTGCAATTATGAGCGCTCCAACAACCGCGCAGTATGCCGCAATTGAAGCACTGAAAAACGGAGATCCGGATATTGAAAGCATGAAAGCACAGTATGACATGCGCCGCAGGCTAATGGTCGGTAGCTTTGAAAAGATGGGCCTGCCCTGTTTTGAGCCGCTTGGAGCCTTTTACACATTTCCCTGTATTAAAAGCACGGGGCTTACATCAGAAGAGTTTTGCCTGCGCTTGATAAAATCGAAGCATGTTGCGGTGATTCCAGGGTCGGCATTTGGCGACTGCGGCGAGGGATATGTCCGTGTGTCCTATTCCTATTCGTTAACACATATTGCAGAAGCGTTGCGGCGTATAGAGGCGTTTTTACAGGAGCTTAAAGGGGAGCAGCCCTGAAAATAAAAAGGAGAAAAGCAATGGCAGCGACATTTTTAGCACCGGCAAAGATCAATCTGACGCTTGACATTATGGGTAAAAGGAAAGACGGCTATCATACGGTAGATATGGTTATGCAGGCGGTCAGCCTTTATGACGGCGTGGTTGTTGAAAAAAACGCGCAGGAGGGGATCGTGCTTTCCTGCAATGCACCGGATATTCCGTGCGATAACCGCAATACGGCGTATAAGGCGGCGGTTTTGTTTCAGAAAACTGCGCAAATATCCGGCGGCGTTCGTATTTGCATTGACAAACATATCCCTTCACAGGCCGGTCTTGCCGGTGGCAGCAGTGACGCCGCCGCTGTTTTGCTTGCAATGAACCATTTGTACGGCGCGCCGCTTTCCACAGGCACGCTGATGCAGATCGGCGCGCAAGTCGGCGCAGACGTTCCTTTTTGCCTGCATGGGGGGACTATGCTGGCAAAGGGGATCGGTACGGCGTTGTTTCCATTGCCTCCGCTGCCGCCATGCTGGATTGTGCTTGTTAAGCCGGATATAGGCATATCTACAAAAGAGGCCTATGCGCGTTGCGACAGTCGTGGCTATGCGGAAAACGCACACAGCGGTATGCTGGTCAAATCGCTTGAAAAAGGCAGTCTGCCTCTGCTTTCCAATTGCCTGTATAATGCGTTTGAAGAGGTTTTACACTTAGCTTTGATCCGGCAGATTAAAGATGACTTGTACAAATGCGGCGCGCTTGGCGCATGTATGAGCGGAAGCGGTCCGACTGTTTTTGGTATTTTTGATCAGAAAGAAATGGCCGTGTCATGCACAGAACGTTTAAAAAAAGCCTATACCCTGGTATTGATTGTACAGCCGGTATCGTGCGGCTGTTTTCAGAAAATTGAATAAGAAAAAATTTCCTGCCCATACTTCAGGTAACAATTCTTATCTGAAGGGGCGTTTTTTATGAAGCTTTTAATAAAATCTGCCGCGTTCGGCCTGGCTTTAACCATTTTGTTTTCAGGCCTGTATTTTCATGCTGAATGTAAGGTGATTTCCAATTCTGTGCTGCGTCTGCATATACTTGCAAATTCAGATTCGGAGGAAGATCAGGCGTTAAAGCTGCGTGTGCGCGACGCTGTTTTAGAGGAAGCCGGCGCTCTTTTTTCTTCTGCACATAGCAAGGAAGACGCTGCAAAGCTGGCAAAAGCCGGGTTGTCCAAAATAGAAGAAATTGCTCAAACCTGTATTACAGAGCAGGGGTATAACTATACAGTCAGGGCAGAGCTGACCAGCATGTTTTTTCAAACGAGGATTTATGATCACATTGCCATGCCGGCCGGCGTTTACGATGCACTGCGCATCACCATAGGCAGCGGGCAGGGGCATAACTGGTGGTGTGTAATGTATCCGCCAATCTGTTTGCCGGCGGCTGAAAAAAAGGACGAGCTGGAAGACGTTCTTGAAGAGGAACAGATAGATATTTTGGAAAACCAGCCAAAATATGAAATCAAATTTAAAATTGTTGAAATTTTTGAAAGTATTGCAAACTTTTTTACAAATGGGGCGTAATTTTATTTTTTTCTTTCCAAGCGCAGTACAAAGCGGTATAATAATGGCAGATTGATAATATGGTCGGTGGTAAGCAATGCTGCAATTTGTTGTAGGTAGAAGCGGCGCGGGAAAAACAGCATTTTTAAAACAAAAGCTTTGTGCTCTTGTTACAGAGAAACAGGCGGACAAGCTGTTGTTTTTGGTGCCGGAGCAGCTCTCTTTTGAAACGGAAAAAGATATGCTCAGCAGGCTTGGGGCAAAAGAATGCCGGAAGGTTGAAGTGTTAAGCTTTACCCGTCTGGCAGATTTTGTTTACAGGCAAACAGGCGGTCTGGCTGGCCAGACAATTGACGATGGCAGCCGCCATATTGTTATGAGCCTGGCGATCGAACAGGCGCAAGACCGCCTGGAGCTGTATCAAAAACAAGTGGGAAAACCCGAACTCATACCACTTATGCTCAATGCACTCAAAGAGCTAAAAACGTGCGCAGTTACTACACAGCGCCTGCGTGAAGCAGCCGCGGGCTTTGTAAACAGTACGCTCAGGCAAAAGGTTATGGAAACCGCACTGATTGCTGATATATACGATGCTATTTTGGAAGGAAGCTATATAGACCCGTTGGATGATCTTACGCGCTTATACCATACCCTTTCAGCGCATACGCTTTTTGAAGGGTATACAGTGGTGGTAGACGGCTTCAGCGGCTTTACAGCACAGGAGCAGAAAATTTTGGAGGCGCTCATCCGCCAGGCGTCCCTGTGTATGGTTTCCATATGTGGAGATGCCGCGGAGTTTGCGTCAGACGGAAATCTGTTTTTTACCACCAGGCGCACGAAAAGACGCTTAAAAGAGCTTGCGCAAAAAAATGGGGTGCCGGTTTTGCAGGATATCCGGTTGGATAAGCCGCTGCGCTTTTCTGTGCCGGCTATCTCCTGTTTGGAGGAGCGTTTTGAGCGCCCTGCCTCTTTGCCCTGTGCGGAAGCACCCGAAGGCGTTGCCGTATATTTTGCAGACGACATTTACGATGAATGCGATTTTGTCGCCCGCACCATCCGCAGTCTTACGATTGAGCAGGGATATACATATAAAGAGATTGCCGTCATCTGCCGCGATATAAATTCTTACAGAGGCATATTGGATGCAACACTTGAAAAATATGGCATTGCCTATTTTATGGATATTCCGCAAGAAGTATCGGCAAAACCACTGATGCTTTTTGCACTCTCGGCGTTTGCCTGTATTCATACAGCCTTTTCCACAGACAACCTGTTTCGGTTTATTAAAACCGGGCTTGCGGGCATTTCTGTAGAAGAAGCGGCAACACTTGAAAATTATGCCTTTGTGTGGAATATTACCGGCAAGAAATGGCTTTCCTCATTTACGGCGAATCCAAGGGGATACAGCGACGCCTTTACGCAGGAAGACCGGCTGGAATTGGCGGCGCTTGAAGATCTGCGGGAAAAAGTGACCGCCCCGCTGCTTCTTTTCCAGCAACGCGTCCGTGGTGCGGGTGGAGCGGAAATATCAAAGGCCGTGTATATGCTTTTGCAAGATTTCGACGTGCCAAATACATTAAAAGAAATAGTCCAACGCTTTAAAGAACAGGGCGACCTGCCCGCTGCACAGGAACAGCAGCGGCTTTGGGATCTTTTTATGGACGCGCTGGACCATATGGCCCTGCTCCTCAAAGATCGTCCGATTTCTACCAGGCGTTACAGTGAGCTGCTGCAGCTTGTAGTCAACAGTGCGGATCTTTCTTTTATTCCCAATTCTTTGGACGAGGTGACCGTGGGAACGGCAGACAGAATACGCCTGCACGCACCAAAAGCAGTCTTTGTAATCGGCGCAATCGAAAACGAATTTCCACGTATGCCAGTCGCCGGCGGCATTTTTACAGACCAGGAACGAAAAGCGCTGCTTGCTGTGCAGCTTCCGCTTTACGACAGTATTGAACAGCTTGCAGCACAGGAAAAGTTTCTATCCTACAGTGCAATTAGTGCACCTTCAGAAAAGTTGTATGTGTCCTATTACCGGCAAAATTTACAGGGAGAAAGCAAAACACCGTCTTCTATTGTGCGGGAAATTTTGCGCGTTTTTCCATCTGTTGCGCCGCAATCCATGTGCGACGTTTATTGGACAGAGCTTTTATGGGCGCCGCAGCCGGCGTTTGAACGGTGTGCGCAGCATAGTTGTACAGATCAAAATGCACAGGCGCTCTTAGATGCTTTTTTTGCCGGTCAGAAAGAGTTCTCTGAAAAACGGCTGGCGCTTGCACGTTTTACACAGAAGCACCTACCGCAGATTTCTGATGCACGGCTTGCGCACAGGCTGTTTGCAAAAAATGGGATGAAGCTGTCGGCCTCTCAGGTGGAAAGATACTATCTGTGTCCGTTTGCCTATTTTTGCAGATACGGATTAAACACGAAAGAGCGCAAAAGCGCGCAGATAGACGCTGCCGAATATGGAAGCCTGGTTCATTTTTTAATGGAGTCCGTACTGAAAAGCCATTCCGTGCAAGCATTATGCTCCATGCAGGAAGAACAACTGCATTTGTTGTTGGAAGAAAATTTGCAAAGGTATTTGGAGCGCCATTTCGGCGGTGCGCAGGATAAATCAAAACGGTATCTTGCCATGCTGGCGCGCATGGGAGAAGGGGCTTTTCAGCTGATCAGGCATATTTTGCAGGAGCTTTCGCAAAGTGCGTTTATGCCCGTCGGTTTTGAAATGTTCATTGGAGAAGGCAGCGAACTGCCGCCTTATACGCTTACTTTGGGCGATCATGAAAAAATCCTTGTACAGGGGTTTATAGACAGAATTGACGTTATGCGCGCAGAGGGTAAAACGTATATCCGCGTGGTGGACTATAAAACAGGCAGTAAAAAATTTGTTCTTTCCGACGTCTTGTTTGGACTGAATCTGCAAATGCTGATTTATCTTTCCGCGATTACAAAAAATGCGGGAGAAAAATACGGCCTCCGGCCAGTTCCGGCCGGCGTACTTTATATGCCCGCCGCGGCCGCGGTTGTAAATGCAGAGAAAGACGACACGGCGCAGGATATCGAGGAAAAGCAGGCGAAAAACTACCGGATGAACGGACTGATATTGGACAATATCCATGTGATACAGGGGATGGAAAAACAAGGGAAGGGCGTTTATATTCCTGTAACGCTTAAAGAAGAAAAAACAAAAAAAGAAAATAAAACACATGCGCACGTGCTCAAAATAGATAAAGGTAAGGAATACACCGTTTCAGAAGCGCAAATGCACGCGCTTTTTACAAAAATAGACGCGCTGGTATTGCAGATGGCGCAGCAGCTGTTCAACGGATATATTGCGCCTGTCCCTGCAAAGGGAAGCTATGATGCCTGCAAATGGTGTCCTTATGCGACGGCCTGCGGGTACAAAGAGGGAATGCCGTGCAGAAATATTACGCAGGATAAAAATCCGTCTGACCTTTGTGCGGCGGAAGAAAAAGCTGGTGAATAGGGATGGAAAAAAGAAATTGGACAGAAAACCAAATTCATGCAATTCGGGCCAGAAACGGTGCGCTGCTGGTTTCAGCCGCAGCTGGTTCCGGAAAAACGGCCGTTTTAGTTGAACGCGTGATCGAGCGAATTACAGACCCGGCCAACCCAACGGATGTAGACAAACTTTTGGTGGTTACTTTTACAAGAGCCGCGGCGGCGGAGATGAAAGAGCGTATCACTTTCAAACTGGAGGAGATGCTCCAGCTTGACCCGCATAACTGCAACCTCCGCCGTCAGCAGCTTTTGCTTGCAAAAGCCAATATCAGCACAATTCACAGCTTCTGCAGTGAGCTGGTTAGAGAAAATTTTTATAAATTAGGTATATCGCCGGATTACCGTCTGGCAGAAGAAAACGAGCTTTTGCTTTTACAATATGAGGCGGTCAACAATGTAATCGAAGCGCTTTATGAGCAAAACACCGCGCAAGAATTTTATCATTTTGCCAATGCGTTCAGCACAGCAAAAAGCGATTTTTTGCTGCAGCAGGTATTGCTGCGGCTGTATGATTTTTTACGAGCGCACCCATTTCCAGACAGATGGCTTGCAGATAAAGAGAAAATGTACGATCCGGAAATTCCTGTTGAAAAAACGCAATGGGGACAGGTCATCACCGAGTATGCGCAGGCGGCCGCCGCTTTCTGCAAGGAACTGGCGGATGAATCCCTGCGCCTTTGGGAGCAGCTTCCGGATCTTGGGGAACCATTGCACGAACTGTTGTTAAAAGATGCCGGCAGTATCGAAAAAATTCAGGCTGCCGTAGGCCATGCATCGTGGGATGTGTGCCGCGCCTGTCTGCAGGCGTTTGACAGCAGAGCGCGTTTTGTCAGCGCAAAAGGCTATAAGGATGACCCTGTAAAATGCAAAATACAGGCCAACCGCGACTTATTAAAAAAAACACTGAAAACCCTCTCAGGTTTTTATCAACAGGAGCAACAGGAATGCAAAGAGGATATCTGCGCACTTTTGCCCGTTGTGCACCAGCTTTTTGGCGCGGTCCGCCTTTTTGCAGAAGAATACGGCCGGCTAAAGAACGAAAAAAATCTTGCAGATTATAACGATCTGGAACATTGGGCGCTGCACCTTTTGTTGGAAGAAACGGAAGACGGTTTTGCATTTACGCAGGTCGCGCAGGATACGGCGAGCCGTTTTGCAGAGGTTATGGTTGATGAATACCAGGACGCAAACGAGATTCAGGATTTAATTTTTCGCGCTGTCAGCCGCAATGGGGAAAATCTGTTTGTCGTCGGTGACGTCAAACAGAGCATTTATGGATTTCGGCAGGCCATGCCCGCAATCTTTTTACGGCGAAAAAGCAACTATCCGCTTTATGATCCGCAAAAAGACATTTATCCGGCTAAAGTAATTTTGGACCGAAACTTCCGCAGCCGAAGCGGGGTTACTGCGGCGGTAAACTTTGTGTTCGGGCGTCTTATGTCGCAGCAGGTAGGGGATATGGATTATACGCAGGAGGAAGCGCTTCTGCCAGGCGCGCAATATCCCTTAGATCAAAGTCCCGATTTGGCGTTTCATCTGTTGCATACAGGCGCACAGGAACAGGAAGAAACCGATATTTTAGAAGCGCGACATATTGCATCCATCATTCACCGTTATATGGATACTTACCAGATTACAGAGAGAAACAGCACGCGCGCAGCAAAATACGGAGATTTCTGCATTTTGCTGCGCGGTGTCAGCAATCATGCGGAACTATATGTAAAAGAGCTTATAAACTGCGGGATTCCGGCCGCAGCGCAATCGGGCGGCGGATTCCTCTCTTTGCAGGAGGTGTCCGTCATGCTGGCCTATCTGCGCATACTGGACAACCCCTTGCAGGATATCCCGCTTTTAACCGTACTGCTCAGCCCAATTGGAGGGTTTACTGCAGACGACCTTGCAAAAATACGTGCAGAAAAACCGGAAGGTAGGCTGCTTTTTGCCTTAAAGGCATATGCCCAAGCCGGAAACCGTCGCGCACGCGATTTTTTAGCAGAAACAGACGCCTTCCGCCGGAAAGCGGCTACCACCCCAACCGATCTGTTGATTCAGTCTATTTATACCAAAACAGGCTATACGGCTGTTATACAGGCTTCAGAAGGCGGCGGCGCGGCGCTTTCCCATCTTCGTCTGCTGCAGGAGCATGCCAAGAGCTTTGAGCGCTCCGGCTATAAAGGCCTTGGGAGCTTTATCCGTTTTATTGACAAGCTGCAGGAAAGAAACGGAGACTTGCCTTCAGGAAACAGTTTTCAAGGGGACGATTGTGTCAGAGTCATGAGTATTCACCATTCCAAAGGCCTGGAATTTCCAGTTTGCTTTATCGCCGCTACGGCCAGAAGCTTTAAAAGCGATAAAGCGGACGAAGTGCTTTTACACGGAGAACTTGGCATTGGAATCCGCAAAAAGGATCCTGTCAATCATTGCAGGTACACAACCATGCCCAGACAGGCTGTGGCGCTTGCAATCGACAGGGAAAGCAAATCGGAAGAATTGCGCATATTGTATGTCGCCATGACAAGAGCAAAAGAAAAGCTATATATCATTGGCAGCCAGAAAGACCCGCAGCGGTATTTAAAAGGAGTTGCAGCAAAATTAGGGCAGGGGGGGGGACTGTCTCCTTATATCGTGCGCAGCGCCAATTCTATTTTAACCTGGATCACGCAGTGTGCGCTGCTGCACCCTTCCGGTGGGCAACTGCGGGAGCTTGCCGGTATGCCGCAGGCCGTGCCGCAGGAGGATTGCAGCCAATGGGATATACAGCTGATCGAACCTGTAGAATCTTCAGTGGAATATAACGGCGTACCATCCATACCGGAAAAACAAGCGCCGCCGTGCAATCTGGATGTGGTCATCAGGAGGATTACAGCGCCATATCCGCATCATTTGTTGACAAAGATCCCCGCCAAGGTTGCCGCATCGGATCTTGCGCACCAACAACTCAGCACGCGCTACGCCTTCACCACACGGCCTGCCTTTCTGCATAAAGGGGCGATGACAGGGGCGGAAAGGGGTACGGCGCTGCACAGCTTTATGCAATTTGCAGATTTTGAGGCTTATTTGAAAAACCCGTATCAGGAAATTCACCGCCTTTCCACAAACGGTTTTCTTACGCCGCGGCAAACGCAGGCGCTCAATTTGGAACAGCTTACAAATTGTCTGACAAGCGGCGTGCTGCAAAGATACCGTAAAGCCCAAAAAACATACAGGGAGTTTCGCTTTACGGTAAAAATAAAGGCGGGCCTTGCGGATCAAACGCTCGGCCCACCGTATAGCGATGCACAAATGATTTTGCAGGGCGCTGTTGACTGCGCCTTTGAGGAAAACGGCGCGGTAGTGATTGTGGATTATAAATCAGACCATGCAAAAGACATGAAGCAGTTGTGCGAAAAATATAAAACGCAGCTTCTTTTGTATAAAAACGCGATGGAACAGTGTACGGGCCTTCCTGTCGCAGAATGCATTTTATATTCGTTTTATTTTAACGACTTTTGCACAGTTACATTATAGAAGGCCCTTTTCCTGCGGTGTTTTCGCAATTGCCGCAAGCTTTTGTTCCAGCATGGTTTGCAGTTTGTGCGGCGCGCATACATGTACCCTGTCGCAAAGTGGCAACAACCAGTCGGCAAGACCGTTGCTGATATATACGCTTGTCCGCAGCAGAAAACGCTCCTTGCCTTTATTCATAACCTCGCAGCCGGAACCGAATCGGTCCAGCATAATTTCCAAAACGCTGTTTTTACATAAAAGCTCCAGTTCACACTGCGCTCCGGGATACATCATAATATTTTTTCGCACATAATCGGCTGTGTCAAACGCGCCGGTATAACCGCTCACCTGGCTGTGCGGCCTTGCGCTTTCCTGCGTGATCTGCGCCATTTTCATACGATCCAAACGGTAATTACTCAGGTTGTCGTATTTTTCGTAATTGCCTACCAGATAATAACGGTCGTTTGCCCATACAAGTGCATAAGGGCTGATAACAAAGTCACGGTCCTTTTTTAAAACGGCCTGATTGTCTTCAATCTTATAATGGCAGTAGGTAAAGGCAATCTTTTTATTTTGTGCAATTGCGTGGTTGACCGCGTCGATAATATAATAAATTTGTTCATTCTTAAATTTTAAACGGCTGTCGATATGCAGCTGAGGCGCAACCTCCCTGGATTGATAGACGCTTAAAAAGGCCAGAAGCTTTTTTGAAAGCTCTCTGGTCTTTTTTTCCGTAATAAACGGCGCGCTTGCAATCGCATCTAGCAGAAGACGGATTTCCGCTACTTCAAATTCCCTTTCAGCGAGGAAAAAACCATCCTTTGCCGCATAGGCTCTGGAAACATCCAGCCCATACGCGCACAGAGCGTTAATATCGTCATAGATTGCCTTGCGTCCGCTTTCAACAGACCGTTCCTTTAAAAAATCCATAATTTTTGCGGCGGTTACGGGGTGTTCGTCATCACTGTATGTTTTTAAAAAATCCAGCACATATAAAAGTTTTAAACGTCTGGTATAGGTTTTCTTTTCCATCCTGTCACCCCATTTCCTTATTTTTTAAAACGGCTTCCGCACATTTTATACCGTCTACCGCGGCAGAAATAATCCCGCCTGCATAGCCTGCGCCTTCTCCGCATGGGTAAAGCCCTTTGACATTGCTCGATTGCATACTTTCGTTACGCAGAATCCGCACAGGAGAAGAGCTTCTGGTTTCAACGCCGGTTAAAAGCGCGTCGCCGTCTGCAAAGCCTTCCAGTTTGTTCTGCATTGCATAAAGCCCTCCTGCAAGCGATTGCGCAATAGATTCCGGAAAAAGCGTGTGCAGATCTGCAAATTGCGTGCCGGGGCGATAGCTTGGCAAAATGCTTCCAAAGCAGGAAGAGGAACGTCTTTGCAAAAAATCGCAAACTCTCTGCACCGGGGCAAAGTAACGGCCGCCTCCGGCTGAAAATGCTTTCTCTTCCAAACGTCTCTGGTAATAAACGCCTGCCAGTACGTCGCTGCTTTGAAAGTCAGAAGGACCTACGCCAACCAGCAGCGCGCTGTTGGAGTTTATTGCGTTTCTTGCAAAATGGCTCATTCCATTCGTTACAACGCCGCTCTCCTCGCTGGCGGCGGCCACAACAAAGCCGCCAGGACACATGCAGAATGTGTACACGCCGCGCCCGTTTGGCAGATGTGTGGCAAGCTTATAATCAGCGGCGCCCAGCCTGCCTGTTCCTGCACTCAGGCCGTATTGCGCCCGGTCGATCGCAGCACGCAAATGCTCAATGCGAACACCAACAGAAAACGGCTTCTGTTCCATTGCAATCCGTCTGTTTTTCAGCATGGTAAATGTGTCCCGCGCACTGTGGCCGATTGCAAGAACCAGCGCTTGCGCAGGTATTTGCTCTTTTTTTCCGTTTTTAGCAATCAAAGCCCCGGTAATCCGATTGTTCTTAATTAAAAGGTCTTCCAGTTGCGTGTCAAATAAAAAAGTGCCGCCAAGCGCCAAAATTTGTTTTCGAATATTTTTTACTACGCCGGGCAGCCTGTCTGAACCTATATGTGGCTTTGCGTTGTATAAAATTTCTTCAGGTGCGCCGGCTTTGACCAGTTCCTGCAGTACCTTCCCTGCGCGGTCATCCTTTGTGCCCGTGGTTAATTTCCCGTCCGAAAAGGTGCCGGCGCCGCCTTCTCCAAATTGCACGTTGGAATTTATAGCAAGTTTGCCGCTATCCCAAAAACGCCTTATATCTTTACTGCGGCGTTCCACGTCAGATCCACGCTCCAATACAATGGGCGAGGCGCCGCACTGTGCAAAAATCAAGGCGGCAAACAGCCCGGCCGGACCAGCGCCGGCAATCACCGGACGAAAGGAAGCGCGGCTTTTTGCGGGCAACGGATAAGAATATGGCTGTACAATGGAAGCATGAATATTTTTACAACGCGCCAGAACGCTGCGTTCCTCTTTTTTTATTACAACGTCAAGTGCAGCGGTAAAATGCACGTTGTTTTTTCTTCGCGCATCGACAGACCGCTTAAAAAGCGAAACATGTGCGATTGCGCTTCGTTCAATTCTCAGCGCCTTTGCAGCTGCATCTGTAAGTGCGTTGTCATGATAAGTAAGGGGAAGCTTTATATTTGTAATCCGTATCATAAGACATTTATTCCTTCGCTGCATATTTGCCGTGCGGCGTTTTGACCTGCCAATATGCCAGATACCCATGCCCAGTGCAGATTATAACCGCCGCACATACCGTCAATATCAACTACTTCACCGGCAAGAAAAAGCCCTGCACAACGTTTGGAAGCCATGGTACGAAAATCTATTTCGTCAGCAGGCACGCCGCCGGCTGTTACCTGCGCCGTTTCAAAGCTGGAGGGCGCGCAGGGCGTCACGCGAAAATCCTTTAAAAGCGCCGCAAGTGTTCCCAGTTCTTTTTTTGAAAGGTTGCCCGCTGCTTTTGCCAGCGGCTGAATGCCGCCTGCTTTGCAAAGCGTGGCTGCAATGCGGCTGTGCACCAACCCTGTTAACAGCGTGGGCGCAGGGAAATCCCCGCCGCGTGCATGGCGCTGCAAATGTAAAAACAGTTCGCTTTGTGTATAATCGGGGAAAAAATCAAAAGAAAGCGCCGTTTGTCTGCAAGGTTTGCCGTCTACCGTGTGCAGATGGAAAAACGCATTAATTTTACGCGAAAGCTGAAACATGCAAATACCGGAAACAGCTTTTTCTGTAAACTGTACTTCACCGTCTTCCTGCGCGGCAGGTACACCGTCGCAAATAAGCTTAACACGGCAGCGGGCGCGCAGGCCCTTTAAAGAACCGATAAACGCCTCCTGCACAAAAACAGGCGCAAGCGATGGGAAAAGCGGTGTGACCGTATGTCCCAGCGTCTGTAATAGCGTATAACCACGATTGCCGTCCCCAAGCTTTGGAGATGCAAGCCCGCCTGTTGCCGCTACTAAGCTTGTACAGGCAATTTCTTTGTCTCTGCTATGTAAAATAAACCCGCTGCTTTTTGTTTTTCTGATGGCGTCTATCGGTGTATTGCATAATTCATGCACCTGTAAAACCTGCAGCTGCAGACGAAGAACATCCAGTACAGACGCAGCATGGTTGCTGCATGGGTAGATTCTTCCGCTGCTGTCGCAGTAGGTGAACAGTCCCATCTGCTTCCATATATTCTGCATATATCTATTGTCATATCTGGCAAAAAGCGAAGAAAGCTGCGCCTGGCCGCTTCCAAAATATCGCTCGGCGGAAAGATCTGTATTGCCAAGATTACACCGCCCGTTTCCAGTAGCCAAAAGTTTTTTACCCACACGCGGCATTTTTTCAACCACAGTTACGGTTTGTCCGGTTTTCTTTAAAATTCCTGCAGCACTGACCGCAGCCATCAATCCGGCAGCGCCTCCGCCCAAAACAGCAACGTCTGTAAATATTTTCTCTTTCGGCATAATCTATAATACCCGCCTTTATAATAAAGCAGGGCAACCTGTAAAAGATTGCCCTTACATATAATCATACAATAAAATTTAGCCGCCCGCAACCATTTTAATAAACCAGGGAATTACATAGGTAATAATGGTCATAATCGCCGCGGCTCCCAAAACACCGCAGCCTATGCTGATAACCGCGTCCTTAATTTTAAATTTAAATAAAGCGGCGACGAGCGCGCCGGTCCAGGCGCCCGTTCCAGGCAAAGGGATGGCGACAAACAAAAACAGGCCAAATTTTTTATGCTTCATAATTTTTGCCGCATTTTTTTCTGCCTTTGCTTCCAGCCGATTAATCATTTTTACAAAGCGCGTGTTTTTGAGCCATTCAAATATTTTTTCTATAAAGAGCAAAATAAAGGGGATAGGTAAAATATTCCCAATCAGGCAGATTGGAAGTGCAATCCATAAGTCGATGCCATAAACTGCTGCGGCAATTAATCCGCCGCGCAGTTCCAAAATGGGGCATAAAGAAATAATAAAAACAACCAGTTCGCCGGGAATACCAGCCAAAGCACTTATGATAGAATCAATAATGGCTTCCAAATTTTATCCCTCCGTACAATTCGTAATAAAGTTCGTAAAAAACAAATCTTTGTAATTATACAATATACAGATACACTTTGCAAGTAAAAAAAACATCTAGAAACGTGCGGTTGACAACCTTTGTATAATTTTTTACAATGATGAAAGATTCTTTGCAAGTATGGGGGATTTTATGTATCAAACCAAGAAGTCCAGGGGAGCGGGGCTTGTATTGATTTTGCTGTCTGTGTTAACCGTACTTTTTATTTTTAGCCGTTCCCTGCATAATGCACAAACCTCTGCGCTGGAAAGCGGCGGTATTGTCAATTTTCTGGGCGCTTTTTTTGCAGAAATCGGCATGACCCAGGATCAGGCTGATTTTTTTGTGCGAAAAATGGCGCATTTTTTTGAATTTTTTATAATGGGAATTTTTCTAACGCTTGCCGTACGTAAAAACAGCAGAAGAACGCTCGCAAAAAATTTGTTTTTTGTGCTTTTTCTTCTGCTTGCAGTTCCAATATGCGATGAATCACTACAGTATGTTTCACCGGGTCGTTCGCCGGAAGTAAAAGATGTCTTGCTGGATTTTGCCGGCGCGTTTTGCGGGTTCTTATTGGTTTTTTTGATAGACAGGCTGCATTTTCATTTTAACGGCAAAAAAAGAGGAAAATAAAAGTTTTATCTTTGGGTTATTGAAATCAGAACCAAAAAGCTGTATAATATATCTTCATGAACAAATTAGGATTGGATGTGGGCAAGTTGTTTAAAATTGTGGAAAAAGCCGCTTTGAATCCCTCAATAACAAAAATGGTGATAGACGCGCCGTTTATTGCCAGAAAGGCGCTGCCGGGGCAGTTTATTATTCTGCGTGTAGATGAACATGGGGAGCGTATCCCTTTGACAATTGCCGATTATGACAGGGAAAAAGGTACGGTTACCATTATATATCAAAAGGTTGGAAAAACCACGCTGCTGCTTGATACTTTGCAGCAGGGAGAAGCCATACTGGATTTTGTAGGGCCTTTGGGAAAGGCTTCGGAGCTGGAAGGCTATAAAAAGGCCGCCGTAATAGGCGGCGGCGCGGGATGCGCCATTGCTTATCCACAGGCAAAAGCGCTTTTTAATATGGGAACGCATGTTGATGTGATCGCAGGTTTCCGTAATAAAGAGTTGATTATTCTGGAAGATGAAATGAAAAAAGTCAGTCAGAACCTGACGGTTATGACTGACGATGGTTCAAACGACCATAAAGGCTTTGTTACAGATGCGCTTTTGGCAAACATTCAAAACGGCGCAGGCTATGATCTGGTCATTGCAATTGGGCCGATTCCCATGATGCGTGCTGTCAGCAATATGACCAAAGAATATGGGATAAAGACAATTGTTAGCATGAACCCCATTATGATCGACGGCACAGGAATGTGCGGCGGATGCCGGTTAACCGTAAATGGAGAAATGAAGTACGCCTGTGTGGACGGGCCGGATTTTGACGGCCATCAGGTCGATTTTGACGAGGCAATGAAGCGTTTGTCTATTTTTAAGGAGCAGGAGCAAAATGCGGTCAGAAATCCTGACTGCAGGCTGTTAAGGAGTGCGAATAATGGCTAATATGATCATGACGAAGACGGCAATGCCGGAACAGCAGCCGGATGTGAGAAATAAAAATTTTGAAGAGGTGGCGCTTGGCTATACGGAAGAAATGGCTGTTTTTGAAGCGCAGCGCTGCCTGCATTGTAAAAACAGGCCTTGTGTAAACGGGTGTCCTGTAAACGTGCCAATTCCTGAATTTATTGCGCACGTTGCAAACGGAGAATTTGAACAGGCGTACAATGTTCTTACAAGCGCAAATTCTCTGCCGGCCATCTGCGGCCGCGTCTGTCCGCAGGAAACACAGTGCGAATCAAAATGTGTACGTGGAATCAAAGGGGAGCCTGTTGCAATTGGGCGGCTTGAACGCTTTGTAGCCGACTATCATATGGCGCACAGCAGGGAAAAGCTGCAGCTTACAAAAAGCAACGGACATAAGGTTGCAATTGTGGGCGCAGGCCCCTCCGGGCTGACCTGTGCGGGCGACCTTGCAAAAGCAGGATATGCCGTTACGGTTTTTGAGGCATTCCATACGGCGGGCGGCGTGTTGATGTATGGCATACCGGAATTCCGCCTTCCTAAAGCAATTGTGCAAAAAGAAATTGACGGTCTGCGCGCACTTGGCGTTGAAATTCAGACCAATATGGTAATTGGAAAGGTTCTGTCTGTGGACGAGCTTTTTGAAATGGGCTATGAGGCCGTGTTTATCGGGACCGGCGCCGGTCTTCCCAATTTTATGGATATTCCCGGCAATGGTCTGTCCGGCGTGTATTCAGCCAACGAATTTTTAACAAGAATCAACCTAATGAAAGCCTACCTGGATGATTACGATACATGCATTATACGTCCAAAGCGCGTAGCGGTCGTCGGCGGAGGCAACGTTGCCATGGATGCGGCAAGAAGCGCAAAACGGCTGGGCGCGGAAGACGTATATATCATCTACCGGCGTTCAGAAGAAGAAATGCCTGCGCGTAACGAAGAAATTCACCACGCCAGGGAGGAAGGCATCGAATTTTGCCTGTTGACAAACCCTGTGGCTATTTTGGACGACGGGACAGGCAAAGTGGGAAAAATAGAATGTGTCAAAATGGAACTGGGGCAACCGGACGATTCCGGCAGGCGCCGGCCTGTTGAAAAAAAAGGCTCAAATTTTCAAATGGATGTGGATTGCGTTGTGATTGCAATCGGCAACTCCCCCAATCCGCTAATCCGGATTACCACAAAAGGGATCGAAGCCAACAAGCGTGGATGCCTGGTGGTGGACGAAAGTACCATGCAAACGACCAGGCAGGGCGTGTATGCCGGAGGCGATGCCGTAACGGGCGCTGCAACGGTAATTCTCGCCATGGGTGCAGGGCGTCAGGCGGCGCGCTCTATTGATGCATACATACAAGGCAGGAACGAGTAATTTTTTAAACAGGGGCGGGGTATTTTTCTCCGCCCCTGTAGCCATATATAAGGATTCTGCAAACGTTTGTCTTCCATAGCAGGTTTCGGTTTGACTGGGTGTGTTGCAAAGATGCGTGCTGATCCAATTGCTTTTATAATAAAAAATTTTCAGAAACCCGCTAGACATGTTCCCAATGAAGTATCTTTGTCCGAATCAGAGCATAGGATTACGTATAAAGATATTTATAGGAAGTGGTAGCATGGAAAACGAACGGTATGACAATATTGAGTATGAATCGGATTGGCAAACGGTGCAGACGGTAACGGCAAAACCGGCAAAGACGTCTATATACAGAGGAAATGATGAAATGTATATAGACCATGAGGAAGAAGAGTCGGATGGCCAGAAGGAGCAGCCGAAGACAAAAAAAGAGCGGACGCCGCAGAGCGGCACGCAGCTTTTGATTAAATTTCAACTGGTAATCTGTATTTTGGCGGCTGTTGCAGCCTTCGCGCTTAAGGCCTTTGGCGGAGAATTGTACGAAATGGTCGGCGGCTGGTATAACAGCCAGATCAACGCCTCTCTTGTTATTACAGATGTCGTCAATTTATTTTAGATGCAGTTTCGGATATTCGGGTGTGAAATTTCACTCAGTTTTCCACTGGTAGTTGCATTGACAGTCCTTTTTATACTGGATCGCAGCGGCTCTGCCGTAATATGCTGTTTGTCTGCTTTCTGCCATGAACTGGGTCATCTTGGTATGATGACTCTGTTTCAAACAAAGGTAGACAAAATCAGGCTTGGTTTGTTTGATATTAACATTTCAGACAACGGAAAATATCAAAGAAGCCTTTGGGCGGAAATTTGTGTTTTGCTGGCGGGAGCCGCCGCAAATTTGTTGGCGTCGGGCATTGGCTGTGCGTTTTTTATCTTTTATAAAGATGTTTTTCTTTCTTCCTTTATCACCTCCAATCTTTTTCTGGCCATTTTTAATCTGTTGCCTGTTGAAGCGCTTGATGGTGGGAATATTATATATTTGCTGCTCTTGCGCCGTGTGCGCCATGCATATGCGGTAAAGATTTTGGAAATCCTGTCTTTTGCAGTATTATTGCCGCTTGCATGCGCCGGTTTTTATGTATTGCTCCGTTCGAAGCACAATTTTACTTTGCTCCTTACCAGTTGCTACCTGATGGCTATTATTTTGCTGAAAAAAACGAAACTTACAAAATAAAACTGCACAGCCGGCGTATTGATAATTGCCACACACGGCGGTTGTGCAGCAGAAAAAAAGAGCATGAAAAATTGGTGCAGGTAAAATTTGAATTAAAAGGTAAATAAAACTTGACCTGATACAAAAAATGTAGTAAACTAATATTAGTTAGTTAAAACTAACTAATATAGGCGGGAAACCGCCCTTTTCTTAAAGGGGAGAGTTAGTTTTAACTAACTTTGTTTTGGTCCAATGCATATAAAAATGCGGGAAAACAGAATGAATTTCTGCAAACAGGAAAAAATAATACAGAAAAGAGGATATAAATGCGTGTTGTTATTATTGGAGGAAATGAACGGATGATGGCGCAATATGAATCCATTTGCAAGGAGCACGGATGCAGGGCGAAAGTTTTTACAAAAGAAAACGGCTCGTTAAAAAAGAAATTGGGATATCCGGATTTACTGATTTTATTTATCAGCACCGTTTCGCATAAAATGGTGCTTAGCGTAACGCAGGAAGCCAAAAAAAACTGTATTCCAATTGCAAGGGTGCACACGAGCAGCGTTACTGCGCTTCGTACAGCTTTGACGGAATATATAGCGTAAGTACCAACTGGGGAGGAAAAATGTTGCTGGAAAAGTATTTGATTGCGCATTGCGCGCCGACGCTTGCATCTTTAAAAACCGCCAGCTTATTCTGCATGTCGGTTTTGCCTGAGGATGATCTGGATGGCCAGATTCAAAACTGGAACGGCCGCCTTTGGGAAAAGGGGCTGTTCTTAATGATTTTAAAACGATATAGGGGCAAGGCGCTGGTATATGTGTGCCGAAAGTCGCATTTACAGATGGATTTAAAAAAGGCGGGGGTTGCAAACTTTCTTGCCCAATACGGATATCAGCATACAGACCTTAAGTATGCTTTAACCAGACTCAGGCAAAGGTTAAACGAAAATCATTCTTTTCCGCATGAAATTGGAATTTTTTTAGGCTATCCTTTGGAAGACGTCGTCGGTTTTATTGAAAACGCAGGAAAAAATTGCAAGTGTACCGGTTATTGGAAGGTTTATTCTAATGAATGCGAAACAATAAAGCTTTTTGCACAATTTCAAAAATGCCGCAAGATCTATATACGGCTATGGAATCAGGGGAAATCGGTCCAGCAGCTTACAGTAGCTGTTTGAGATAAAAATTTAATAAAGAAAGAGGTTGTTTTTATGAGTAAGATTGCGGTGGTCTACTGGAGCGGCACAGGCAACACAGAGGCAATGGCCTTTCAGGTTGCTGAAGGCGTAAAACAGGCAGGCGCAGAGGTTTCTCTGTTTACTGCGGCAGAATTTGACGTGACAAAAATGGATGCTTTTGACGCATTTGCTTTTGGTTGTCCGTCCATGGGGGATGAACAACTGGAAGAAAGCGAATTTGAACCAATGTTTGACGGTTGCAAAGCAAAACTGCAGGGAAAAAAGATTGCCTTATTTGGCTCTTATGGTTGGGGCGATGGCGAATGGATGCGCACCTGGGAAGAAGATTGCATAAGCAACGGCATGCAGTTAGCGTGCGAAAGCGTCATTTGCAATGAAGCGCCCGATGCGCAGGCAGAGGCAGCCTGTGTGTCGATGGGAAAAGCGCTGGTATAGTGTTCTTACATAAAAATTGTACACAATAAAAAGGAACAGGGACGCTCCCTGTTCCTTTTTCGTTCATATGCAAACTGTGCTCAGTCGTATATGGATTCCGTATCAAATTCCAGCACAGTTGCGTTGTTTGCATCAATTTTATAATCATACTCTGTTTGTGTATGGAAAAATTCAATTTGATATACAGCCTTGCCGTCGTCGTATTCCAATTTTGCTTCCTTCATGGTTACATCCTCTGCCGACAAGCCAGCCTGCTTTAAGGCGGCGGCCTTTGCTGCGTCTAGGTCAATTTTTACTTCGCCAGAGGAAAAAGCAGAAGCTGCCGGATCATTTTCAATATCGTGATCGTATGACAAAACAGCGCCGGTAAAGGCGTCAATTTCATAATCGTACTGTGTGTTTCCGCAATAAAATTCTACATCGTATGTGGTTTTGCCGTCGTCATAATCCAGCTTTGCATTTACATACACTGCATCTGTTTCCTGTACACCGGCGTTTTCAAGTGCAATTTTTTTCGCTTCATCCATGCTGATTTGTGCGCTGCTTGCGGAAGTTTGTGCGTTTTTTTCGGTTTGCGGTTGCGCCGTTTTACTCGCACCTGGAGTATTGTTGTTGTTTTTGCTGGACGAAGCCGCTGGTGCGTTTGTACTGGTGCTGGCGACTGTGTTGCCGTTGCAGCCTGCGGCAAAGAAGATGCAGAAAAGGGAAAGCGCAATGAAAAGTATTTTTTTCACATAAATCATCCTTTCTGTTTTGTTGCACGCCGGTGTTATAATCCCGGCGGCCGTGTTTTTTATCGTGTGCTCCGCGGATCAGGCTTTGCCCTACAATTGCAGTATACAAAAGTAAAATTAGAACTCCATTAGAAAAAACAAAACTATGCTTTAAAGTGAGAAAATATTTTTTTGCTCCATTTTTTATATCCTTTCCCCCAAAAATAAATTTATCCCTTGGGGGTATTTCTATAAAAATGCCTCCATTGCGAATAGATAAAAGTCAAAAAGAATCACTAAACTGCACGGTAAAGGCGCTTCCTGTTCCCGGCGTGCTTTCTACGAAAACCTTGCCCTTATGCAGCTGTGCAATCTGTTTTACCATCGCCAGGCCAAGTCCCAAACCTGTATTGTCAGATCTGCTGCGCGCTTTATCCGACCGATAAAAACGGTTCCAGATTTTGGGGATTTCTTCGGCTTCTATTCCAATCCCATCGTCGGCTACGGTTAAGACAACGGTGTTAGCTTCCCGTAAAAGAGAAACCCAAATATGCCCGTTTTCTACTCCATAACGGTAGGCGTTTTGAATCAGATTGTTCAGCATTCTTGTAAATAAAGCCGGATTGGCGGCCATAATAATATCGGGTGTAATTTGTGCTGACAAAGAAATGTTTTTTTCAGCAACTGTCTTTTGTTCTGCACAAACAGATGATACAAGCTTGCTTAAATGGGTCTTTTCCATTGCAGGCGTTTCCGTTCCTTGTTCAAGCCGTGTAAACGCCAGAAGCGACGCGATTAAATGCGAAATGCGGTAACCTTGCTTTTGGATTGCGCCAATTGCCTCATATAATTCTTCTTTTTCGGATGCATTTTCAAAAGCGTATTCGCACTGTGCCAAAATAATAGAAACGGGTGTCCGCAGTTCATGGGAAGCGTCAGATGTAAATTGCCGTTCGGCTTCAAAATTTGTCTGAAGACGCGCGAACATGCAGTTAAAAGTTTCTGCAAGCTGATGCAGCTCGTCACCGTTTGTGTTTATTTCTATCCGCTTACTTAAATCACCGCTGTATCCAATTTCTTCTGCTGTTTTGTTCATTTTCCGGATCGGGTTTAGCGAACGCCTGGCTAAAAGGTAGCCGCCGGCTGAGGCAAGAATCACAAGCAGCGGCAGTGCGATAAAGGCGGCCCTTGTTACTGCAGACAATCCGGCCAATCCATTTTTAGCAGAAACCGCACCCCTGATCCATACGGTTTGGCCGTTGTCCAAAGGAACCCTGCGGTCATAAATAAAGTAAGATCCGCCATCAGTGGAGACTTGTTGCGTAGCGCCGTCTGTAAACGGCTGACTGTATAGAACGTCATACGGCGCATATCCGCTGATCAGCGCGCCGTTTTCTTCAAAAAGCTGAATGTATACACCATTATCAAAGAAAGTAAAATCATCGTCAATATCTAATTTCCCGTCATCATAGTCCACCGCATCCATATTTGCCTGGACGGTTCCCATCAGCAGCCGTCTGGAATCCTGTGCAGCCGTTGCGCTTGAAATAATAGCAATAAAAACAAAAACAATCATGCACAAAAGAAGCATCATTGCTGTAAACCATATTGTGATTTTGCTTTTAATCGACAGTTTCATTTTGTATCTTCCTTCATGATATAGCCTACGCCGCGGACGGTATGAATCAGCTTTGCGGGAAATCCTTCGTCTATTTTTTTTCGCAGGTAGGCTATATACACATCCACAATATTTGTACCGCCTTCGTAGTCAAAGCTCCATACATTATCCTCAATTTTTTGTCTGGAAAGGACTTTGTTTTTATTCCGTAGCAGATATTCCAGCAAAGAGAACTCCCGTGCCGTTAGAAGAATTTTCCGGCCGGCTCTTTGCACAATATGAGTCTGGGCGTCAAGTGTTAAATCGGCAAGCGTGTAAATATTAGTTGGGTTTCCCGCGGCTGTTCGGGTAATTGCATAAATACGGGCGATCAGCTCATCAAAAGAAAACGGCTTGACCAGATAATCATTGCCTCCAATATTCAGCCCTTTTACCTTGTCTGCTATCGTATCTTTTGCAGTTAAAAAAATAATTGGGGTCAGATTTCCCTGCGCACGCAAACACCGTACAGTTTCAAGGCCGTCGCTTTTCGGCATCATAATATCTAAAATTGCTGCGTCAAAAGATGAAAAAAGCAGCTGATCCAGCGCACTTTCTCCATCAAAAACGCTTTCTGTCAAAAAACCTTCCGCACGCAGTTTTTTTGAAAGAATATTGTTTAAATCCTTATCGTCTTCTGCAATTAAAATTCGCATAACAACACCCCATTTTCAGCATACATGGTTTCCATTAAAAAAAGATTAGAAACAAAAAGAAAAGTAATTTTGCTTTTATTATAAAGGAAAAAGCAGGGGAATCAAGTATAAAATAAAAGTATATATCCCCCAAAACAGAAGAATCAAACGGTGAAAGGGTATCCTTGCCTTGGAAATGTTTTTATTAAAAAAAGCTTGCAAATACCGGATGGGGGTATTATAATAAAAGCAAATAAAAATACCCTATAGGGGTATTTAGGAGGCGTCTATGTGCATACGCAAAAAAATACGAAGAAAACGGAAATCGGCAAAAATAAGGAAAACTGTACCTGTCGTTATAAGGCAACGCCCCGCGGGGAAACACAGTTGCGCCAGATGCAAAATAGATTAAAACGAATGACGGGCCAGCTCAACGGAATTGCAAATATGTTGGAAGACAACCGCTATTGCGGCGATATCCTTATCCAGGTTTCCGCCGTGCAAAGCGCTTTGCAGGCTTTTGCTTATCTGCTGCTCCAAAATCATATGGAAACATGTGTGGTTGAAGAAATTCAAAAGGGAAATATGCAGGTGATCAGCGAAGCCGTAGAGCTGATTAAGCAATTAAAATAAAAGGGAGGGGATTGCTTGAAAACGGAAAAATACAATATTACCGGAATGACCTGTGCAGCCTGTCAGGCCAATGTAACCCGGTGCGTGCAAAAGCTAGAGGGAGTAAATGACGTTAACGTAAACTTGCTTTTAAATCAGATGACAGTTTCTTATGATGAAAAAAAACTGGATGCAAGTAAAATTGTCAGCGCTGTCAAAACAATTGGCTACGGCGCGACTTCCATGGAAAAAGGCAGTGAGACAGGAAGTTTTCGCAGCGAATGGACGAGCAGGCAGGAAAGAACGCAGGAAAATCAAAAAAGCATGAAAAAAAGGCTGCTGCTCTCTGTTCTGTTATTAGTTCCACTTATGTATATTGCTATGGGACCCATGCTGTCGCTGCCGGTTCCGGGCTTTTTGCTCGGGATGGAAAACATGCTTGTTTCTGCTATGGCGCAGCTGCTGCTGACGTTGCCAATTCTGTTTGTTAATCGGCATTTTTTTCAAAATGGGTTGAAAGCGCTGCTTCACCGAGCGCCGAATATGGACTCGCTGGTCGCCATTGGTTCAGGTGCTTCACTGATTTATGGAATCTTTTCCATGTTTCGCATGGCTTATGGTTTTGGGCATGGGGATATGCAGCTGGTGCATGCGTATGCGCACGCGTTGTATTTTGAATCTGCGGCCATGATCCTGACACTGGTGACAGTGGGAAAATATCTGGAGGCAAAATCAAAAGCCAAAACCTCCGACGCGCTGGGAAAGCTGGTGGATCTGGCCCCTAAAACCGCCGTGGTAGTTCGCAACGGAACAGAACAAACAATTCCGGCTGAGCAGGTTGTTGCCGGAGACGTTTTGATAATTCGCCCAGGCGATAAAATTCCGGTAGACGGGCTTGTAACGGAAGGGCATGGGTATGTGGACCAGGCGGCAATTACCGGCGAAAGTATTCCGGTGGAAAAGCAGCCGGGTGATTCTGTTATTTCCGCTACCACAAATAAAAATGGTACATTTCATTTTCGTGCGTCCAAGGTTGGTGAAGACACAACGCTTGCGCAGATTATCCGTCTTGTGGATGAAGCAGGCAATACCAAAGCGCCTATTGCACGGCTGGCAGACCGGGTCAGCGGGGTTTTTGTACCTATTGTAATTGTAATTGCAATCCTCACGGCAACCGTTTGGCTGTTTGTCGGACAAAGTTTTGAATTTGCCCTTTCCAATGCAATTGCCGTATTGGTGATTTCCTGTCCATGCGCGTTGGGATTGGCTACGCCAGTGGCAATTATGGTAGGGACAGGAAAAGCCGCGGAAATGGGGATTTTAATCAAATCTGCCGAAAGCCTGGAAACGCTGCATGCAGTGGATACGGTTGTTTTGGATAAAACAGGGACGATTACCTCAGGCCGCCCGTCGGTAACAGACGTAATTATGCTGGACTCTGCGCTGCCGGAACAGACTTTTTTGGAAGAAGCTGCAGCGGCAGAAACGGGCAGCGAGCATCCTTTGGCGCAGGCAGTGGTAGAAAGAGCAAAAAGTTTAAAGCTTTCGCTCCCCAAAGCAGAAGGCTTTGCAGCAACAGCCGGGCGTGGAGTAGAAGCGGTCGTCCGAACGCACACGTATTTGGCTGGCAATCTTGCTTTTATGGAAGAAAATGGGATGCTGGGGGATTCAGGGCCTTCTGCAAAAGCAAAAGAGATTGTAAAACGATTTGCAGAAGAAGGAAAAACACCGCTGCTTTTTGCAAGAGATCGCAAGCTGGCAGGCGTGGTTGCCGTTGCGGATACCATCCGCGATTCCAGCCGGGCTGCAATTCGTCGCTTTACAGAAATGGGACTGCATGTCGTTATGCTTACAGGAGATAACAGGGCCACTGCGGAAGCCATACGCAAACAGCTTGGAATAGAAACAGCCATATCCGATGTGTTACCAACAGAAAAAGAAGCCAATATTCGCGCATTACAAATGAAAGGGAAAAAAGTAGCGATGGTAGGGGATGGGATTAACGACGCCCCTGCGCTGACACGTGCGGACGTTGGCATTGCAATCGGCGCAGGCACAGATATTGCCATTGATTCAGCCGATGTAGTTTTAATGAAAGATTCACTTTATGACGTAGCAACGGCGATAGGGTTGAGCAGGGCAGTCATTCGCAATATTCACATGAACCTGTTTTGGGCATTTTTCTATAATGTTCTAGGCATTCCGGTGGCGGCGGGCGTTCTTTATCCGGCTTTTGGGCTGTTGTTAAGCCCCATGCTTGGTTCTGCAGCCATGAGCCTAAGTTCAGTTTGCGTTGTGCTTAATGCGCTTAGACTGCGGTTTTTCAAGAGGAAAGAGGCAATACTCACCGGGCAAGCAGGCGTGAAACCCATAGCGCCGAAGTCTGCTTCGCGCTCGGATCAAACAGACACAATAAAAAAGAAAGAAGGAGTTACCATGAAAAAAGTCTTGAAAGTAGATGGAATGATGTGCGCGCACTGCCAAATGCACGTGGAAAAGGCGCTTGCTGCAGTAGACGGGGTACAAAAAGCAGAAGTAGACCTTGCAAAAAAGCAGGCGGCGGTATCGCTTTTACGGGATGTGCCCGATCAGAAATTGATGGATGCAGTATCCCAGGCGGGCTACACGCCGATTGAATGTATAACAGAATAATTTACTGAAATGCTTAAAAAGGCCATTTTACAAAATGTAAAATGGCCTTTAAAAAGTGAAAAGCGTATGGAATACAGGGCTATTTGTTGTTGACCGTCATCAGCAGATCAAGAACCTTCAGGTAAATCCAAATAACCGTAAACGCAAGCCCAAACGCCGCTACCCATTCATATTTCTGCGGCAGGGAATTGGTAACGGTTTTTTCAATTGTGTCAAAATCCACAAGTAAAAACAGCGTGGCAATGATAATGCCAATCACGGCAACGGCGATCGAAAGAATGGGATTGTTAAGCATTACGGCAACAATTGACGAGGTCGCCGGGATACAATAACACACAACGCAAGCGATAGAAGACAAAATCATCGTAACAAATAATACAGTAAGTATAGTTCTAAACTTTTTTGTCACCTTAATTATACGTGCTGTATATAACACTGCCATTACCGCAACAAGGAGAAGGGTAATCCCAAGAGCTGCCCAGGCAATCCATTCATAACCGCCCAAAAGATTTTTAATAATCCAGCCAAGTAAAAAGCCCTGGGAAACGGAGTACAAAGTACCTGTAAATGGAATACCCTTATGAATAAACATTGTAAGAATCGGTATAACAATGGTAAAAACCAATGCGGCAAGCACAAAAAGAATTTCAATGATGGAAAAGCTGAAAACAATATCATCGCTTACCACTTTTTCCTGTGGCAGACTACTAAAATAAAAGGCCTGTAAAGCATAATAAAGCGCGACCCCTCCTATGGTCACAAGCAGAAAGAAAACGGTTTTTATCGTAATTCCGCTATAGGTCGCTCCCTCGCCTTCTTCCGCGCGTTCCGTTACCTTGTTCAATTTACGGATAACCGGGTTTGCGAAAATATTTGTGCTCTTTTCATTTTTACCTGCTGGCGGGTCCGTTGCCAAGCGTTTTTTCGCCATACTGCGTCACCTCGTTTAAAAATTTTATAACAATTTTATACTATACATTTCCGCCCTAAAAGTCAACAAAATTCTCAATTTTTTCTTTTTTAATTTCGGGTAAATTAAATACAATTTTTGAAAATAATAAAGGCTTTACTTAGATGTTTTTTTCTAATATAATAAAAAACGTAATTTAACAATTTCAAAAAGAGAGAAAAGGAGCATAGCAAAGAAGTTGGGAAATCACAGAGGGGATAGGGAACTAAAATAAAAAGAATTTACAACAGAAAGGATCCGTGTTATGAAATTTATTATCAGGCATCTGTCAAAGCGCTTTGAAAAAAAGCAAGTTCTTACAGATGCAGATTTTATATTTGAAAGCGGAAAAATTTATGGGCTTCTAGGCCGCAACGGCGCCGGTAAAACCACGCTGTTTAATTGCCTGAACCGCGATATAAAGGCAGACGGCGGTGATTTTTATCTGGAAGAAGAAAACGGCAGACGGGAGGTAAAGCCAGAGGATATCGGTTATGTACTTTCCACTCCTACAGTGCCGGAATTTCTTACCGGAAGGGAATTTTTAAAATTTTTTATAGAAATTAATGAAAAAAACCTTCGGCAGATTAAACCGATTGACGCTTATTTTGAAGAAATGCATATTGCCATGGAAGACAGGGATAAACTTTTAAAGGATTATTCACATGGCATGAAAAATAAAATGCAGATGCTGATCAACATAATTGCCCAGCCCAATATTTTGCTTTTGGATGAACCACTGACTTCTTTAGACGTAGTCGTAGCGGAAGAGATGAAACAGCTGCTTCGTTCCCTCAAAGCCGGGCGAATTACAATTTTTTCTACCCATATCATGGATCTGGCGCTGGATCTGTGCGACGAGATTGTACTTTTAAACCACGGGGTGCTGGAGGCGGTGGATCAGACTGATTTGGATAATCAGGAATTCAAAGAGAAAATTATTGCCGCCTTGCGGGAGGATTATGATGTATAAAACGTTTAAAATTTCCTTTTCCCTTAAAAATACATACCGGGTCAACAGCATTTTGTATTCTTTAAAGCAGATTCCGCTGCTCAAGAAATTGCTGCCGGAAAGCCTGTACAGGGTGAAAGGATTAAAAGTTTTCGGCAATGTTCTCTCTGTCGTTTGGGAAATATTTTCTGCTTTTTCGTTTAAATATGTATATTTAGCGGTTATGGTGGCGGGCGCGGATATGCTCTACAAAACTTTGCCGCAGACACAGCTGTTTTTGCATATACTTGTTTTTTTAAGTTTTATTGGAGCATTTATGAACACCTATATGTTTAACCCCGGACGGGATAAATATTACGCGATTGTTCTTATGCGGATAGATGCAAAGAGTTTTACACTGGTGGATTATGTCTATGCGCTTTTAAAGTCTGTAATTGGATTTCTGCCGTTTATCGTTTTATTAGGTTTATCTAAAGGCGTTCCACTCTGGTTATGTTTATTGGCTCCTTTTTTTATTGTGGGGCTGAAAGCTACAATGGCGGCTGTTTCTTTGCTCTATTATGAAAAAACGGGAAAAACAACAAACGAAAATATGCCGGGCAAATGCAAATGGCTTGCCGCCGGGGTGCTTTTGACTGCCGCTTATGGACTTCCCGCGTTGAATTTCACGCTTCCAATCGCGGCCGTGGCGGCTGTGATGGTAGTATTTATTATATCCGGCATTTTTTCTTTACGTAAGATTTTCTCCTTTTCAGCGTATCGGGAAATGTATCAGCTGCTGCTGGCGCAGTCTATTTATCAAATGGATCATGCAATCCAAATGTCGCGCCGGGCCTCCCAGAAAGCCATTTCTTCCGAGGCCGGTATTATCAGCCACAAAAAGGGTTTTGAATATTTAAACGAGCTGTTTATTAAAAGGCACCGAAAAATTCTATGGAAGGCCTCCAAAAGGATTGCAGCGGTATGCCTGTGTTTGGTGTTCGGGATGCTGCTGGCGTTCTATCTGGCTCCGGAGATCAAAGAGAAAACAAACGAAATGCTGCTGTCCTTTTTGCCCTGTTTTCTGTTTGTTATGTATGCAATCAACCGCGGCACAGGCTTTACAAAGGCGCTGTTTATGAATTGTGACCACAGCCTCCTGACTTATTCCTTTTATAAGCAGCCCCGTTTTATCCTCAAGCTGTTTCAAATTCGGCTGCGTGAAATTGTAAAGGTCAATCTTCTTCCAGCGCTGGTTATCGGTGCCGGGGTGGATGTATTGCTTTATTTTTCCGGCGGGACGAACAATCCGTTGGATTATGCGGTTTTGTTTGTTTCTATCCTTTGCATGAGCATATTCTTTTCTGTGCATTATCTTACCATTTATTATTTACTGCAGCCTTATAATGCAGGAACAGAGATGAAAAGCGGAACGTATCAGTTGGTACTTTCGGGTACGTATTTGGTTTGTTTTTTTATGATGCAGGTAAAAATGGCTGTTTTTCTGTTTGGTATGATGACCATTGTATTTTGTTTGTTGTATTGCCTGATAGCCTGTATATTGATCTATCGTTTTGCACCGCAAACCTTTCGTTTGCGAACATAGACATTTAAGCCGAACAGACAACGCTGCGCCCGCTTGTAATTGGCAACCGGGCGCAGCGCTGGAATATAAAAATTATTTTTTTAAAGAAGAAAAAAGCCCTTTCTTTTGATAAGGCTCACTGGTGACAGAAAGCACACAATACCCTGCAGAACCAATTGCAGCCTCCAGCGCCTGCTTGTCTATGGGATGTTCTGAAAAGATAACCGTCTGTTTTTTGCCATGAAAAGAACGTACTTTTTTAACTGGAAAGGCCTCCCGGACAGCGTCGTTTACATGCGCCTCACACATACCGCATTGCATACCGTCAATTTTAACGGTGTATTTTATCATTTCATATTCCTCCTTCCGTATTTTATGCATATGCATAATAACCTGTAAATTTCCTGAGAGGGAGCTTTCAAAACTAGTTAGTTTAAACTAATTGATTATAACATGCTTTTTATCCCGCGTCAATTATGGGCGCCTGTCTGTAGCATACTGTTAAACGGCTGGCGCATGAATTTTAATGTTCAGTATTGACATTTGAAAAAGGTATGATATAATGCACATATTGATTGATTATACGTTTTGCTTGCTGCCGGGTGAGCTTTAGAGCATTGATTTCGTATCGTTAGGCCCTTGGAGATACGAAAATCAATGCTTTTTTCTACTGGCGGCGCTTGGTGCGTTTTATATGCAAAGCAGTTTTAAGGAGTTGAATCTTGTGTTTCGGAATATGCGGCGAAAGAAGCAGGCGTTGTCACGGGAGGAATGCGGAATGATCCTGGATCGCTGTACTTCCGGTGTTCTTGCCTTGTCCGGCGACGCCGGTTATCCCTATGCGGTACCTATCAGTTATGTATATGATGGAAAAAAGCTTTATTTCCACAGTGCAAAAAGCGGCCATAAACTCGACGCCATCCGTCAAAACCCGAAAGCGTCCTTTTGTGTAGTCGCACAGGATCAGGTAGTACCGGAGGAATATACGACCTGTTTCCAAAGTGTGATTGTATTTGGAACCATCCGGGTTCTGAGGGAAAAAACGGAGAAACGTACGGCAATTGAACGGCTGGCGCTGAAATACGCGCCGGAAGATACGGCTGAAAATCGGTGGAAAACCATTGAGCGTGAATGGAATATTCTGTGTATGTTGGAGATGACGCCAGAACACATATCGGGGAAAGAATCACGTAAACTGGCGCAAAACCGGTTGGCAGAGAAACAAGAGAAAACATAACCCGCCGGGGTGCTTATTGTGCGGCAGGCCCATGTAGCACGACATGGGCCTGCTATTTTCAGGAGGTTTTTATGTTGAGGTCAAAATACTTTCAGGATTTTACAAAGTATGCATCCCTGAATGTAATGGGAATGATTGGGCTGTCCTGTTACATACTGGCCGATACCTTTTTTGTAGCAAAAGGGCTTGGCACAAACGGCCTGACAGCTTTAAATTTGGCAATTCCAATTTACAGCTTTATTCATGGAAGCGGGCTTATGATTGGCATGGGCGGTGGTACCCAATATTCCATCCAGAAAAGCCGGAAAAATCATGAAACTGCAAACCAGGTCTTTACCGCCGTGCTCTATCTTGTCGTTATTTTTGCCGTTTTCTTTGTGCTGGTTGGGATTTTCTTTTCCGGTGCAATCGTTTCACTATTTGGCGTAAATGGCAGCGTATTCGATATGTCTAAAACCTATTTGCAGGTAATTTTACTGTTTGCTCCCGCTTTTTTGATGAATAATGTGTTGCTTTGCTTTGTGCGCAACGACGGTGCGCCACAGCTTTCAATGGCGGCGATGATCGGCGGCAGCCTGTCAAACGTGGTACTGGATTGGGTGTTTATCTTTCCCTGCCAGATGGGGATTTTTGGCGCGGTTTTTGCCACAGGCCTGGCGCCAATCTTTAGTATGCTGATTTTGTCGCCCCATTTTATCCGCAGGAAAAATCAGTTTCACTTTACAAAATGCAGACCAGAGAGCAGGCTGTTTGTCGGGGTTCTTTCCAGTGGCGTACCCTCACTGGTTACAGAAGTGTCCTCCGGTGTGGTAATGATTGTGTTTAATTCTATTATTTTGCATCTGGAGGGGAATGTGGGTGTCGCCGCCTACGGTATTATTGCCAATCTGTCTTTGGTGGTTATCGCAATTTACACCGGCATTGCACAGGGGATCCAGCCTGTTATCAGCCGGAATTATGGGATGAAAAACTTTGGCGGCGTTCATGCTATAATGCGGTATGCGCTGGTAACCATGCTGATTTTTTCTGCTGTAATCTATATGGTAGTGTTTTTCGGCGCTTTGCAAATCATAAATATTTTTAATAGCGAGCAGAACGTCCTGCTGCAAAATATTGCCACAGAAGGCTTGCGGTTGTATTTTATTGCTTGTCCGTTTGCCGGATTTAATGTGATCATTTCCACGTACTTCACTTCTGCCGAACGCCCGCGGCCCGCACATGTTATTTCTATTTTGCGTGGTTTTCTCGTCATCATTCCCATGACGTTTCTGCTTTCGTGGATCGGAAAGATACATGGCGTATGGTGTGCGTTTCCTGTAACAGAAATGCTGGTTGCGGTGGTTGGAGTGCTGCTTTTTGTTTTCATCAGAAAAAGACGAAAAGAGATGCAAATATGAAAAAGCATTTTTATTCTATTTAAAGATTTTTGTATTTTCCGGGTTCAGAAGCTTTACAAGATCAGAAAAGCAGCGCAGACTCCCAACCGGCCTGTAAAAAGACGCCTCTGTTTCGTCTTGAAATCCCCATCCATAAAGCGCCGCGACAAAATCCATTGGGATGCTTTGCGCACCCTGTCCGTCAAAAGCGCTGTCACCTACCAGCAGACTTTTTTCCGGATGAATATTTGTACACCTGCAGGCTGCTTTTAACAGGTCGCTTTTCTTTTCCCTTCCTTTATAGGCGCATACGGCGTCAAAAAGTCCGGCTATCTGATTCGCGCGGAGCATGTCATAAATAAATTGTTCGTGCTTTAATGTTGCTACAGCCAGCAGTACCCCCATCCTTTTTAATTGCAGCAAGACCTGTTCAACCCCGTCATAGAGCGGGGCGGGCAGGTCTTTACCTTTCTTTGCATATAACATGCGGTAGTTGGCGACGGCATGGGGGAGCAGCCGTTGCGGCATGTCCGGCCATAAACGCAGAAAACCCTCTTCCAGAGAAGCGCCAATTACCCCAAAAAAATCTTTTCGGTTTAAACGAGGGGCAAAACCCATGGAAGAGGCGGTGGTATTATAGCAATAACGGATACCAGGAGAGGTATCCGCCAACGTTCCGTCATAATCAAAGATGATCAGTTTCTTCATAAGAACGCCTTCTTTCTTCTATATAACTGTTTAGGCGTTTTTCTGTAGCGGCCAAAACGCCTTCCAGCACCCGGATTTTTTCTGCTTCTGAGGCGCCAATTCCTCGCATTTCTACTGTAACGCCCGTATAGGGAAGCTCCTTTTTTGTGGCAAACTGTTCAGCTGCTTTCATAATTGCCTGCTCCTTTGTAAAAATTGTAATATGCCGCATTTCACCATTGCCATACAGCGTTATAGGGCGTATATAGCGAAATAAGCTTTTATTCTGTCCGTCAAAGAAGGCATAGTCTTCCTTTTCCTGGCAAAAAACAACAACTCTGGCCACTGTGCAGCGCAGAAAGGCCGCCGTTTCTTCTGCATGTTGTATGGGATTCTGCTCGTTCAAATCGCTGAACACTACGGCTTCTGCAGAAGAGGCAAAAATAGAATCAGAATGTGAAAACACGATCGGGCTTTTTAGCATATGGGCAAACGCCTGTAAAAGCAGTTCGTCCCCGTCGGTATCGGCGACTTGTATGCCTATAGACTGTAAAAAGCGCACCGCACAGTCATATTGGGGCATATAACGCCAATCTTTTAGAATACGGTTGTCAAAACAAAGCGTTTGTCCGGCAATTGAGCACATGGAACGCACAGAGGTGGAATAAGCCGCCGCCGCCTTCTGAAAACACCCGGATATACAATAGCGTATCAGCTCAGATGGCATTGCAAAGGGAAGAATTTTTGCTTTCCCTTGAAAAATGCGGCGGTACATCCCGGCTATGTCGTCCGGGTGTGGTTTAACGACCAATTGGCTGTCCGGGGCAAACAGGTAATCTGCAAACAGGGTGTACAGCAGGTGTTGTTCCTCAAGCGTCATTAAACCCAGGTTTGCCATATGCTGGGTTAGCAGCAGCGCACTGTTTTCAGACAGGGTGATTTTTTCGTTCACACCAAAAAAAAGCAAAACCTGCTGCCGCTTTGCCTCCGACATTTCCTCCAGAATACGGTCAACAGAAAAGTCAGTCATTTTGGAATGTGTATAGCCCGGTCTTTGTTTTTCTGCATCTGCAAGAATTTCACAGGCATACCGGTTTTCACCAAAGCAGCCTAAAGAAAAATAAAGGTGGTACTGCGTTTTATTGCGTTTCATATTTTCCAAAGCAAAATCACGGTTGGAAAGAACGCCGCTTCCTTCTTCAAAGCAATGATAAGAAAGCTTGTTTCGAATTACGTACCACCCAAAAGGGAAGTGGTCCGGGCATACATACAGGTCTTTTTCTCTCTTAACATGCACCCCTGCTTTTTTTAAGCATCTTTCCATTTGGCGACAACAGGCGGAAAGAATAAAAGAGGGCGGCATTTTTTTACGTTCCAAGTACCGTTGGCGTTCCAGAACGGACAGCTCTTCCAAAAGCACAACTTTGTGAAAAATTCCGGCACTTTGGTAATGCTTTGCAAAAGCGGTAGAATTTTTATGAATATCTGACAACAGCAATACCGCATTTTCCTGCGGATGAACCGTCATTTTATGTAAAACACAACATAAGATATGGTACGTCGTTAACGCATAATAAATCATTCCAATCCTCATTTCTTATATTCTTTCTCAAACAGGTCTTGCAGTGTTTCCATTGTATAAGAAGAAGTTCCTACTGTCCGATTTACAGGATAATCCCCAAAAAGATTTTGAAAATATTTTGGCTTGGATATAATAAAACGACAAACATGGTAAGCGTCTTCTCCGCATATTCTGTACATATAAGGGTACTTCTTAAACGCCTGTGTATACGTTTCAATAAATTGTAAAACACCTCGCTGCAGTTCGCGGATTTTTTCATAACCTTCTACTTCTGGTAAATCAAAGCAAAAGCCGGGCTTTTCGTCTTTATCTTCTTTGTACTGCAAAAAAGAAGGCGTTGGGGATGCAAGCATCATCTCAATCAGCACACTGTAAAGCTGGCCCACGCGGTGTCTGCGTTTTAATTCTCTGTTTTTTTGCTGAGAAAACATATAAGACTCTATATCACCGGTAGTAAGCGGTGCTTCAATAATATTTTGGTCATGAATGTAATTGGCGCCCGATATAAATCCATATATTTTACAGTCAAATTTCCATAAATCCTCTACCAATACCTTCAGCGCGGAAACGCCACTGGCCGCCCAACCAACATCTACCGCGGCGGCGCGGCGTGCGCCGGATAATTTTTCACAATAGTATTTTTTTGCCGCCGCAAGGCTTTTTGCATATGCATTTTCAACAACGTGCCAATTGTTCAGAAATACAGCAACAATCTGTTCGTAGTTTTCCTGTGTAAGCACCGTATCCGTTGAAAAGCCGGAGTTGTCTAATATTGGCTGCATATCTGGCAATTCCATTGCTTTAAGCATCTGGCGCATGGTAATTTTTCTGGATATTTTATATTTTATGTAACGCAAAAAAAACTCATTGCGAAAGTAACTGGCCGTCAGGCGCGTGGCGGCGGCGCGGGACCAATATACGTATTGTGTGTTTTCCTCCGGATAAAGCATCTGGTAGGCTTTTTGCAGAATATCGCCGTCTCTGGATAAAAACAGCAACGTATCAATCTTTTTGGCTTTTACCCGCTCGTGAATCCATACGCAATAACCTAATACGTAAAGGCCGGCGTATGCATAGCCGTACTCAAAATATTGGTTTTCCCGGTATGCGCCGCAGCATAAGCGATTATTTAAAACGCCCCGGTAGGCGCTTCCAATCAGCGCAGTCAGATCGGTTGCGCGGTGCGGGTTACCCAAACGGTCGACGTTTGGGTAATGGCAGGTTTGAAATCCCGCTTCTTTTGCGGCAAGTACATCGGCGGTGTAATTGTCGCCAATGTGCAAATACATTTTTTCTGCTCCAATTTTTTCTTTTACATAGGGGAAAAGACGGCCGCTTCGTTTGGAAAAGCCGCATTCCTGCGACAAAAAAATTTGCGAAATTTCGGTGTACCCGTTTTTACGCAGTGCTTTTTTGACGATGTCGCCGGACAGATACATATCTGTTACGGCAATAATTGTTTTATTCAGGTTCAGAGCCATATGATAAATTTCTTTCATATAGGGGTTAAACTGCAAAAGCGAAAGTTCCGTTTCTTCTTCCACCCGTATCGCTTTTTCTATATTGCATGCAACATAGCGTTCAAGCTTTTTATAAATATCCTGCAAAGTAACCTCATTGCTGCCGGTTTTATCCATGGCCTCCCTGCGCGCCTGTTTTTCCGCCAATATGCGGTATCTGAAAAAAGAAGGGCAGTGCAGCTGCTCTCCCACCAGATAAAAGACCGCCTTGGGATCGTCAAAGGGCCGTAAAAGCAGAGTATCAAATACGTCAAAGGACACTACATCGCACAATAAAAGCTTTTTTGCCATAGCTGTGTAGCTGGGCCTTTTACAGGCGTAGCTTTCCGGACGCTTGTAAAAGGGATGGTTTGTATAATCCCGCCGTTCCGGAGGAGCAGCCCGGTGCGAGTAGACTTTCCCTGCGGCAGAGGCCAGGCACAGCAGCAGCAGGTATAAAGCCCGCCGCACAATACCAATTTCATCTGATTTTTCACGATAATAAGCGTCCGTAATAAAGCGCCGGTGCATAACAACGCGGGCAAAAGCACGGTCAATACGCCGTTTTATTTTTTTCTTTTGTTTTTTGTAAAGCTGTACAATCCGTCCTGTCAATCATCTTCATCCTTTTGATTATGGATTTTATAGAGGCTTGGTGTAAGAAGCGTCAGGCGCAACTCCTTCGCACGTTTGTTAAGCTGTGTGTTAATTTCTTCATTTTTTGTATGAAGTGGAATATCATAATTAAACACCGCATAATCCGGCGACCAGTAATTGAATAAGGGATCGTCTGAAAAGCCGTCCATCCCGGCCAGATAAACGTCCTTTACAGTGCATTTTACCAGCAATTTAAGCAGCATGGGGCAGGCGCTGTCGGAGGCATATAACGAAGTATTGAGCAAAGAAGCATAGTTGACGACGGTCACCCCTTCCGGCAGGGCGCGAAGATTAGAGGTAGCAACCACCTTTTTCCAGTCCATTTCTTTGCCGCCTTCCTCGTAACGCCGGTCGTTGGTTAAAAACAAAAGATCATACGAATGGCTTTCCGGTACAAAATTTATGCTGATCACCAGCGGGTTTTCCTGCGCGATAAATTGATCAATTTGTTCCTTGCAGGTAACAATCGAACGCCCCGGGGCCAGTAGCAGCACCTTTCTTCCGGACATTTTCCGACGCAGCATATCAATAACTTCTATATCGTCCACCGCATGTGATTGATATTTTTGGTAAAGCCGTTCAATCAGATATTTGTCAAACTGCTCCCGTTTTTCTGTCGGTATCTGGTCAAGAATTTCCGAAACGGCACTAACCTGCATTGTCTGCTTGGACATTAAGTAAGAGGCATAATTGGGGTGGCAGTTTTGAATGGAGGACAAAAAATACGGGCAGGAATATCCCCATCTGCTTGTAAGTGAAATCGTTGAAATATATTTATCTACAATCTCCAGAATAGGAACGACGTTATAGCGGCTTTCATATTCGCAGTTATAATAATTGATTACAAGTTCTGTGCAAAGGTTGCCTGCGCCGCGCCCCATCCCGCTGGCTGAACAATCAAGAATCAATCCGCGGGAAGTCTTATACTCCAGCAGCTTTTGTGCGTTTGCAAACGACATCTGCAAATTGTTATGGGAATGGTAGCCAATCTTTATCCCTTCTGCCAGATTATGGTCCGCCAATATAACCTGGCGCAGCAGCAGTTTTCCATACATGGTTCCAAGTGTGTCCACCAGATAAAAAGCATAGGGCCTCAGCTGGTTTACGCGCTTAATCAGGCAGATCAGCTCTTCGTCGGAATACGACGCGGTACCTACCGGCTGCATAAACAGTTTGTAACCCTTTTGTTTGAGCACCTCACCGTAACAAAAGGCTTTGTCAATTTCTTCCGGATGAAAGGTAAGACGAACGCCGCCCAGCCCTGTTTTTTGGGCGTCTGAAAGCGCGGATGGATTTATTTCCTTTTCACCTATGGCGATCATGGCGACAAACAGCGTGCTGCTGCCTTCTGGCAGAAGCGCGTTGATTTCTTCAACACTGTGGAACAAAGCCTGTCCTTCCTTGCTGGGCAGATCGGTCAAAAAACCGCATTCCACAATATCGGCGCCCGATTTTGCAAAGCGGTACAGCATGTCCCGGATCGTTTCGCGCCCAAACTGCCAATTGTTGACATACCCGCCGTCGCGAAGCGTGCAGTCCAATAATTTCACCTGTTTCATCTATGCTCTCCTCTGCGGATAAAACGGTTATAAAGCATGTCCGCAATTTCAAAATCAATGGGTTCATTAACATCGCAGGCCTCTATATCGCTGACTTGGATCAAAAACGGGCGGTCACCCGTGCGCCTCCGTTGTTTTGTCAGCACTTCCCGCCTGTAAATATACAGGCCTGTTGTTTCTGCATACATTTCTTCCAAATCCTGCGTACGTGGAATTTGGCGGATATCGTATTGCGGGCTTCCATTAATCCACAGAAACTCGCGCAGCTTTCGTACAGTCAGCGCGCTGTCATATTGCCCGCTGTACACAGCCTGCAGTCCCATATGGACAGATGTGCTGGAGATAAACGGCGCGGTCGCATGTGCCAGAACATAGATGTCTGCATATATGTCCTGTGCAAACGCATGCAAAACATCTAAAATTAAAGTGGAAGAGGAATCCAGGCGGGGGTCGCGTGCCAGCCAGAAAACACCGTCGGGCAAATATGCCTGAATTGCTGGGTCGCTGCAATATACATAAATTTCGTCCAAATGCTCTACCTTAAGCAGCGTGCGTAAAATATAGCAGATCAATGGATCACCATGATGGAAGGGCTTTATATTTTTCCCCGGCAGACGTTCATTTTGCAGCTTTACTGGAACAAAGGCAACTGTTTTCATAAGGCGGTTCTACTCTCCTTTTCTGTTTTTGAAAAAATTTTTGCCTCGATGGACAACACGGCCTTTGAATAACGTAAAACGCGTTTTGTGCAAAAAACGGGCAGGGGACCGTGCAATTGTTTTTTTTCTATGACAAGATAAAGATTATAGCTGGTTTCTGTAAGAAGGCTGCCTTCCTCCGGGCATACTTCCGCATGCGCCCATATTATACTTTTGTCCGGCGGAAGGCAGGTCGTAAACGGAAGGCTTGTCAGGCTCTCTTCACCGCTGTCGCCCACAAGCAGCAAAATGTTTTTTTGAAAGTCTGCTTCCTGCAAAGCGGGGTTGCCGGTGACATAAACGGGGAGGCCGCGCGCCTGTATTGGAACATGCAGAATTTTTAAGAAATGATACAGCTGTGTTTGTTGTACCTCCGATAAAGTAAGCGCCAGAGGAGTATCCTCAGATGTCGCAAGCTTTAAAAGCAAAAAAGCTGCGACATAGTAAGCGTGTAAACGTTCATAGCCGGTTTCAATTTCTGTGGTAAATGCATAGACCTCTCCCGCAAAGGGGGCCATACCGCCTACGGAAGTTGAGCTTGCAGTAAGCACCCGCTGCACAGGATGTGAAAACACAAAGGGAAGAAGCTCGGCATTCAACCGGCAGGGCAAGATCTCAGCGCCTGGAAAAATTCTCCGGTAGTTTAACCAGATGTCTTTTGGGTGCGGCTTGATAACCAGTTTGCAGTCGCTTGCAAAATAATCGACTAAAAGGGTCGTAATCTGTTCCTGTACATCCAGATCCTTAACAGCCATTGTTTTAAGAAATTGGGTCATATAGATACAAACGGGCAGCCTTTTTGTCACCGTAACGGGCGTTGCTCCATAAAAGGCCAATATCTCCGGAACACGGCCCGGAATTTCATATTTCAGTGCATCGTATATTGAAAAATTTTCTGCCTTTTCATCGGTAAAGCCTTCCACAAAATTGCGCATATCGCACAGGCGGGCGGTTTCATACTCACTGGTGCCGGCTCCATGTAAAAATTCAGAAATCACATAATTTGTCAGGTTAATTTCCTTGGTAATCTGCATGTACCGCTTGCGCTGCGACAGCATACCGCTTGCATCTTCAATATAAACATGGGGAATGCGGTTGGCAAGGCAATAAATGCCAAAGGACCATTGATCGGAGCCAATATAAATTTTAGAAAACGAAGAAAGGTCCAAATGCAGCCACTTTTCCATACATATGCAGACGCTGCGGATAACCGATTGAATTTCTTCCGGCGTACTGGATTCTGTCAAAGCGTTGCCCCGCCGCAGCTTAAATTGGTTTTCCGGTATCAGGCGGACAAACGAAAACCAGCCTGTTTTCTGCAATTTTTGCAGAAGCTTGTCGCGCTGTGTTTCCGGCCATATGTATTCAACCATAAAAAGCCCGGCTTCTTCATCCGGATGGCGGGACAGTCGGTGCGCAATACAATATAAAAGTTGATAAGTAGTTGATAAATGGTACAAAACCATTTTTTAATGCTCCTTTCAAGAAGGGAGTTTTTTACACAGAGGCGGCCGGACGCCCCCAAAAGGATACCGGCGTTGTGTCCAAAAGCTGTTTTAGCGCTTTTTTTCCGGCGCAATACAAATTCACAGCGTCTTTCAGGGGAACAAATTCCCCCTGCGTATATCTGGTGTAGTCCCGGCAAAAATCCTGCGCACCTTTTATCATGTCGGAGTCAGCACCGGAAAACAGGCCGGCAAGCAGCGCTGTATCTTCTGCTAAAAACGCCTGCAGGGGAAGCACCTGGATTTCAGCATCCGGGTTGTTTTTTCGCAGTTGCTCCAAAAAGCCGGAAAAACCATTTGGCGTAATCCCTGTGTGAAACACTTGGATTTCGGCCACATCAAAATGCTGCGCGCTGTTACATGTGCATTGCGCATATCTGGCTGCCAACCTTGCAAAGGAGGAGTGCGCATGTGCGTAGCAAACCGTAAATTTGTTACGGCATAAGGAAAGCAACGCGTTTTCAAGCGGGCCTACGCACAGATAGCCCAATTCATAAAGAAAAGACGGGCGTAGTCTGCCGGAAAACACACGCGCCCCACAGATTGCATCATACTTTTCTTTGAATGCTGAACAAAGACGCGGATGCAGCGCATCTTGCATCAATTGGACGGGAGCACGGTAATAAATCGGCCTGCCGCCGTGCTTTGTCATTGGCCTTATGCAATGGTTAAAGTCAGCGGAAACCACGCTGAACTGCTTTAGCCCAAGCTGACAGGCCATTTTCGTCTTATTGGTGCCTGCTTCGCAGGAAACCTGAAGGCTGTTCCAAACAACACCATGGTATTTCAGTAAAGCTGCAAAAAAAGAAGACGGATAAGACGAATTGAGCACCAGATGAACGCCGACGCCATGATAGGAAGCGATATCTAAGAAACGAATAATATAGCGGTTTGGTATCCAGTTTGCTTTAGCCAGATGCAGTTCAGCTTCGCAGGTAATCGTCCGCTTCAGGCGGCGGCTGATCTCCGCATAAATTTCCTCAATCGGCTGGTGAACATCCTGCAACTTTTTGCGCAGAGCGGCAAATCCGGGGCAAGAAAAATAAGCTTCCAATTTGCGGTAAAGGCTTTCTTCTGAAAGAACTGGAAGAAGCAAACTGCCCTGTACATCGCAAATTGCATGCGGGTTTTCCAAAATTTCAGAGGCCAAATCCTCAACCGGAAGCCGCAGGTAACGTCGGGTAAGACAGTGCTGGCCAATTGTCCGGCCAAAGGGAATATTACGGACGCCCGGCAATCGGTATAAAATGTTGCATCCCAAAAGCTTCATACCAAATTCTACCGGCTTATTGGTGGCCTTTTCCCGGTTGCGGTTTTGCATGCAGATTGTATAAAATTTTATTTGCGCGTTTCCATTTGTGAGGATTGCAAAAATCTTTCTTACAAAATCAACAGATAGTTTTTCTAACATGCGCGCCTCTTCCTTTCTTGCTTTTCTGAGATTTTACTCCTTTTAACACAACAGTTTATCTGTATTTGGTAAAAGATAAAAAATTTTTACGTAAAATTTTTGTAATTTTTCCTCATAAATGTAAAGAATAGACGAACAGGAAAAAATATGCTACAATTTGTACTGCAAAGAAACACCGCGCGTCAGGATGCAACCAATGCAGGCTTATCGGAAAATGAAAAAGGGTGAAAATCATGCGGAAAACAACCAGGTCGCTTTTACCAGTGCTTTTTCTGTTAATATGTATTTTTACAGTGACAATTTGCTTAAGCGCAACAAAGGAGAAGCCGGTGCTTCAATCCAGCTCCGTAAGCAGAGTAAAGCGGAACAAATGGCCGGACAATCTATATACGCGGGAAATTGTGCGGCCCAAAGCCGGGGTTTTGAATTTTGCAATCCAAAACGCCGAAGACGGATATTATGCGCTGTTTTTTAACGAAATCACGAAGGAGCAGGGCGAAACTTATATACAGGATTTAAAAGATATTGGTTTTCAAACGGTTACAAATGCGCAAGATTTTCATACAGAAGGAATTTTATTAAAAAAGAAAGCGGTATATGTAAGTATTAGCATTACAGAAGGGAGTCTCGGCATCTACATACACCTGCCCGCTGCATAATAGATTCAAATCAGCATTTGAATTATACAAAATGGTTCCATAAAAGAAATATATAACTTAAAAAGTCAGGGCGGAGGGAGAAAATGCGTTTTTCAATTGATTTATGGATGCAAAAATATCAAAAAGCGGTAGAAAGTCGTTTTAAAGGTCGCATCTGGTTTATCGGTTTGCAGGGCAGCTATAGCCGGGGTGAAGCCACAAAACAGAGCGACATCGACGTGGTTCTGATTTTGGATCAGGTCTCTGCAGAAGATTTACAGGCATACAGCAACCTTCTGGACACACTCCCGGAGCGGAGCAAGGTCTGCGGCTTTGTATCTGGCAAGGAGGAATTGCTGGCCTGGGAGCCTTCTGATCTGTTTCAGTTTTATTATGACACGGTCCCTTTAGTGGGTTCTCTGGATATACTGCTGGAGCGCATGAATCGGGAAGACGTCCGTCGGGCAATCCGTATCGGCGCGTGTAATGTGTACCATATGTGTGCCCACAATTTGGTGCATGAGAAAAGCACGGAAATTCTTAAAGGTCTTTATAAATCAGCCGCCTTTACCTTGCAAGCCATTGCGTTTTTTCAGACAAAGCGTTATGAAAAAGAAAAAATTGCCCTCAGGTCACGTCTTCAGCCGGAAGACAGGCGTATACTGGAAACCGGGATGGCGCTAAAGGCAAAAGAGCCGCTTTTAAATGAAGACCTGGCCAGTCTGTCTGCACTTTTGCTAAATTGGGCGTCCAGGCAAATTCTGCAATATAAAGAAAAGTAGAGATAGTAAACAGATTTTTGTACTTTGTTTTCTTTCTGCCAATTTGTATGGAGTTAAAGGCCGTCATCAGATGGCGTCAGATAAAATAATTTTACCATGGAGGGAAATTATGAAGAAATGGTATAATGAGGAATACGAATTTGAAATTGAGGTAACAGGTTTTCTGCACGGTGACTGCACAGAACGGTATTGCCGAAACGGCGAGGAAGTTGGAGATAAATATGTCTGCACCTATGGTTGCCCTGTAAACAGGGATGGGCAGGGAATTTGTTCCAAAGTGATGATGGTCATGTTTCCAATTATGGAGGCTGTCAGAAGCGGGGGGGATTTGGAGAATATTGGCGGAAATGGCAAATATAGCAAAGATATTGTATGCCCGGATGGCTGTGTCATGTTCAGGCTGACGGCAAAGAAACTTGGAAATGAAAATTTTTATAAAGGAAAGTTTTTTGATCCAAATTAAAAATTAAAAAAACAAGGTGTCGTTTCATACGTACGCAGAACAGGGAACGATTTCCCTTTTAAAACTTTTTTGCCGCTGCATCATCAGGGTGTATCGGCTTTTTTATATGAAAGAAAGGAAAAGGCCTGTTTATTTGAGATAAACAGAGAAATATGTTATAATTTTAAAAATACGCATGCTAATTAAAAATAACAAAAATCGTCTTTGTTTAAAAGTACATAAGAAAAAGTATAAATATTGTGTGTTTTGCGTAAAAAAGGAGACAAAATAATGCAAATTTCCAGAGAGCTTGAACAGATTTTGCTGAAGGTGCAAAAGCCTGCGCGCTATATCGGTGGAGAAACAAACGCCGTTTTGAAAGACCTTTCAAAGGTCGACGTCCGTTTTGCTTTCTGTTTTCCAGATACGTATGAGGTGGGCATGTCCCATCTGGGAATGAAAATTCTTTACAGCTTGTTTAACAACGTGGAATATATTTGGTGCGAACGTGTTTTTGCACCGTGGATTGATATGGAAGCGCAAATGCGTAAACACAACATACCGCTGTATGCGCTTGAAAGCGGCGACAGTCTTACAGCTTTTGATTTTATCGGTTTTACGCTGCAATATGAGTTGAGCTATTCCAATATGCTCAACATGCTTCAACTTGCTGGTATTCCGCTGAAAGCAAAAGACCGGCATGGCCTGTTCAATATTGTGGTTGCAGGGGGGCCGTGCGCCTGCAACCCGGAGCCTCTGGCAGAATTTGTCGATCTTTTTTTTATTGGCGAAGGCGAACAGGTGGATCTGGAGGTTTTACAGCTTTACCGGCAGTGTAAAAAAACACATTGCAGCAAAGCGGAATTTTTACAGAAAGCTTCACAAATTGAGGGAGTATATGTGCCCTCTCTTTACGACATTACCTATAATCCAGACGGAACAATTCAAAGGATTGCTGCCAAAAACGGTGCGCCGCCTACTGTAAAAAAACGTTTAATAACAGATATGGACCACCTGTATTACCCGGAAAAATTTGTGGTTCCCATGATAGAAATTGTGCATGACAGAGCGGTTTGTGAAATTTTTCGCGGCTGCATACGCGGCTGCCGCTTTTGCCAGGCAGGTTTTTTATACCGGCCTGTCAGGGAAAAATCGCCCGAAGTGATTGACACCCAGTGCCATGCCCTTTGCAAAAACACAGGATATGACGAGGTATCTTTGTCGTCCTTGAGTTCCAGTGATTACAGCCAAATTACGGCGTTGCTTACCAGGCTTTCTGATTGGTCAGAAAAAGAAAAAGTCAGTCTTTCTTTACCTTCCCTGCGTGTGGATGGCTTTTCTGACGCGATTCTTTCCAAATTAAAAACTGTGCGGAAAAGCGGGCTTACTTTTGCTCCGGAAGCCGGAACCCAACGCCTTCGCGACGCTATTAACAAAAATGTGGAGGAACAGCAGTTGCTTGCTACCTGCGCAGTGGCGTTTTCCGGCGGATGGACGTCGGTTAAACTGTATTTTATGATTGGGCTTCCTACGGAAACAACTGCGGATATAGAAGGAATTGCGCAGCTTGGGCAAAAAATTGTGGACGCATATTATCATACGCAGGGACATCCAAAGGGAAGAAGCGTGCGTGTTACGCTCAGTACTTCCAGCTTTGTGCCCAAACCCTTCACACCCTTTCAGTGGGAACCGCAAAATACAATTGCGCAGCTGCGTGAAAAGCAGCAGCATTTAAAATCGCTTATTACAACGAAAAAAATTACCTATCATTATCATGATTCAGACACAAGCTTTTTAGAGGCTGTTTTTGCCCGCGGCGACAGAAGGCTGTGCGCAGTTTTGGAAAAGGCCGCGCAAAACGGTTTTCATTTTGACGGGTGGAACGAATGTTTTTCTTTGGAAAAATGGCTTGTCTTATTTAAAGAAAGCGGAATTGACCCTGCTTTTTATGCAAATCGCCGCAGAAACTTTGAAGAAGTGCTGCCGTGGGATCACATCGATTATGGCATAGAAAAGCGCTTTTTGATAGAGGAATGTAAAAAAGCCTGGCATTCGCAAACAACGCCGCACTGTCGTCTGCAATGCGCAGGCTGCGGCGCCGCGCAATGGAAAGGGGGCGTTTGTTATGAAAAACGTTAGGGCTTGGTTTACAAAAGAGGGGCAGGCGCGCTATATTTCGCATTTGGATCTCAACCGCGTCATGCTTCGTGCTATCCATCAGTCCAGACTGCCTGTCTGGTATACGGAAGGATATAACCAGCATCCGTTTGTTACCTTTGCGCTGCCATTGTCTTTGGGTTTTATTGGAAAAAGGGAAAGTATGGATCTGCGCCTGCTGGATGATGCTTTTTCGCTTGACCGCGTTTCTAATGCCTTAAACAATGTACTGCCGGAAGGCATTCGCATTTTTGCCGTAACGCAGCCAGTTATGAAACCCGGAGAGATTGCCTTTGCAGACTTTACCATTTTTATTGCAGGCGGCGGCTTTTCTGCACAGGCGCTTGTTGAAAAATTTAATCATTTTCTTGCTTTACCGCAAATTTTAGTTCATAAAAAAACAAAGTCCGGGATAAAAGAATTTGATTTAAAGCCTTTGCTTACGCAGTATACAGCCGCACCGTTTGAAGATGGTATGCACCTGCAAATAAGGCTGCCGGCCGGCAGCGCCGGCAATGTAAACCCGGTGCTAATGCTTGGCGCCTTTGAAAATAATTGTGAGACAGAGCTCTTTTACCGCATTACCAGGCAGGATTTATATAATGGGGACGGTGAGCGTTTTGTATAGGGAGAGAAAAGCAAAATTTCATACGGTGCTTTTGGATGCAGACCAGACGCTTTTTGATTTTAACAAATCACAGCGTCTTTCGTTAAAAGCAGCGCTTCAGAAAAACGGATACCCATGGAATGAAGAGATGAATGCGCTTTACAGCAAGGAAAATTTAATGGTATGGAAAAAATTTGAGCGCGGGGAAATTACAAAAGAAAGGCTGAAGATAGAGCGCTTTGAAAACTTTTTTTATAAGCTGGGGTATAAAAATGCAGACATTGCAGCCGTGAATGCAGACTATATATTCCATCTTTCGCAGTGCGGCTTTACAATCGATGGTGCCGATACACTGTGCCGCGCGCTGCACGGCGTCTGTAAGCTTTATATTGCAACAAACGGCATTCAAAGCGTGCAGGAAAGAAGATTGGAAAAAAGCAATATAAAGCCGTATATAGACGGAATGTTTATTTCAGATGTACTGGGCTGTCAAAAACCGGCAAAGGAATATTTTGCTTTTATTTTCCACGCTTTGCAGATTGCGGACAAAAGCGGCGTGATTATTTTAGGCGATTCTCTAACCTCCGACATGCAGGGCGGAAAAAACGCCGGAATCACCACCTGCCTGTTTGACCCCGAAGACACCGTACGTATGCCGCAACCGCTTTGCGATTTTAAAATAACAAAATTATTGGATTTTCTTCCAATTGTATTCGACGCATGAATTTTTTTATTTATCTATTGATTTTTGCGCAGATTCGTTATATAATAATCAGGCGTCAAAAAATCAGATATGGAGAGATGTCCGAGCTGGCCGAAGGAGCATGATTGGAAATCATGTGTACGGCTACCGCCGTACCTGGGGTTCGAATCCCCATCTCTCCGCCAGAGGAGATGAGTCGAAACTTTTTTATTTTTGCAGAATCTTGCAAAAAAAGGGTCTTCGGCTGCGTAATCAGCAGAGCTGTGAAACAGCTCTGCTGATCTTATGTGAAAATGGCAATCTTCCCAAAACCATGATACATCCATACTTATAATTTTAATATAAAAAGAAGTGAACACGACAAACAAATATTTATCTATTCAACCCTCTATAAACCCTGTATTTCCAAGGCATATCGCCTATTCAATGTTCAAACCTTATGTATTTTCCCTTGTTTTTGCCCTTATGAGCCGAAACAAGGGAAATTTTTTATTCTCCGCCGATTACCTTATCCAGCAGTCTTGCGGAAGTACGCTTCGCTTCCCTTGTAGCGTGAGCGTAAATGTTCATTGTGGTACTGACATCAGCGTGTCCGAGAAGTTCCTGCACATCTTTTGGTGCAGCCCCGTTTGAGAGCAGATTGCTTGTATAAGTGTGCCTGAGCATATGGAAATGAAAATCTTCCAAGCCCTCAACCTTTTTTCTTGCTGTCCTGCACATAATTCCTACCGTACTCGGTGCTTCAAATGCCCCGTCAGGTCTAAGGCAGACAAAGGATAGTTCCTTGTACCCCTCTGGCACTTCCTCCGACCTCGGCAGACTGTAAACCTCATAATAGGTGCGGTCTTTTTCCCTGACCTCCAAATAGTAATTAAGGCTGTACAGTTCCCCGTATCGGAAACGGTTTTTGTGCTGTTCGGTTTTCGCTGTCCGCAGGATTGCCGCCAGCGTGTCGCAGAAGTCAACGGTGCGAACTTTTTTCCGCTTTGTCGCCCCTATCTCGGTTTTATGCCTTGCCCCGTTGTAGCGCATACTGCGGCGTACCGTAAGGTACTGCTCCTCAAGGTTGATGTCCTGCCAAGTCAGGGCGCAAACCTCACCGATACGCAAGCCCGTATAATAGGCTATCTGTATGGGAAGAAGTGCAGGATTGTTTTTCTTTTTCAGAAAATCCTCTAACCGTTGATACTGTTCATAGCTGAGCGTTGGTGTAGAAGCGGTTTCCCCGTCCTCGTCCGAGAACAGTTCATATTCCTCTTTCTTTCCTCGCCATACCACATACTGCATCGGATTAAAAGTTATCAGCCTTTTCGGGAATACCGCAAAACGGAACGCCCCTTGTAATACAGCCGAAAACAATCGGAGATACCCTTTGCTGAGTGCCTTTGCGGTTGTTCCGTCAGGATTTGTACCTCCAAAGCTGAGGAAGTCCATATACGCCTGCAAATGGTCGGCAGTTACGGTTTTCAGCTTGCGGTTTCCAATCGGATGCTGTTTGATACGGTTGACCGTTCCTTGATAGGACATTACCGTACCGTTGCTTAAATTGCCGGGCTTCAGTTCTTCCTCCACCCACATATCCAGCAGCATACCAACCGTTGCGTTTTCAGCCTTTGCAACAAACTTCTTTTCCTCATAATCAGCGATTGCCTTTCTGAGCAGGGCTTCTGTTTCAGACTTGCTTTCTGTTCCTACAAACTCCTTTTGTACTTTTTTGCCGCTTTCATCTTCAATGTAAAAGCGACCATACCACTTTTTACCTTTCTTTCTTACAGAACCTTTTGCCATAGATAAATTTCTCCTTTCTATCCGTGGCAATCGGAACTGTGACATATGGTGTGCGTAAAGTAATGCGTCACATATGCCGATGAATGTTAGTCGGCATTTTCACTTGTCAAAGAGCCACGGAATTTTTCTTTTTCAGCAGCCCTTTCCTCGGCTGCTGTCACTATCCCGAACAGGTCGCCCATAGATACCTTTGTGCGCCCTTCATCGTAGATATGTAAAATCCCGTCTAAAAACTGTTTCATATCCTCAATAGGCTGTTCCATTTCTTTGCGGTAAACTCTCTCCGTAATCGCTCCCGACTCAATGGCATATCTCCTGAGCGATTGTTTCAATCCCTCGTCCTCCGCCACACGGTCAACCTCAGCCATAGCGTCTGCAAAGTGATAAGTCATAACCGTATAGAGGTCAATCATCTTTCCGAGGAATGTAGTGAGTAATTGTTGGTGCGGCTCACCTTTTACAGTAGAGGAAACCGTATCAAGATATTTTTGGATATGTTCCTCCATATCCCTTGCACATAAGGTGCGGCTGTCATATTCCTTATCTTCGGAAAGTCCCGTCAGCCATTCAGGTGTTGTGAGCAATGCCTCCGCAAGTCCATTGATAATCATACTTCGGGTAGGATTCACCCCATCCGCTTCATATCTCTGAATCGTAGATTTGTTTACGCCGATACGCCTGCCAAGTTCAGGCATTGTTAAGTTTAACTCTGTACGGCGTTCCCTTACTCGTTCACCGACCTGTTTTGCGGTGAATATGATTTCATTTTTCAAGGTTTTCACCTCCTGACGCTTTTAAGTATAGCACAATAAAACCTATTTTGCAACCATTTTTCTAATAATAATTAAAAATATTTCTTAAAAGGTTGCGAAACAAGTTGACAATAGATAGCAGAATAGGTATAATTACAAACACATAGTTGCAAAATGCGTATTTTGAAAGGAGGTTGATAAAATGAGCAACATCAAAATGGGTTTAACCATAGAAGAAGCAGCGGAATGTACGGGTATCGGAAGAAATACAATGCGTAAGTTGGTAGACTGGGGGAAACTCCCCGTCCTAAAGGTCGGCAGAAAAGCGATTATCCGCAGGGATACTCTGGAACGATTTATGAGCGTAAATCAGGGCAGAAACCTGCTGAACGAGAATGATGTCCGTAAAGTAGAATAACCGTTCTCTAAGCCCTCGGCGTTTGAGAGCGAAATACACCCCTCGCACAAATCAAAGATTTGTACTCTGGGTATTTCGCCCTTGCAGGGGGCTTGTGATAACGCCGACACTTCTGTTTTCAGCGTTATCACAAAGAAAACCGCCGCAGCGTTTTTCTTTGCTGTCCGTCTGCTTACGCCGCCGAAACAGCGGCAACCGATTTATCGGTTGCAAAAAGAGTATGCCCGTCACGGGAGAAAGGAGTATATGGCAAGACACTCATTTATACAGATGTCGAAGCTGCCAAATGTCAAGGGAAGAATATCCTATATCACAAGCCACGCAAGGCAGGAAAATCTCTATGCCACCTACCGCACTGCCGACAATGAATTTTGGAGTAATCTTGCAAGGGAAAGCCAGCAGGAATTTAAGCGGAGCGGTGCAGAGGGTAAATGTATCGAAGCAAGGGAATTGATTATTGCCCTGCCCGAAATTTATACAAGGTATGAGCCGCAGGAAGTCCTTGAAGATTTTACAGAGGAGTTCCGCAGGCGGTATGGTGTGGAGTGCGTGTCAGCCCTCCACCACAACAAACGCAAAACAAACTATCATATCCATCTTATCTTCAGCGAAAGAAAACTGCTCCCTGAGCCTGATATAAAGATAGCCACACGAAGTGTTTTCTATGATGAAACAGGCAAAAGAGTACGCACGAAGAAAGAAATCACCGGAGAGGACGGGCAGATACGAAAAGGCTGCACCGTCATTAAAAAGGGCGAAATCTACGAAAGCCATCTCTTTACCGTGAAAGATGATAAATTCAAAAGCGAGCCTTTTCTTCGGGAGGTAAAGGAGATTTACACCGCCCTTATCAATCGCCACATCGCCGATCCCGAACAGCAGTTAAAGGTATTTGATAAGAACAGCGTTTATCTGCCGACCAAGAAGATAGGCAAGAACAATCCAAAAGAGGAAGAAATCAAAGCCGATAATGCTGTAAGTCAGGAATGGAACAGGACAGCGGATATTGCGTTATTATCGGGTATTTCCGAAGCGAAGATTTTAGAAGTTAAGCAGACAGAGATACACGAAAAAGCAAGCCAATCAATCAAAAGTAAAGGCTGGCTGCCTAATCTGTTCCGTGGGATTGTGGCAAAGGCAAAAGATTTTTTGCAAAGCCTTATCCGAGAAAAGGATATGCCACCCAAGCCTACACTTGATATTGATATGGCAGAGTTCCGCCATATGCGAAGCCTGATGATAAAAGCACAGGAGGGGGGGCAAAGGAAATCCGTCATTTGCAGGAAGATATTCTTCCAAAGCTGAAAGCACAGCTTGCCGATACAAAAGGGATTTTTAAGGGGAAAGAACGTAAAACGATTACCGAACAGATACAGCAGACGGAAAAGAAAATCTCCGCCAAGCTGGATAAGCTGCCCGATATTCTGAAAGCGGACGGTTATCCCGATGTACAAGTTTTTATGAGGACTTTCCGAGAAATGGAAAGCGTTGTAGAACAGTACAACCGTGACCTTGCCGAGTGGGAATATCAAGTCAGCAGGAAGCCGACAGCCGCCACTAAAGAACAGCATAGACCGCCCGAAAAGCAGAGCGTGTTAAAACATCTGCGTGAGATACAGGAACGCAACAAGCAGAAACCGCCGCAAAGACAGCATAAAAAAACCATTGACAGAGATAGCCGATAGACATTGAAAAACCGCCGTTATGGAGTTACCCATAGCGGCGGCATACATAATCATTTGCAGCCACAAAATTAACAGTTATGTTTTTTTGATTTGTTTAACAAAATATAAATTCCAATCAATACCAAAATAGTGATTCCAAGTATCATATACATCGTTCCGATATTTACTTGACTTCCGAAAAAATAAAGATTGCAGTCAAGGGAATCTTTTAGTTTTTCAATAACCTCTGTTGGAATACCTTGATTTTGCATTTCGGCAAGCGCCCCTTGCATTGTATGATTTCGGATAAGTGATGTACCATAAGTACCCGGCAAAAATGAGATTATTTTTTGCAGCCCTTCTCCAAATGAAGAAATAGGCATATATGCACCACAAATGAAACCATATCCCGCACTGATGATTGTGCCTACCGCTGAAATTTGTCCTTGTGTTGATAAGAAAAAATTAATAATCGAAGATAATGCTGTTCCAAACAAAACAAGAAGTAAAATATCAAGAAACAAAAAGAATATATCTGCGAGCGACATATACCAACCGACAATAGCTACATAAGTAAGACAGATACCCGTTGCAGCAAAGCAAATAATAAGTGTTGAAAGCAAGGTTGCAACATAATAACTCAACGAAAGTGTAGCTGACTTTACAGGAGATATTCTTAAATCTCTTATCGTACCATTTGCTTTATCTTGCACCATTAAAAAATTAGAACAAAAAGCAACCGTTACACACGAAACAGCAAGAATAGATGAGATAAGTTGACCGCCTACCAGTCCCTCTATTATGCTTTCTGATAGTTTTAATGAATTAGGTAAATTAGATGTAAAACTATCCCGATACACATTCCCAAGAAAAGTCACATAAAGTACAAGCAATATAGCAGGCGTTATCAAAGAGGTAAAGAACATTCCCTTATCTTTGAAAAACAATTTGATATTTCTTTTGATAAGAATGAAAGCCATACTCATTTTTCTGCACCTCCCACCAATGTTTTGCCCGTAACAGCAAGAAAAACATCGTCCATTTTTCCTTTTGTTATTTCGTAATCATTAAACAACTGCGGATTACGAATAATCAATTCAGTTGCAGCCTTTGTATTCGGTACAGAAAGGCGATAACCGTTTCGGATTTGCTCATATTCCACATCAAGTGCTTTAATATCCTTTTCATCTACATCATAAATTGTGATGTAATCCCCAGTATAAATATTTTTTAATTCAAGCGGAGTACCCTCTGCGGATATTTTCCCATCATCAATGATTACAACATAATCAGCTTCCGCAGCTTCTTCCATATAGTGCGTAGTTAAAAATACAGTCATATTTTCATCTTTGCGAAAACTTGATATAACATTCCAAATAAGTCGGCGTGTCTGCGGATCAAGCCCTGTTGTCGGCTCATCAAGAATAAGGATTTTAGGCTTATGAAACAAAGCCCTTGCAATATCAATTCTTCGGCGTTGTCCTCCTGATAATTTACCAACGGTGCGTTTCAATAAATTTTCAAAATCTAATATTTTCGCCAGTTCCTCAAGTCGTTTCTTAAACTCCATTCCAGTAATGCCATATAAAGCGGCACGACTTTCCAAATTATCATAAACAGAAAGGGCAGAATCCAAGACAGATGATTGAAAAACTACGCCCAGTTCACGCTTAATATAGTCCATATCCTTATCTAAATCGTGTTTATCAATAAAAACGCTTCCACTGTCTTTCGACAGTTGTCCGCACATAATATTGATTGTAGTTGATTTTCCTGCCCCATTGATACCAAGAAAGGCAAACAACTCTCCTTTTTTCACACGAAAACTCAAATTCTGAACAGCGTTTACACTTCCAAAACTTTTATTAAGATTATTGATTTGAATAATATTGCTCATTCAATTTCCTCCTGTATAATCGGTTTTAATCTCGCATAGAGAGCAATCAATATAATCTTTTCCTGTTCTAATCGAACTCCAAATTAGTAGATGCAGTGCGATACCGTAAATTAAATTCATTATAGCATAATGAATTACCAAAGTCATTATGAAAGAGAACACATCGAATCATAATTGTGGCAGGCAAAGTTTTAATTTTTGACTGCCACAATTTTAATATTCTATATATTACATTTTTTACTTATAGATAATATCGGCATATACAATTTCTCGTGCTCTTGCCTGTATCTCATTCATTCGACCAACCCACAACATCGGGTTTTCTACTTTAAGTTGTTCGGTCACGCCCTCCTTGTCAGCCATTTGCTCAACCAATCGAAACATCATTTCCGTTGCTTGTTCGTCAATGTCGGCAAGGTAATTATTCAATTTGCCGCTTGTGAGCAGCGAAATATAAACCGTCCGTTTATGTTCCTGTAAATAGCGTTTGTGTCGCTGCCCCCATAAGCCGATAGGCTTGTGTTCTTTTTCGGTTGGTAAAATAAGGCAAGGAATATAATAATCCCCCTGCAATTCATACCAAAGACCATTGCTTTCATCATAAATATACTTGTCCATTAAAAAATCCTCCGTTATAATATATTCGCACATATGTCACAGTTCTCCGATTGCCACACTCTGTTATATCTTGTTATGAGATTTTCTTTCCCTTGTATTTGCCCTTATGAGCAGTCGGGGGAAGTATAAACTTGTGTGAAATCATATAAAGGGATAAGGCGAACACATTGCGATAAATCCTTTGTTTCCAAGGATTTTGAAGGATTTTATTGATAACCTATAACCTCTGTTAAGAGGTCATAATTTGCTACAATTCAAACTGAAATTTTAAGTATTATAGAAAACGCGTGTTAAATAATAGAAAATCCAGCTGAAACGACTGAAACAACAAGGGTGTATTCGCACCCCATATTCTTGCCAGTAATGCTTTTGCCATGGTTAAATCACAAAAAATAATATGGCATTTTTTAAGCCGGAACGGCGTTGCCCGTTCCGGCTTTTCTCATGAAAGCGGACAAACGGCGCATGAAAAGAAGAAAAGCTTCGTATATATTACCGTGTGAAGTATAGACGGGAGTTGGTAAACTTTGGATTGGCAAACGCTTTCTGGCAATGCATGTGTCAAACGGCTGCATACAGATCCACAAAATGGATTAAACACACAACAAGTAAAAAAAAGCACCGAGCAATATGGAAAAAACGAACTGGTACAAAAAAAGAAAAAAAGTCTGTTTATTCGGTTTTTGGGGCAATTTTCTGATTTCATGGTGATCATCCTTCTGTTTGCCGCTGGTATTTCTTTTGTTACCTCCTACATGCAAAACGATGCGGACTATATAGATTCCGTAATCATTCTGTTGATTGTTGTTGTCAACGCGATCACCGGCGTTATTCAGGAAAGCAGAGCCGAAAAAGCAATTGAAGCATTAAAAAAAATGGCTTCACCGCAAACGCAGGTGCTTCGAAATGGAAAGCAGAGCACTGTTTCGTCTGCAAGCCTAGTTCCGGGAGATATCGTTGTGCTGGAAACAGGCGATCTTGTCCCCGCTGATTTGCGTATTTTAGAATCGTCTAATTTAAAAGCGGAGGAATCTTCCCTGACCGGCGAATCTACACCGTCCGATAAGGACGGACAGGTTCTATGCACGGCCAAAACACCCATTGGAGACCGGAAAAACATGCTTTTTGCAGGAAGCAGCATTGTTCAGGGGCGCGCCAAAGGCGTGGTGGTTGCAACCGCCATGTCTACACAGATGGGGAAAATTGCCGGTATGATCAATCAGGAACAAACACCCGCAACACCGCTCCAGCAGAAACTGGCGCATACCGGAAAAATTCTTGGAATTGGGGCCATAATAATTTGCCTGTTCATTTTTATTATGGGGATATTTCAGCATATTCCGCCTCTTGATATGTTCGTACTATCGATCAGTCTGGCGGTGGCAGCAATCCCGGAAGGCTTGCCTGCGGTCGTTACAATTGTTCTTGCCATGGGTGTGCGCCGCATGGCTGGTAAGCGCGCGATCATACGGCGTTTGCCTGCGGTAGAAACGCTTGGTAGCGCAAGCGTGATATGCTCTGACAAAACGGGGACCCTTACGCAAAACAAAATGACCGTTGTAGAGCTTGCCAATATTTACGGGAAACTTGCAAGAAGCAGCAGTCAGGGAACCCGCCTTTTGGATATGGCGGCGCTTTGCAGCAATGCAACTGTGCAAACAAACGGGGATTTTCACGGAAGTCCGACAGAAGCGGCAATCCTAAACGCCGCGGGCGGCAAAGACAGTCTGGAAAAAAAGGCGCCCAGAATAGATGAAATTCCCTTTTCCTCCGCAAGAAAGATGATGACAACCATCCATAAAACAGAGGAAAAAGAATATATAATTATTACAAAAGGCGCACCGGATCTGCTTTTAGAAAAGTGCAGCGCATTTGATACAGGTTCATCGGAAGAACCGCTTACCGACCGGGCAAAAAACGTCTTGCTTGCAGCCAATGAAGAAATGGCGGAAAGAGCCCTGCGAGTGATCGGCGTTGCATACCGGCGGATTTCTGCGCTGCCGGACAAAAATTTGTTGGAGCAAAATCTTGTTTTTTGTGGTTTTATTGGTATTATTGACCCGCCCAGACCGCAGGCTGCCCAGGCGGTTGCTCTGTGCAGACAGGCCGGCATCAGGGCAGTTATGATAACGGGAGACCATGCTGCAACAGCAGCTGCAATTGCAAAGCAGCTAGGAATCATGCGGCCTGGCGATCAGGTGATAACCGGCGCGCAGCTGGAACAGATCAGTCAAAAAGAGCTCAAAAAAATTATTAACAAATATACCGTTTTTGCACGGGTTTCGCCAGAACATAAGGTACGGATTGTTAAAGCGTTTCAGGCAAACGGCGAAGTTGTTGCCATGACCGGGGACGGAATTAACGACGCCCCCGCATTAAAGGCGGCAGATATAGGCTGCGCAATGGGGATCACCGGCACAGATGTTGCAAAAGAAGCCGCAGACATGATTATGACGGACGACAATTTTTCTACAATTGTTTCAGCCGTGCGGGAGGGAAGAGGAATTTATGAGAACATTAAAAGAACCATCCATTTTTTAATTTCCTGTAATATTGGGGAAATCTTAACTGTTTTCACAGCTTTTTTTCTGCATTTGCCCGCTCCGCTTTTGGCAATACAACTTTTATGGGTTAATCTTGTAACAGACTCGCTTCCCGCGCTTGCACTTGGTGTAGAACCCATAAGCGACAATATTATGAAACGTAAACCTGTGCAGCCTAAACAGAGCGTTTTTGCTGGAGGAGCAGGGTTTTCTATTATTATAGAAGGTTGCTTTATCGGCGCATTATCCTTGTTAGCCTATACGATAGGACGCGTATTTTTTGATTTTCCCGGCACAGAGCCGGTTGTCGGCCGCACAATGGCTTTTGCCGTTTTAAGTCTCTCCCAGCTTGCACATACGTTTAACATGCGTTCACAACAATCAATTTTCAAGCTTTCTCCTTTTTCGAACCCCAAGCTGCTGTGGGCCGCGTTGGTTTGTATTCTTCTGCAGATCAGCGTTATTGTAATAGAGCCGCTTTCCTATATCTTTAAAACGGTACCGCTTACCGGAGGACAGTGGGGGATCGTGACGGCGCTTTCCGTTTTACCGCTTTTGGTTGTTGAGCTTGAAAAAAAATTTTTTCCAAAGGGAAACGCGCAGAAAAAATGTATCCGCAGCAAAAACTGCAAAATCAGGTTTCCTAAAATATTTATTAAACGATTTTAAACTTCTTTTTTTATTTTTCAGAAAAGGTGGTCGGACTAAGATATTGGTATTGAAAAAAAGAATAAAAAGCAATGGATTTATTTTTCATAAAATAGATTAAAACCAAAAAGTAAAATAACATTTTTGTTGCAAATTAAACGTATAGTAACGAAAATGTTACCAAGACTTGACTTTTTGTAACTCTTTTGTTATAATTTGATCATTCAATTTTATGGCAAAAGGAGTTATTATGAACTTTTCAAAAAAAATTTGTATTCCATTGTTGATTTTTATACTGCTGGCAACCTTTTTTTCGATCACCGTATTCGCCGCCTCTGAAAGAGGGGAAAATACAAAGGCTCATACGGAGGAATCTGTCACCGGAGATGTAAACGGAGATGGAAAGCTTAGCTTGTCTGACATTCTGGAACTGCAAAAACATATTGCAAATATTGCTGTGATTTCTTCGGAAAAACTGCAGGCTGCAAACCTGGAAGGGCAAAATGAGATTTCAATGACAGATGTTTTGCGGTTACAGAAGAGAATTGCGATGCTTGACCCCAACCAGGAACCCATGGTTGAGCGTATTATTTTGGATCGGAGCGATGCAACCGTTCAGATCGGCGAAAGTATACGGCTGGGCGTAAGTGTTTTGCCGCAGGGGGCGCAAAATCAGCTGCTGTATTTTTCTTCAAGTAATGAAGAAATTGCCGTAGTGGACCAGCAAGGTATTGTGACCGGTATCTCCGCCGGCAAGGCGACAATCCTTGTCTATAACGACGCTTCCGGTATCAGTAGCGCCTGTACAATTCAGGTTGCACAACCGGTAGAATCTTTACAATTGAATACACAGGCAATTAAATGGACTGTTGGAACAAGCGGTTCCTTTAAACCGGTTGTTTCGCCGGACGATGCAACGGATAAAACGCTGGTGTGGTCCTCCAGCAATGAAAAGGTCGCTACTGTCAGTAAGGCTGGAAAACTCTCTGCACTTGCACCGGGGAAAACTGTTATCACCTGTACGACGGCAAATGGGATAAAGGCTACTTGTTCCGTTACCGTTGTGCAGGAAGTTGAAAAAATTAAATTGAACAAAACAAGCGCAACGTTAAACGAAAAGGGTCAAACACTCTCCTTAACTGCGTCGATTTCTCCAAAGAACGTAACAGATAACAGCCTGCAGTGGACGACCAGCAACAGTAAGGTTGCAACCATTTCTGCAAATGGCGTAATCAAAGCGGTTGGGAATGGCACGGCCACAATCAGCTGCAAGGCGGGCGACGGGTATGGCGCGACAGCCGTGTGCAAAGTCACTGTGGATACCCTTACCGTCGGTGAAAAGGTGGTTAAAGAAGCAAAATCCTACGTTGGTAAGCTGAACTATGTATGGGGAGGAACAAGTCTGCAAAGCGGTGTTGACTGTTCCGGCTTTGTATGCGCGCTCTATGCGCAGCAGGGCTATGATCTGTGGGGATACAGGACTTCCCTGCGGTATAGCGGCGTTGGCGTATCCTATGCCAATGCAAAACCTGGCGATATCATCTGTTACCCGGGTCATGTAGCAATCTATATCGGCAATGGGCAGATTGTTCATGCGGCAAATTCACAAAGCGGCGTTATTATTTCGGATGTTTCCTGGGGCGGCAGTATTACAGCTGTCAGACGTATTGCGTAAAACAATAAATTCTTTTATCATTTTAAAACAATAAGACCACCTGTAACAACAGGTGGTCTTATTGTTTTATACTGAAAAATCTGTTATACTATAAACTTAATTACAAAGTAAAAACGGAGAAACTTCATGAAAAAAAAGTTATTTGTACTGCTTTTGCTCTTTATTATACTGTTTGCAGAAGGCTGCAGCTATCTTTCTTCTTCTGCCTTGCTTACTACTGAAAACCGGACGACCCAGCAAATTTTCGCGCTGGATACTGTTATTACAATCACGGCCAATGGAGCGCATGCGCAGGAAGGCATCATTGCCGCAAAAGAAGAAATCACTCGTTTGGAAAAGCTTTTTTCAACAACACTTTCCGACAGCGATATTGCAAAAATCAACCGAACGCCCTGCCAAAGCAATTTTATTTCATCCGATACAGCCGCAGTGCTAAGAACGTCGCTGGAAGTTGCACACAAAAGCGGTGGCGCTTTGGATATCTCTATTTATCCGGTTGTAAAGCTTTGGGGTTTTATAAGCGGCGAATACAGAGTTCCCGACCAAAATGAAATTGATAAGACACTGGCTTTTGTAGATTATCAAAAAATTGTTTTGGATGAAGACGATCAGTCGGTTACGCTTGCAGAAAATATGCAACTTGACCTGGGGGCTGTAGCAAAGGGCTATATTTCGCAAAAAGCAGCTGCAGCCATGAAAAAAGCCGGTGTGGAATCTGCAGTGATAAATCTGGGCGGCAATATACAAACGTTGGGGGAAAATCCGGACGGAAGCGGAAATTGGGAAATCGGAATCCAATATCTGGATACCAGCGACTATTTCTGTACGCTGCAGGTAGGGGAAAGTACGCTTGCCACTTCCGGCGCATATCAGCGTAAATTTGAATACAATGGTGCGCTTTATCATCATATTATTGATCCCAAAACGGGCCGTCCGGCAGAAGGAAAAACGGTATCCGTTACCGTTCTTTCCAATGATGGCGCGCTTGCAGATGCGTTGTCAACCGCATTTTTTATTATGGATATTGAAAAGGCGTCAGAATATTATAGGGAAAACGACGGGTTTGAATTTGTAATTTTAGCAAAAGACAACCGTTTATATGTAACAGAAGGGATTCGTAGTGCAATCACACTGGCAAAAAATTATACGGACATTTCCATACACACTGTAAAAAAGACGTAAAAGGGGATTAAAGATTACAATGTCATTTGTTTATACTGTAGCACAATTAAAAGATCTATCTGTCCTGGTGGATTTGCAGAGCAGGCTTTTTCTGGAGGAAGCATCAATTGCAAAGGCTCTGGATATAAACGAAGCGCTGTATAAAAAATATGTAACGTTGATGCTGCCGTTGAGCATTCGCAGAACAATGACATATATTGCGCTCGACCAGACGTATGGAAAAATCACGGGTTTGAAAGTCGATCTTCCGCAAGCTCTTTCAGATGAAGAACTGCCGGCTTTCCCAAACGAAATTTCACAGTTCATTGCGCAAACAAGCGCCGTATTTAAAAAGCTGGAAAGGCCGCTAGAGCAGTACGCCGCATGGAGGAAAGGAAAAAGCGCAAGAACCATGTTTATCGGCGTGGACAAGCCCTACCAAAGAATGGGGATCGCGACAGCACTGCAAAATTATGCGGAGGAAAACAGCAAAAAGCTTGGGTTTGAAATGCTTATAAGCGACGCGATCAATATAAAGTCGGAGAAAACCTTTTTACGTTGCGGGTTCCAGGCGATCAGCCGTATAGAATACAAATCCTGCGGCGTTTCCAGGTTCAAGCATTTGTCAGGTACATGTACGCTTATGCTCAAGCCGCTTACCCAGTAGAGCCATTTGCAGGCGGCTTCCATATTTGCTTTCTTTTCTCAAAAAAATTGACGGCCCTGAACAACCTGCCTGGTTTTGAATTTCTGTTGAATGGTATTTAGAACACGCTTTTTATCTGCACTCCACAACGGCGCCAGTAAAAGCCGCTTTGGCCCATCGCCGGTAAGCCGGTGTATAACCATATCAGGCGGAAGGTGCTCTATACAGTCGCACAAAAGGTCTGTATATTCGTCAAGCGTCATTATATTTACACGACCCTTTGCATATTCCAAAGCAAGATCCGTACCTTTCAAAACGTGTAAAAGTTGTAGTTTTATGCCGTGGGCGCCGCTTTCTCCAACGTAGGATACCGTCTTAAGCATCTGCTCTCTGCTTTCTCCGGGAAGCCCCAGGATAACATGGACCACAACCTGCACGCCGATCTTTATTAGTTCCTGCATGGCATGTGCAAAACAGGAAAGTGGATACCCTCTGCGGATATAGTCGGCCGTTTTGGGGTGAATGGTTTGCAGTCCGAGCTCGACAAAGACAGGCTTGGTACGATTTAAATCCGCCAGCAGATCCAATATTTCTTTTTGCAGACAGTCAGGCCTTGTAGCGATAGATAACGCTGCAATCTGCGGGTGTAGAATGGCCTGCCAAAAATACCGTTTTAAGCGCGCTATGTCTGCATAAGTACTGGTATATGACTGAAAATAAGCTATATAGCGCCCGGTGCGGCATTTGCTTTCTATTTTCTCTTTGGCTTTTTCTATTTGTATTTCTATTGGAAGCGCCGCAGGAGAAGCAAACTCGCCGGAACCGCCCGCGCTGCAAAAAATGCAGCCGCGCGTGCCGCATTTTCCGTCTCTGTTGGGACAGGTATCTGCACAGCTCAGCGCAAGCTTATAGACTTTGCAGCCAAATTTTTCAGATAAATATTGATGAAATGAATAATATGCCGTCATTTTTCAGCCTTCCTAAAATGCAGGAGCAGTTAGGCAGTAACATCAATGTTCATTGACAATATTTGCATTCTGTGTTAAACTAGCTTGAAGCAAAATCTACAAACTGTTTGCCGCTCATGCTTTTATTTTGCTATTTTATTTGCATTTTACTATAGGAAACGCTTATATTCAAGGAGAGTTTTTCATATGAAAAAGATTCCGTTTTCTCCGCCAGATATTACCGACCTTGAAATTAACGAGGTGGTTGAAACCTTAAAATCCGGCTGGATAACAACAGGAAAGAGGACCAAGCTGTTTGAAAAAAAAATTGCAGAATATTTGGGAACCTCTAAAGCGGTGACCTTTAGTTCCTGTACCGCAGCGTTAGAGCTTACTTTGCGAATATTGGGCATAGGGCCGGGAGACGAGGTTATTACAACGGCTTACACCTATACGGCAACGGCTTCAGTGATCCATCATGTTGGCGCAAAAATTGTGTTGGTTGATACTGCAAAAGACTCTTTTTTAATTGATCCGCAAAAGATCGCCGACGCAATTACAGGCAATACAAAAGCAATTATCCCCGTAGACGTGGCCGGAAAGATCTGTGATTATAAAGCGGTCTATCAGGCTGTAGAAAGCAAAAAACATCTTTTTCATCCTTCTGGCGATTTGCAGACGCTGTTTGGCAGACCAATTATTATTGCAGATTCGGCTCATGGTTTTGGCGCAATGCATAAAGGCAGGCACAGCGGCCAAATTGCCGATTTTACCGCTTTTTCGTTTCATGCTGTTAAAAATCTTACAACCGGGGAAGGCGGAGCCATCACATGGAAGGATAAAGAAGGCCTGGACAACGAAGCGCTTGCAAAGCAGTTTACTATGTATTCTCTGCATGGTCAGTCGAAGGATGCGCTTGCAAAAATGCAACCGGGATCATGGGAATACGACATTCTCTATCCGGCTTTTAAATGTAATATGACAGATATACAGGCTGCCCTGGGATTAAAGCAGATGGAGCGTTATCAAAACCTTTTAAAACGCAGAAAAGAAATTATATTACGTTATGACGGGGCTTTTTTGCAAAAAGGGCTGCAACCGTTACTCCATTTTGGCAAGGATTTTTCTTCAAGCGGCCATCTTTACCTTCTGCGTATACCGGGCTTTCAGGAAGCGCAAAGAAATGCGCTGATTTTGTCTATGGCGGAGCACGGGATTTCTACAAATGTGCATTATAAACCGTTGCCAATGCTTACTGCATATAAAAATTTGGGATTTGCCATACAGAATTATCCCAATGCGTTCAACCAATACAAAAATGAAATTACACTGCCGCTTCATACAAAATTAACGGATGAAGATGTAAATTATATTATTAATACGCTGATGCATGCAATTGAATAAAAATATGGGCAATAAACAATTTATTGCCCATATTTTTTGTTGTTCTTAGAAAAATGAAGTGCATTAAAACAGTATAAAAAATCCCACTTAACGCAATAGCTGCTTACGATACAGCTCGGTATAGTGAATTTTGCCGTCCAGACGCTTCGATTGCATCAGAGATATATGTGTAACCAACATGGAAGCGGCGCAGATTTTTGCCTCAAACGCTTTTTCAAGCACAACCTGCCGCGCTATTGTAATATGTGGCTGAAACGCGCGAGCGTCTATTTGAAATCCGTCGGCACGCAATGTTTGGCGTAGCCGGTTTGCAAGGGCACAGAGTGCCGGTTTTTTTTCTATCCCAACCCACCACAGGTCTCCAAAATGGCCTGTTCCGCTCAACGAGATCTCAAACGGTGCGCCGGCACACTGCTGCATTGCGTTTTTCACCGATGCAACGCGGTTGCTTTCCCCAATAAAAGCCAACGTCATATGCAGGTTTTCCGGGCGGGTGAAGTTACCGGAAAGGCTTTGTGTTTTCAGATTTTTGCATACTGTACAAAGGGAAGCTTTGATTTCGTCAGAAAAACAAATGGCAACAAACAGCCGCATAACACACCTCCGTATCAATTTTTACAGGGTTGTCGCCTGTAGAACATTCCTTCTTGCATTTTTACCTTCCACGCAGTTTTTTGCGTATTGCCCGAAGATCTTCAGGAAGTTCTTTATCCTGCATGTTGTCGGGAACATTGGTTCCTCCATATTTTTTTGCGGTTTCATAATACCAGCATTTAAAGCGCAGTGTGTCCAAGGTTTCCTGCAATTGCAACATTTGGGTTTCCACCTCTTTTTTACGTTTTTCAAACAAGGCAAGCCGGGCGTCTATGGTTTCATCCCCTTGCATCACAAGCGCGATAAATTTACGGATATCCTTGATCTGCATCCCGGCTGCTTTAAGGCAATGGATAATTTGCAAAAATTCAAAATCTTTATCCTGGAAAATCCGTATACCGCCCTCCGAGCGCCCTACAAAGGGCAGTAACCCCTCTTTGTCGTAATAGCGAAGCGTTGATGGCGCCACCTTCAGCAGCTTTGCCATTTCACCAATTGTGTACGCCATAAAAATCCTCCCCGGAAGTTTTGCAAAATCACTTGACTTAAAGTTCACTTTAAGTTGTAGAATAATATAAACAATTATAATACGCTTTATTTAAAGCGTCAACCGAAATGGAGGAATTTTCATATGTTAGGCAGTTTTACGTATTCTAATCCCACAAAGCTATATTTTGGAGAAAATGCATTGGACAGTCTCAGCGGCGAACTTGCACATTATGGGCATAAGGTGCTGCTGTGCTATGGTACTGGCTCCATCAAAAAAAACGGTATCTACGACCAGGTGATTGCCATTCTCAATGCCTGCGGAAAAGAAGTGATAGAAGATCCGGGCGTTATGCCGAATCCTACCGTAGAAAAGCTTTATGAAGGGTGCAATCTTGCAAAAAAACATCACGTCGATTTAATTTTAGCCGTGGGCGGCGGCAGCGTATGCGACTACGCCAAGGCTGTTTCGGTATCTGCTTATTGTAAGGGAGATCCATGGGAGAAATATTATCTGCGAATGGAGGATGTAGATAATCCTATTATCCCGGTGGGCTGCGTATTGACTATGGTAGGCACCGGTTCAGAAATGAATGGCGGCTCCGTCATTACCAATCCCGGCCAAAAATTAAAAATAGGTCACGTGTTTGGAGATCGTGTATTCCCGAAATTTTCAATTTTAAACCCGGTATATACCTATACACTTCCAAAATACCAAATGGTGGCAGGATTTTATGACATTATGTCACATATTCTGGAACAATATTTTTCCGGAGAGGATGACTGTACGTCTGACTACATTATGGAAGGGCTGCTGCGGTCGTTGATTCATTCGTCCCAAATTGCATTGGAGAATCCAACGGATTATGAGGCTCGCAGCAATATCATGTGGATTGCTACATGGGCGCTGAACACACTGGTTGCCAAGGGGAAGACCACAGACTGGATGGTCCATATGATCGGCCAATCCGTGGGAGCTTATACCAACGCTACCCATGGAATGACGCTGGCGGCAGTATCCATTCCGTATTATAAGCATATTTTACCCTACGGGTTGCAGAAATTTAAACGTTACGCCGTTAATGTGTGGGACGTTTGCCCCGAAGGCAAAGCCGATCAGGAGGTCGCGAAGGAAGGGCTTATAAAAATGGAACGCTGGATGCGCAAACTGGGTCTTGTCATGAATATTCAGCAATTGGGCGTTACTGAAACCATGCTGGATGGCATTACCGAAGGAACGTTTATTATGGAAGGCGGCTATAAAGTGTTGAAAAAGGAGGAAATCAGGCAAATTTTAAAGGAAAGCATGGAAATGGAAAAATGAAAAAGCCGATGCAGACCAAAATTTAAAAGGCGTGGAAGATGCAGGGAACAAAGCAGAACGGGTTTCTCCGGCAGGTATCTTCCACGGTGCGGGACTGCTGACCAGGGCAGGGGAGGTAAGGCAATTTTTTAACTTGCTTTACAAAGCCTGTAAAATGAGCAAACAAGCAGAAAACAGTAGATTAATTTTATGAAAAAATCCAAAAGCCGAACCTGGCTGCTGCAGTCAGGTTCGGCTTTTGGATTATGTGGATATGGCCCGGAGTATAAAACTTTTAACAGGGGTGTAAATTAATCTTTCAGTAAGCGAATGTAGTGATTTGCCTCACGCAGTACATGATCTGCCAGAAGTGGTAAAATAATAGAACGGATTTTACATTCTTCAATTCCCTGCGTTCCCGCTGCTTTGAAATCTCTGAACCTGATGGTTTCTTTCAGGGAATCTGCCGTTAAAGTTTGATTTTGCGCATTATGGCAAGCCTTTAACAATGCAGAATATTCTTTGGCAAATCCGTCTGCCAAATGAAACAATTCTGTTTCTGAAGGGTCTAAAAGTCCACGGATAAACATGGCGTGTTCCATCATGATCTGGTTCCAAAAGCTTTCCACTTCTTTCATGGACTGGCAGTTTAAACAGCCGTTATTCTCTAGCTCCTGTATATATTTTCGATACAATTTTGCTTCTCTAAGAATATGCTCTATCAGCAAAGGATAGTTTACTGTAAACATTTCACAGCATAAAACCTTTTTTAAAACGGTTTCCTTAAACATAATCAATCCATCCAAAAGCCTGAGGGCGGTTTGATTAAGCCTTTGCACCTGGCGTTTCTTTTCGCAATCGTTTTCACGTCGGCAATTATCGTCGCTGCGCAACTGCAACTCCCGGCTGGTGATTGCTCTGTTGATTGTGATTCCGGTAAAACGTTCAGTTTGTTTTTCAGCCAGAGCAGTAAATTCCGTAACCAGTTCACCTGAACACAGTACGTCACGGTTTACAACACCATCACTGAGTGCGATGGCACGGCAAAGTAATTTTTCAAATTCTCTTTTAAAGAACTCCGCTTGTCTGGAAAAAGAAACGTCTGCGGGCGTAAAACCTGCTTTAAGAAAAAAAGAATGCTCTTTCATGATGCGTCCGAAGAACAGGTGTAGTTCTAAAGAGTTTGTAATATAATGATCCGTTTGCATATTTCCCTCCAAGATAAATGAAAAATAAAAGGAATAAATCTGTTTATATACTATGCGTATGGATTCTTTCCTGTTCCCTCTTTTCAATATCCACGCAAACTGTTAAAAAAGCACATTTTTATAATGTGATTTTTATATATACCGCTTACTTTGACCTGCCAGATTGTTACAGGATAAGACGCCCGGTAAAGAGTTATAAGATAAGAAAAAGCTACATCCTGATTTCTCAAAATGTAGCTTTTAACTTGACGCAGATGGAATGAAAGTGGGGCAGGGTATGAAATCCATACAAAGAGATCCGTGTGCAATTCAATGAAACCCGGATAACCACGCAGAGCCGCTGGTAGACGTGGAAGAAATCGCGGCATATGAGTTTAAAATTACGCAGCGGTACAGAAAGTAGCAGCCATAGGGTGGAGGTCAACGTTTGAACTCAGGCAGCGTTTACTCCAAAGCCCGGAGGATCCGCTCCCGTTCCCCGCTGCCATTGGTGGCAAGGCGCAGAAAAGGGATATTATATTTTTTCAGAATGCCGTCTTTCAATGCATCGCGCTTAAGCTGCTCCGGCCTGTTTTCATGGAAAGCAAAGCCATCCACTTCTACCACTAAATTGCAAGACTTATCTTGTTTATAATATACGACAAAATCCAAAGATGCGCGATTGTTGACATAAGCCAGCTCCTCATCGCTGAGGTTTTCTACGGAGTTTAAGAGATTGCGCAGCAGTATCCCCTGTGTGTAGCTAAAACAATTATACTTCGGCTGCGCAAGAATTTCCTCCAGCAATACGCGGAGTGCTTCTTCCGATTGATACCGCGCTTTTGAGTCCATCCTGGCTTTCAAAGGAATCAGCTTTCTGGAATACTGTTTGTACAATAAATCAAAAACCGATACCACCTGACTTTCGATGACATTTTCATCGAGCGTACTGTACTGCATATAGCGAATCAGATCGCCGATGTCCTTTCCCTTTTTAAAAAATAAATCATGGTCCGTAACTAGTACGAATTGCTTGATAGCGCGGGATACGGCTACGTTTACCATGTGGGGATCATCCACGAATTCGAGGCTGCGCTGACCCATCCAGGAGTTATCCAATACAGTGGATAGTATCATTAAGTCTTTTTCCCGTCCTTGATATTTATGTACCGTGTCGCTTTCAATCCTGTCCGGCATCAGACCGCCGGCGACATTGGCCTGTTTACGATAAGGCGTTACAAAGCCAATTTGGCTGTTTTCTGTGGCAAGATCAGGGTTTTGCAGAATCTCTTCAATTGTTACATCTAATTCCCGTTGATTATATGTCCCTTGTTTCTCTCCCTGTGTAACCCTGCGCATGTGGTTTCCTTCCGCCGTTTTATAAAGCACAAGCGGGGTATGCGATAAATCCGGGCTGGTATAGGGGATCAACTCGCCGCCGTAATATTTCTGATTGCAGAATTCGATAATTTGCGGGTGACAGCGGTAATGTTCCCGGAGAACCACGCGCGGCAGGTGATCACCATACAAACCAATTATAGAGGACAGAATGCTATGCTTAAAATAGCTGTATATGGGATCAGGCGGAGCGCTTTTCAGCTGAGGTTCAATTTTTTGATTGGTTATCTGGGAAAGCTGTTTTGTGTCGCCCACCACAATAACATTGCGGCAACAGGAAAAAGCCAGTACGCCGGTTATTAAGTCCACCTGCGATGCTTCATCAATAATGACATAATCAAGCAAATAGTTCTGTGGAATGGAGCGGCGCAAAGCATGCGTCGTACTGAGAATAATGGGATAAGCCCTAATAAATTGCTGAAATCTCACCTTAAAGTTCTTTTTCGTAAAGCCGCCATCGGTTTGCTTGCTGTGGCTTTGATACAGGCACTTGCGAAACAGTTTTTCAGAATACCGTTGATGTTGTTCCAGCAGCGTATCAAACGATGCGCTGTCTAACTGGTTTTTCAAAGATGCAACATCGTTTTTAAGCATTTGAATTTGCTTTTGGTAAAATGTTCGTTCAAGCAACAGCAATATTGAAGATTCCTGTTGCTGCAGCTTTCGGAAAGAGCTCCTGTATTTAAAGAGCATTTTCAGTTTATACGTCAGCTTTTCCGTGTACTCGCGTTCTTTCGCCAGAGAGGTTTCTGCAAGGAAGGAAATAATCCGGTCCGAATTTGCACTTAACAGGGGAAGTTTTTCTATTTCAACGACATCCTGACGGCTGTAATACTCGTTGAAATGTTTCTGTTCCAATTGCCATGCCTGCAACGCTTGTTCTAGTTGCGCCCTTTTCCGATCTATCTTTAACAAAGCATTCAGTCGCACATTCAGGCTTTCAATAAGTTGCACAAGTTCTTCTTTCTCTTCTGCACAGTTCCATGCATCCACTTGGGGTGCCGGCGGATTAGCAAAGAAAGTGTCCTGATTCGTTTTTTTACCCAGCAACGCAGTGAGAAAGCCATATCCTGTCTTGGTCATTTTTTCAATAACATTCTTGACCGCCTCGTTGTTATTGGAAACCACCGCTACGCTTTTCCCTTGAATAGCGACAAGGTTTGCAAGGATGTTTAAAATCGTTTGTGTTTTTCCCGTGCCCGGTGGACCTTCAATCACAGACATGGAATGGGTAAGGGCATTTTCAAGCGCGGTTTTCTGACTGAGGTTAAAACGGAACGGAAAAATAATGCCATTCATAGGCGGTGTCCTGTTTTCAATGGGCTGATGATTCAAATACCGTCCTAACACGCTTTCCGGGTGAATGAAAGTTAGCTGATTCATCTCCTGCTCTAAAAATGCTTCTTGCTCTGGATCGTTTGTTGTATATTGAGAAATCTCATGCAAATACGCCAGAATCCGCTGAACATTTTTATCGGATGATCCGTTTTCCACAAACGATAGCTCCTCAGGTTTTACTGTTTGTGCAGTGTTGTTTTTTTGAATAATACGTATGCGGCTTTTAAAATCAAGTATGAGCCGAGGTTCATAAATGGGTATCCCATTTACATAGGCAACCCTTCCATTCAGTTCTAAGCTTTGGGGGTTTTCCAGAACTGTCACATTAGCCGAGTTATAAGCATAGGAACGGCCGCCAATATATGTTACATGTGTTTTGCGGCTGGGGGTATCAAAGGAAACAGTTGCAATTTTATCTGTTTTATCCTCACCCTTGACAAGAATCATTGTTTTTTTTATGTCCATATTGTCATGCCCTTTATAAGTCTTTTCAATACAAATAATATTATAAATTTTATCACGGATTCCAATGTTTTTCAATTGTATTTATTTTAATGCTTATTTAATTAATTTATTAGCAAATACAAATTGTTTGTTATTTGTATTTTGTCGAATAATGTAAAATATAATAATAAACTAAAACTATATTTAAAAAATGGAAACTGCACATATTCAAGCTTTTTAAAATACGGTTTAATTTGGGCGATACCAGAAGGAACGAAAATATTTTCAGCGTTTCGCTGGTTAAGTTAATTCCCTTCAATTCGCAAAAAGTTGGTAGCGACAGCGAAGCGAGGAGGAGCAGTGGCGTGAGCGCGCTCTGGCTAAAAAAATAAGTCGGGGCAAGCGATATATAGTTTGCTCCGACGTGTGTGACTGTTACGAAATGGATATCCGCCTGAAAACGCGAGTGAAGAACAAAAAGAAAAAGCCAAACCTGGAACGCGATATGCGCCCAGGCTCAGCCTGACTGTCGGGGATAAAAAAGATGTTTCCAGCATTTCCGTGTTGGAACCGAACTCCTGTAGCCCGAAAAAAAGGTTGATAACGCCGCGAAGGCGTTGTGAGCGCGCTTGCAAGCGAACAGCCGCAGCAAGCGTGGCCTTTTTCGGAAAAGGAGGAGCAAGAAAGCGGACGGACGGCTTATGTTTGCAAAAAATAAGCCGGAGCAAAGCGGACTTTGCTCCGACGTGGCGGAGATGGAGAGATTTGAACTCTCGCACCGGGAATCCCCGGCCTACCGCATTTCGAGTGCGGACCCTTCAGCCACTTGGGTACATCTCCAAAACCATCAGCTTTTGCTTGCTTTATTATAACATAAGCAATGCTTATTTTACTTGTTCCCGCATAGAAAGTCAAGTACAAGTCACAACGTTTTTTCAGCTGGCATAGAATAAAAAAGCAAAGCAATAACCGTAAAGGCAGGTGGATTTTTTGGCGCTGGATACGAGAGAGCTTTTTGCAAGACTGATCAAATGCGAAGCCGGCGGTGAAGGCGATGATGGAATGGCGGCTGTCGCTACGGTTATTATGAACCGCGCTACGGTACCATACGGTGAATTTGCACGGGTCAGCCAGGGCGGGGATGTCAGAGCCATTATAGAACAGGCAAGGCAGTTTGTTTGTATGCAAACGACGGTAGGAGGAGAATATAATCCTCAAAATGTATACAATATTGAACCGGACGAAATACAGTACCAGATTGTGGATTGGGTGCTTGCGGGCAACTTTTTCGGTGCGGTGGGAAACTCTTTATATTTCTTTAATCCATACAGCGACACATGTCCGCAATATTTCCCGCCAAACGGTACGGGAATTATTTACACAAGGGTTGGCGCGCATTGCTTTTATGCACCAACTGAAAAATACGAGAGTACCTAAATTGTCACTGCCATTTTAAAGAAAATCAGGGGGTAATACTATGGATAACAATTCAATTGACCTAGGGCAGATTTATGGATTTAACAACTGCCCCGAGGGAGGTTGCGTACCAACCGGAAACATTATACCTAATATCCCGTCGCTTGAGCAGATTGCAGCTTATAACCAGGCGCAGGCGCAATTGCGTCAGGGCGGACCGGAAGAAGAAGTACTGGAGTTAGAAAGAACGCTGAGAGAAGCGCAGCAGCTGGGAGTAGGATACCCTGCAACCGGCACTACGCGACCTGTCCAGGGAGAACCAATAAGCGCAGCTCCCGCTACAGGCATGCAAAGCACCATGAGCGGAACGACAGACGGCATGGCCACAACACAGGCAAACGAATACAGCATGATCCGTGAATATTCGCAACCTTTTCCGGTAACAGGAGAAAGTATCCAATACTTAAATGGTTTTATGCGTACACAAATTGGCCGAAAAATTGAAATTCAAATGTTGGTCGGTTCCGATACGCTCGTAACAAAAGAAGGCTATCTGCTTGGTGTAGGGGCAAATTATATTTTAATCAATGAAACAAATTCCAACGACTTGACAACCTGTGATTTTTACAATATAAAATTTGTCCGTTATTTCTACTGATTAGCCCCATAAAACGCCCGCAATAAGGGAATTGGATAACAAGAAACCTTTTTGCGACAAACGTATTCCTTTCTGGTCGCACGTTAACAAATTTTCTTTTGTGTATTTTCGGGCGTTTTGTATATAGCGGAAGGGAAAAGGCTTTTTGTATTTTTGTTCAAACGCCTGGAAAACAAGGCCTTCTTTTAACCGCAGTGCGAGCATAATATATTCTTCTTCTCCGCCGCCCGGACCGTCGTCAATGCTTATATTCTCATAAAAGGCTGAAAAACTTTGTGGCGTATAAAAGCGCCGGCCATTAAGAAACGAATGTGCGGAAGGCCCCAAACCTAAATATTCTCCGCAGCGCCAGTAATTTAAATTATGACGACTTTCCATATCAGGCTTTGAAAAATTTGAAATTTCATACTGCGTAAATCCCATTTGTTCTAAATACATGCACATAAATAAATAAAGCTCGGCTTGTTCGTCTTCATTCGGCAGGCCGAGTTGCTCTTTTTGGTAAAAATAGGGCGTGCCCTTTTCAATTTTTAAAATATAGCAAGATATATGCCGTGCACCGTTTGCAATGCAAAAATCGATTGACGCCTGCAGCGTCTCTCTGGTTTGGCCCGGAACACCAAGCATAAGATCCATGGAAAGGTTTGCAATTCCTGCACGACAGGCTTTCTGTGCCGTTTGTTTTGCATCCTGTACGGTATGCTTTCTGCCTAAAACGGCAAGTTCACGTGCATTTGCCGACTGCACGCCCAAAGAAACCCGGTTGACGCCCGCATGGTGTAGCGCAGAAAAATCCAACTGCCGTGCAGAGGTCGGGTTTACCTCTACAGTAATTTCTGGCCGCTGCATGAAAAAGTGCCGCCTTGCTGAAAAAATAATCTCTAAAAGCCGATTGGTTCCCAATACACTGGGCGTTCCTCCGCCCAAATAAAGTGTTTGCACAACCTTATGGTTGTCCTCTTTGGCTTTTTTTGCAATCTGTCTACACATATGCGCTGTATATTGGTCAGCCATCTGTGAAGAAAAATTTACAGAATAAAAATCACAGTAAGGGCATTTGCCCTGGCAGAAAGGAATATGGATATACAGCCCAAACGTTTGCATCGTTTCAACATCCCCATAAAAAACAGTAAAAGAATGGCGAAGGAGCAGAAACGGTTGGTTTCTGCTCCTTCAATTTGGAAGGTATATGAAAAAAAGGAAAAAGCATATATAATATCTTAAAGTTAGAATAGTATCTTTTTCCAAAAAAGTCAATACCTTTTCTCACAATATAATTTTACATGATTTTTACATACTGATGAACTGAGAATTGACAACAAAAGGTGAAAAATAGTAAAATAGAAAACCGGAAATCACAGCGGTTGTTTTATATTGCACGGGAGGAATGCATTTTGCCTGATTATAAAGATCAGATAGAAAAACGAAGAACATTTGCTATTATATCGCACCCGGATGCCGGTAAAACTACTTTAACAGAAAAACTTTTGTTATATGGTGGAGCAATCAACCTTGCCGGTTCTGTTAAGGGTAAAAAAACGGCAAAACACGCCGTTTCGGACTGGATGGAAATTGAAAAACAAAGAGGGATTTCTGTAACCTCTTCTGTTTTACAATTTACGTACGCAGGATATTGCATTAATATCCTGGACACACCGGGACATCAGGATTTTTCAGAGGATACGTACCGTACTCTGATGGCCGCGGACAGCGCCGTTATGGTTATAGACGCTTCAAAAGGGGTAGAGGCGCAGACAATTAAATTGTTCAAGGTCTGCCTGCTGCGCAATATCCCGATTATTACCTTTATAAATAAGATGGACCGTGAGGCAAAAAGCCCGTTCGACCTGCTTGAAGATATTGAAAACGTACTGGGAATTCGCACATATCCTGTAAACTGGCCAATTGGCTGTGGAAAAGAATTTAAAGGCGTGTATGACAGAAAGCGTAAAAAGGTTTTGGCCTTTACTGCAAATAACGGGCAAAAAGAGGTAGAGGCAACTGCAATCAGTCTTTCCGATCCTATTTTACCGGATACAATTGGTCAGACGTTTTGCAAGCAGCTTTCTGAGGAAATAGATTTGCTAGACATTGCAGGAGATGCATTTGACCTTGCGGATGTACGCAGCGGGAAACTGACCCCTGTTTTTTTTGGTTCGGCTCTTACAAATTTTGGCGTAGAACCTTTTTTAGAAGAATTTTTACAGCTTACAACACCGCCTCTACCGCGGCAGACACAAAACGGTGAGATTTCACCGTTTTGCGGCAGCTTTTCCGCCTTTGTTTTTAAGATACAGGCGAATATGAACAAGGCGCATCGCGACCGGATTGCTTTTATGCGCATCTGCTCTGGGAAATTTGAAAAGAATATGGAAGTCTATCACGTGCAGGGGCAAAAAAAACTCCGCCTTTCCCAGCCACAGCAGATTATGGCGCAGGAAAGGGAAGTCATTGACCAGGCCTATGCAGGAGATATCATCGGCGTGTTTGATCCCGGTATTTTTTCGATCGGCGACACTCTGTGTGCGCCGGATAAGAAGTTTTGCTTTAAAGGAATCCCTACATTTGCACCTGAGCATTTTTCCCTTGTTCGCCAAAAAGATACCATGAAGCGTAAGCAATTTATAAAAGGGATCAATCAAATTGCGCAGGAGGGCGCCATTCAAATCTTTCAGGATATCGGCGCAGGCATGGAAGAGGTAATCGTCGGCGTAGTGGGGACTTTGCAGTTTGAAGTGTTGGAATATCGCCTGAAAAACGAATACAATGTAGATATCTTCATGAGTGGCTTGCCATACCAGTATATCCGTTGGATTGGAAATGAAGAAATAGAACCGGGAAAGCTGGATCTGTCCTCTGATACAAAAAGAATACAGGATCTAAAAGGGAACTATCTTTTGCTTTTTACCAGTGAATGGACCATTCAATGGGCTCTTGAGCATAATAAAGGATTAATTTTAAAAGAATTTGGAAACTAAATCCTATTAACAGCGGTAACAACGAAAACTGAAATTTTACACTGTGTGTCTGCTTTACCAGGCTTACACACAGTGTATTTTTTAAATAAGTTGTAATTGTAAAAATTTTATGCTATATTACAAAATAGAAGTTTCAAAAATTTTCCTCTTTTTTATGTTGTTTTAAAGGACTTGCACGAAAGGCACCTTTTCCGAATAAAATAAACCAAGTGTTATTTTATCAAGGGGGAGGAACCATGTTTTTTGAGCTTTTTGGAATTCTTGGCAATTTGCTGCTTGTTTTTATCCTGCATGTTACAGGTAACGGCGCTTTTCCAAGGCCTTTGTCACCACAGGAAGAAAAAGAATACCTGCTGTTGTCCAGACAAGGGGATAAAAATGCGCGGAACAAACTGGTAGAACATAACTTGCGCCTCGTCGCGCATATCATCAAAAAATATTACGCCAATATTAATGACCAGGACGACCTCGTTTCCATTGGAACCATCGGCCTGATCAAAGCGATCAACACATTTGATCCAGGTAAAAATATTAAACTTTCCAGCTATGCTTCCCGCTGTATTGAAAATGAGATTTTAATGTTTTTCAGAAATAACAAAAAATCGGCGCAGGATATTTCTTTAAACGAAGCGATTGATACTGATAAAGACGGTAATCCGCTGACTTTAATGGACGTTATGTCTGTTGAGGACAATATTATTGAAACCTTGGCCTTAAAAATTAACAGTGAAAAGCTCAGGCAATATTTAAAAGAGGTTTTAAGCCCCCGTGAACAGACAGTCATCCTTTTGCGGTATGGTTTGAGCGGCGGCACACCGCTTACCCAACGCGAGGTTGCAAAAAAACTAGGGATTTCCCGTTCTTATGTTTCACGAATTGAAAAAAGAGCGTTGCAGCTTTTAAGAAAACGGTTTGATAAAGCAGAAAGGTATATATGATTTTTACATAGCATAAAAAATTTTTTGGGGGGTGCGCACCATCATTACAATTAAGGATGTTGCAAAAGCGGCGAATGTTTCTGTCGCGACCATTTCCAGAACACTCAATAATGATAAAAATGTTTCGGAAAAAACCAGAAAACATGTTTTTGAGGTGATTGAAGCCCTGGGATATACGCCCAACGTCCTGGGGAGAAATCTGCGGGTAAGCAAATCCAACCGGATTTTAACGCTTATTCCGGATCTATCGAATGCTTTTTACAGTGAAGTCATCCGGGGAATCGACGACTTTGCGGAAAAATATGGCTATATGACGATGATTTCAACAACCAGAGGGATCTTGGAACTCGAAAAAAAATATATTGCCCAGCTGTTTAACAAAAATTTTGACGGGATTATTTTAACCAGTTCTGAGCAAACTGCAGAAGATCTTTCTAATACTGCAAAAAAGGCCCCGATTGTTATGTGCTGTGAATATAAATACGGAACAGATATTTCCGCCGTGCTTGTTGACAACAGGAAAGCGGAATACGACGCTGTAACTACACTGATAGAAAAAGGCCACCGCAAGATTGCGCTGGTCACAAATGCGATCTCTTATTCAGCAAACGAACGTACAAAGGGGTATATAGACGCACTGCAGGAACATAATATTCCTGTTCGTGAAGAATATATTATTTATGGCGGCTACCGCTACCACGATGGATTAGAAGCCGCAAGCCGGCTTTTACATATGCAGCAACGGCCAACCGCCATTTTATCTATTTCTGACATTTTAGGGATTGCAATTAACAATTACGTTGTCAGTATGGGAATGACGCCAGGTGTTGACGTTGATGTTTTCGGATTTGACAATACTACATTTTCAAATGCTTCCACACCGCCAATCAATTCTATTTCGCAGCCCGCATATGAAATTGGCTGCACTGCTATGGAAATTTTACTGAAAAAGATCCAAAAAATCGACTGTAAAAACGAACTGATTATGAAACCGCATATTATTATTGACAAGAATACACATACCGTTTGATAAAAACCGCCCGGAACACGTTCCGGGCGGTGCTTTACTTTTATAGAAAAATTTTCCCAATGCTTGAAATCAACAAGCAAAAAGCAAGCCCGGTGACAGTTGGCAACAAAAAGGCAAGTCCCGTCCATTTCAGGCTTTTTGTTTCTTTATAAATGGTAATACAGGTGGTAGAGCAGGGAAAATGAAAAAGGTAAAAGATCATTACGCATATAGCTGTTACCACCGTCCAGCCATGGTTTACAAGAAGCGTATGAAACTGCTCCAGGCTTTGCATTTCTGTTAAGCTGCCTGTAGACATATAGGCCATCAGCATGATGGGAATTACAATTTCATTGGCTGGGAACCCAAGAATAAACGCCATAAGAATTACGCCGTCTAAACCAAAAAATCTGGCAAATGGGTTTAGAAAATCTGTACAATACTGCAATAAACTACTGTCGTTGACGGTAATATTTGCAAGCAACCAAATAACCAACCCGGCTGGCAACGCAACAACAACCGCGCGCCCAAGGACAAATAATGTTCTGTCAAAAATAGAACGGACAATTACCTTTAAGATTTGCGGTCTTCTGTAAGGCGGTAATTCCAGAGCAAAAGAGGAGGGCATACCCTTTAACACAGTCTTGGATAAAAGCCTGGACATCAAAAGCGTCATGCATATGCCAAGCAGAATCAGTCCCAACAGCATAAGCGCACTTAAAAGCGTTTGAAAAGGCAGAGCAACAGCTCCCGCAAAAAACATTGTGATTATTGCAATTAACGCAGGGAAAGCACAACCAAACGGAAACCAATAAAACACCGCTTACCGCGCACGGCGCAGTTTTTTTTGTACCTGCACCCACATTTCACCTGGCAAAAGCGGTTCGTGCTTCCCCATTGCCAGAATCCAGCGGCTTTTATCGTTGCGCGTTTTACAGGCTTTTCTATAATTTCTGCGATTGTAGGGCAACAGCCCGGCGGTTGAACAACATTCTGCTTTCGTAAAAGATAAAAAGCTGCCCGCCTGATTAAAATAGTCCCATGCACTTTGATCTGCAGCGCAATATACGGGGTTTGTAACAATATTGCGCACACTGTGCAGGGTAAATGGGCGGTTTTGCGCCGTGAAAACACCCTGTTTATTTAAGTGTTCGCTTGCCTGTTGCAGCGTATGTACACTAAGATAGGTACGAAAAACCTGCAGCACAGCTTTGGCCTGTTCCGGCTCCTTTTTCAGATTGCAACAGCTTTTCGCGGTCCCGTCAACCATACACACACGGCTTCTGCAGGCTTTATAACCATAGGGAGGGGTTCCACCCAGCCATACGCCCTGTTTTGCAAGCATAAGCATATTGTCCGTTACTCTTTGTGCAATCGTTTCCCGCTCCAGCTGCGAAAAAACAGATGCAATATACATCATGGCTCTTCCCATCGGGGTAGTGGTATCAAACTGCTCCCTAATGCAAATAAACGCTACTCCTTTTTCTTCAAGCGTTTCCAGCAAAGCGGAAAAATCACTGACGCTTCTGCTGATCCTGTCCAGCCGGTAGCAGATCAAAACTTTAAATTTTTGCATACCTGCGTCCTGCAGCATTGCCTGAAACTGCGGCCGGTCCAAATTTTTTCCGGAAAATCCGTCATCCTTATAAATACAAAAAGTTATTTCATTCGCATTTTCCAGATGCTCCTGCGCGTATGCCTTGCATAAAGCAATCTGATTTTCCACGGAACTGCCGCGGTCGCTATATTTTGACTTCCTTGCGTACACGGCAACTGTCAAATTTATCACCCTTGTTTTAATTATAAAATTTCTTGGCTTATTGCAAATAAGCAGTAAATGCAGTATACTAATACATGTTGTATTTTTTTGTTTTTTTTACTTTAAAATGGAAAGGGTTGCGTTTGAATGCCTATAAAAACAGCGGAAAGTCCGTTGCTGAAAAAAGCGGGCCGGTATAGAAAGCTTTTGCTTTTTTCTGCCGCGCCTTTGCTTGTGCTTGTAATGCTGACCATTCTATACATTATCGAGGGGATTTGGCCTTTTGGAGATTCTAATATTTCCTATGCTGATATGGCACAGGCCTATGTTCCTAGGTATTATCATCTTTTTGATGCAATGAATGGAGAGAAATCTATTCTTTTTGACTGGTATTCCGGAACCGGAATTAATATGAGTGGAAATTTTTCCACTTTTTTCAGTCCACTGAACCTCCTTTTTTATTTTTTTCCAAGAGAATATATCCTGGAATCGATGTCTGTTTTTCTTATGGTTCGTATGGCGTTCATGTCCTTTACCGCGTTTTATTTTATGTATAAAGTATTTCCCGGACTGGACAGTTTCTTTAAAATTGCCTTTGGCGTGATGTATGCCTTCTGCGGCTATGTTCTGCAATATTACACCAATATTACGTGGCTGGATACGGCTGCGTTATTTCCTATTCTGATCCTGACCTTACTGATGTTATTAAACCAACAAAGGCTGATTCCGTATATTTGCGCGCTTACTTTTGGACTTTTACTCAGCTTTTATCTTTCCTTTATGTCCATTTTGTTCATTCTATTTGCTTCGGGCCTGTATATCTTGCTTTTGCTCCCCAAAGAAAAAAGAAAAAAGAGCATCTTTTATTTAGGAACGGGAACGGTTACTTCCCTGCTACTCGCAGCAGCCTTGCTTTTGCCACAATTTTTTCAAATGTCGTCGTCAGCGAGAACTTCCAGTACCAATGATTATTTTGATATTATCCGTATCACGCTTGATTTCACCCAGCCTGCTCAGATTAATAAACTGTTAATGCTGCTCGGCGCCGAACTGTTGCTTGTATTATTGGCAAAACTTGTATTTAAAATAAAAGAAGACAAAAACGGCGTGCTTTTTTTCTTAGCGTTAGCCGTTATGATGATCATTCCCGTATTCTTTGAAGGCGTTAATTTGCTTTGGCATACCGGTTCGTATGCCGATTTTCCATTGCGCTTCGGTTATATTATCACTTTTGTCCTGCTGTGGGCCGCGGGATATTATCTGACATATGAAAAAAACGGAGGGCAAGTGTTCGTTACACCTGCGCAAACGCCTGCATTTGCTGCATCAGCGCCCGGAGCCTCTGACGCAAAGGCAGTGGGACAAAACAAAGAAAAAACGGCGCTGCCGAAAACTAAGCAAGCAAATAAGAAGACGCTTTCAGAAAAAGCGCGTCTAAATCGCCTGTTAACGCAAAAAAATATAATTTTTGTAGAAAAACTTTTTTTCTGCGCCGCCCTGATTGGCGTTTCTATCCCACTGTTGGTCAAAATATCAAAAATTTTTGACCAATATGGCTTTTATTACCTGACACGCGATGATAACGCTCTGTATCAGCTTGTCATCATGGTTGCTATCATTTATATCATTGTGTTTGCGCTTGCATTGTCTTTGGCGGCAAAACAGATACGTAATACGGTAATTGCCGTAGCGTTGCTTTTTCCCATGTTTTTCTATTCCGTCGGTCTGATTGGCGTACAATATAAAGCTTATCCGGAACACGACGATCAGTATATCGCAAGAACGTTGCAAGTGCAAAACGCACTTGCGCAAGACGCACACAGCGTGCTGGAACGCATTAAAAACGCAGATGTGCAGTTAAATACAAATTATTCGCTGCTTCTCGAGCGTTCCGCTATTTCCAACTGGACGCATATGATCCCCGAATCCCTGCAAACCTCGCTTTCCAATATGGGATACAGCACTGTTTTTACACGAACGCTCGACTCTGGCGGCAGTGTGTTTACCGATGCGCTTCTTGGCATTACCAACACATTGACGGTTGACACGGCCGACAGCAATCTTTACCGTTTTCGTCAGAAAGCGGGGGATTTTAATTACTACGACAATATATATACATTACCGTTTGGGATTACTGCGGACAAAACCATATTAAACAATCTGTCGTATGACATTTGCGCCTCGCAAAACGCATTATACCAAAGCATCACCGGTACGGAAGGCGAAATTCTGCATAAGCTGCAGCGCACAGCTTCTTCTGGGCAAAGTAAAATTATTTCAGCTGCAACCACAGGTGGAAACGGCTACTCCTATCAGATCCAAATCACAGGCAAGGAAGTTCTGTATTTCTGGAGCGCTTCTACAAATCTTAACATATATGTAAACGGACAGGCAGTAAAAATTCCCAGCTATAATATGCCCGATAATTTAAAATACAAACAGAATTTTAACAATAAATTGATTGCGCTTGGCACCTTTGAAGACGAATCTATCAGCGTAACCGTTACAGGCAATAATAAGTTTTCAAGCGATTCCATAAATTTTGCGACCCTTTCTCTGGAAAAAATGGATGCGCTTACAGAGCTATTTTCCGGTTACAATTCCCAGCCTGTTGTGGGCGACGCCAGTCTTTCCATGACAATTGCAGCAGACTCTTCTGATAAATATGCATTTATCCCTGTTTGCTATGACAAGGGCTGGAGCTGTACGGTAAACGGGGAAGAAATACAAATTGAAAAAGCTGCCGGCAGCTTTATGGCAATTCCTTTGCAAAACGGCGCCAACCAGATTGAAATGCGGTTTCTTCCGGTTGGCCTTATACCGGGTATTATCATCAGTGCTGTAACGCTGTTGTGTGTCGCCGGGCTTATTTGGCTGTGTGTAGCGCGTAAGCGGCCTGTAGCTATTCCTGCGCCTGTACTCACCATTGCAGAATACGTGTTTTTCGCTGTGCTTGCGGCCGCTGTTTTGTTAATCTATGTGATGCCCATTCTGTATAGCGTTTATCAGACATTTTATAAAGGGTAAATACAGGGGAAGAGGTGTGCGGTTTTGGTTGCGGCAAACGTCCGTTACATGGGACAAAGCTGTTTGTTAATATTGCAATAAATCTTTCCCTGGGGGAATCAATAATCCGGCAGCCCATTACGCCACATGCGTTGCATCCAAAGCCCATACACATACTTAGCGCTTGTTTGCCATGTGCGTTTGCTTTTTTAAAAAATTTATCCATATTAAAGGCAACGCGGGGCAAATATCCAACATCCTCAAGCAATGTAAATAAAGGAAAGAAAATTGCCATGGGCGGAAGCATAACGGAAACAACCCAAGCACCTGTTCGGAAAACACCGTCTAACAGCATTTGCGTCAACCATATTGGGGCATTTATAAATTCCATAAACATACGCAGCTGTTCTTCTAAAAAACCAAAGAAGGTAGATAAAAGTTCAGAAGGATAATTTGCCCCCGCGATCGTAATCCAAAAAATAGCCCCAAGCATCAAAAGCATAATGGGGATCCCAAAAGCTTTAGACGTTAAAATTTTATCAATTTTTCTGTCCTTGCTGTTGTAGCACGGATTATGCAATGTTACGCATGCCTTATAAATTTCTTCGCTTTTTTTGACAAGCCCCGTAACAATATAATCCTTTACCGTCTCGCTATGTATTCCTTCTTTTTGTAATCTTTCCTTGCTTTTTTCAACCTTTTCTTGCAGAGTCCGCTGTTCTTTTATTTTATAAAATTTTAACATTTCTTTCTGAAAATCTGCATCCCCATCCAGAAGATGCAGTGCAAAAAAGCGGCGTTGTAAGGGGCCTTCTATGAAATTTGGCATGACCGCTTCAATCTGCGATACGGCGTTTTCTATTTTTTCAATATAAGAAACCTTTATTTGAGACGTTTTTCTTTTTCCGTAAACGACATTATGCACGGCTTCACAGAGCTGCGCAAGCCCTTTTTTACTGCGAGCGCTTGTTCCAACAACTGGCACGCCCAGGTGTAATGCTAATTTGTCCAGATCGATCTGTATTTTTTTCTTTTTTGCTTCATCCAGTAAATTCACACAGACGACTACATTTTTTGTTACTTCCAGTATTTGCAGCGTAAGATTCAGGTTGCGTTCTAAGCAGGTGGCGTCAACTACCACAATGACTGCATTGGGCTTTTCAAAGCAAATAAAATCGCGTGCAACTTTTTCTTCTACAGAGCTGGACATAAGCGAATACGTTCCCGGTAAATCCACCAGGGTATATTGCGTTTTTTCGTAAAAATAACTTCCAAAGGCATTGCTTACTGTTTTTCCCGTCCAGTTGCCCGTATGCTGATTCATTCCCGTTAACCCATTGAAAACCGTGCTTTTTCCCACGTTTGGGTTTCCCGCCAGGGCAATGATTTTTTGATCAGCGCTTCCCATGACTGAATACCTCCTACAAAAAAGCAGATGACCGTCCAAGCAGCCATCTGCTTTTCAGATTATTCGCTGTATCGTACAAGTATTTTGCTTGCGTCCTCGTCGCGCAAGGCAATTACTGCTCCTCTTATATAATACGCAATCGGATCTCCACTGGGGCTTTTTTGTAACGCTTCCACATTTGTGCCTTGTACAAGCCCCAGGTCTAGCATCCGTCTTCTTTGCTTACCGTCGGAAAGCAGCGCGGCAACCTTGCACCTTTTTCCCACTGGCAAGCTGTTTAGTGAAAAAGTATCGGTATGCATTTTCTCTATCTTCTCCGTTCATTCGGTTTTTCCCGGTATTACGGCACGGTTATGCCTTTCCTGATTCTTGGTTTTTCTCTTTATTACAATATGCGTTTTAAAAAAACTTTGTTACAATACCAAAAGGCGGGCGAAAAACCTTCTGCCCGCCTTTTGGTATCACTGCATGGAATTATTTGTCCCGTGCTGGTTGCCTATAATATTTTTATAGCATCGCTCCAGGTCTTCTCTGCAGGAAACCTTCATATTGCTCTGCATGATCTGTTCCTGTATCATTACAGGCAGGGAATAAAAATATTCCTGTGCGGATTGATCCAACTTTTTTATGTCTGACATACTTTATCACCCCGCAAATAGTATAGGCGGAAATAAAGAAAATATTTATTGGGTTTGCATTACGGATGGGAAAAAATATGTTATAATATTTTTAATGAAACCGACTGCAAGAAAATAAAGTACAATGAAAATAAAAGTTTCAGGGAGTGTCATGCGTATGCGCCAACAATATCATATTTATCTTTCCGCAGAGCAGGGCGCGCAGTATGCAATTTTACCAGGGGATCCGGGCAGGGTCAAACAGATTGCCGCTTTTTTAGAAAAACCGCGTTTTGTAGCCTCTAACCGTGAATTTACAACCTATTGCGCTTTTCTGGAGGGGAAAAGCATTCTTATTACTTCGACTGGAATAGGTGGCCCTTCCACCGCTATCGCTCTAGAGGAGCTTGCATCATGCGGCGTTCATACGGTTATTCGCGTCGGCACATGTGGCGCTATGCAACCAGAAATTATGGCAGGCGACCTGATTCTTCCCACCGCGGCGGTGAGGATGGAAGGGACCAGCAGGGAATATGTTCCCATTGAATTTCCAGCTGTTTCTGATTTTTCTATTCTTCAGGCGCTTACCAAAGCTTCACAGTCGTTGCCGAGCTGTGTGCATACGGGAATTGTACAATCCAAGGATTCCTTTTACGGCCAGCACAGACCAGACACAATGCCGGCAGGACAAATGCTCCAAACCAAATGGGACGCCTGGATAAAGGCTGGGGTGCTTGCTTCTGAAATGGAGTGTGCAGCCTTATTTACAGTCGCAGCCGTTCGGAAAATACGTGCAGGCGCTGTTTTAACGGCCCTCTGGAACCAACAACGGCAGGACAAAGGAAATCAAAATAAGCCGATTGATCACACCAGCGCGATCCAAACTGCAATAAATGCGCTGCGTCTGCTCATACAAAAAAATGGATGATTTTTCTTTTATACCAATTGCGTCTTATTTTTTGCGCGGGAACATAAAAATAGATATAAGCTTTTTATGGGATGTGGTTTTTTGGTTGTACGCGCAAAATGGATCTTTTTTTATATACTGGTTTTCCTCTTTTCTGCAACCACAGTGTTTTTTATGGCTTCCGCGTTTCATACGGTAGCAACGCAGGCGGAAGAGAAAGAAAAAACATCGCCCGTGCCGGTTATTGTTCTGGATGCAGGCCACGGTGGGGAAGACGGCGGGGCTGTCAGTGCCGACGGCACAATGGAAAAAGATATTAACCTGGACATTACGCTGCGACTGCGCGATCTTTTTGCAGCAAGCGGCTGTAAAGTGATTTTAACGCGGACGCAGGATGCTGCCATTTATGACGAAGGTGCGACCACCTTAAAAGAAAAAAAAATTTCCGATATGAAAAACCGTCTGGAGCTCTTCAACAGTTTGGAGAACGGCATTGTTCTGAGTATACATCAAAATAAATTTTCACAGGCACAGTACAGCGGCACGCAAGTTTTCTATTCTCCCAATACGCAAGAAAGCGCAGATCTGGCGGAAAGCATACGCGCTTCTGTAACAGGAATGCTGCAGCCGCAAAATACAAGAGAAAATAAAAAAGCAACCAAAGATATTTATTTACTATACCATACACAAACGCCGGCAATTATTGTAGAGTGCGGCTTTTTATCCAATGAAAAAGAACTTGCCCTGCTTCAGTCCACCGAATACCGGCAGCAGATGGCATTTGCAATTTATTGTGGTTGTCTGGATTATTTTCAAAAACATCAGGATATGTAAAAAACGGAGTGAATATGAAATTATGGCACAAAAACCAAAAAGCATATATCTTTGTTCACAGTGCGGCTACGAAGCCCCAAAATGGTCGGGAAAATGCCCTGGGTGCGGCCAGTGGAACACCATGCATGAAGAAATAAAAACGGTAACGGCTGCAGCAGGCGGTTCTTTAAAGTCCCGATCCTTTACAAAACCTATAGCGTTAACAGAGATTTGCCCAGAAGACGAGCAACGTTATAAAACGGGATTGGGGGAGCTAGACCGTGTGCTGGGCGGCGGTATTGTAAAAGGCTCGCTGGTGCTTTTGGGAGGCGACCCGGGAATTGGGAAATCTACCATACTGTTGCAAATTTGCCATTATTTGGGCGACACGCTAAAAATATTATATGTTTCCGGGGAAGAATCCCGCCGCCAGCTTAAGCTGCGCGCCGATCGGCTGGGCGTAAACAACGCCAATATTTCCGTTTTAACAGAAACAGATATAGAAGCCGTATGCGAGCTGATTCGTTGCGAAAAACCGGATCTGGTCATGGTCGATTCTATCCAAACGATGAACCTTGCGGAGCTTTCTTCTTCTTCGGGAAGTGTAACACAGGTGCGGGAATGCACCAATTTTTTAATGCGGACAGCAAAGCTTTTAGACGTTCCTATTCTTATTGTAGGCCATGTTAATAAAGACGGGGCTATTGCAGGCCCGAAGGTTCTTGAACATATTGTCGACGCTGTATTGTATTTTGAAGGCGATAAACAAATGTCCTACAGAATTTTGCGGGCTGTCAAAAACAGGTATGGATCTACCAACGAAATCGGTGTGTTTCAAATGGGGGATCGTGGACTGGCAGAAGTAGAAAACCCTTCGCTTATGCTGCTTTCAGGCAGGCCACGCCATGTTTCGGGCACCTGTGTTGCCTGTGCTATGGAAGGTACTCGTCCAATCCTCGCCGAGGTGCAGGGGCTTGCAACTACAACAGGCTTTGGTAATCCACGCAGGATGTCCACGGGTTTTGATTACAACCGGATGTCATTGCTTCTGGCCGTTTTAGAAAAGCGTGCAGGTTACTTCTTCTCAAATGTAGACGCCTATATTAATGTGGTGGGCGGCCTGCGCCTGGACGAACCCGCAGTGGATCTTGCCGTAGCTATGGCGCTTGTTAGCAGCTTAAAAGACATGCCTGTTTTAGAAAATGCGCTTGCTTTTGGGGAGATTGGCCTTGCCGGCGAAATTCGCTCGGTTTCGCATGCGGAAGCCAGAGTGGCAGAGGCTGCAAGGCTGGGTTTTTCCCGCTGTATTTTGCCATATCATAATAGGAAAACGATCAGTAGCAATGTAAAAAATTCGATAGAACTGGTCGGCGTCCGCAACATTAGGGATGCGTTTGAGGCCCTTTCAAGCCGTTGACTTCTTTTTGTACCGCAATATAATAAACACAACCTTTTTCTGTGTTGTTATTGGTGACCAAAGAGGGTTTTTCCAAATTGCAATAGCCCTCTTTCTGATAGATACAATCACAGTCACAAGGTATTAATGTCATACAATCGCCTCCGTTTTTAGAATTGAAAAACAAAGGCAAAATATACACATTTTTGCAAAATAAAATTCATTCATAAATTCTTCTTCTCTTCGAATAATAAACGAGGATAAGGAGATGGTGATATTGAAAAAATATGTTGCTTTGGTTGTTGCAACACTTTTACTTACGGGCGGCGCTTTTTTTGCAGGAGAAGCAATCAAGCGTTCTGTCCCTTTTGTTTCTGTCAGCAAAATTGAATCGACAACTATAGAAGATACTGTCGTTTGCAGTGGAAAAGTAGAATATTTCCAAAGCCGTGACATACGAACTCTGACCGGCGGAACAATTGAAACGCTTTCCGTCAAAAAAGGTGATAAAGTCAAAGCCGGACAAGCGCTCGCAACGGTAATCGCAAAAGGTCAGTCAGAAAACACAGCAGAAGCCGACAAAAGTGAAAATTCTGTAAACACACAGGAAATTTATCAGGCGGTTATCAATGGCGACTACAGTGTTCTGGATAATTATGATGCGCTTTTGGAAAGCGCCGGTACGAGCAGTGGTAGTATACCGGCTGCAGAAAAGGATTTCGTACAAACCGTTACATCCCCAATCAGCGGTACAGTAAAAGAAATCCACTACCTTGAACAGGAATACGCCCCTTCCGGCGAGGTGCTTCTGACAGTTGTGTCCGACGGGCGCTTACAGGTGACCTTACCTGTAAGCGAAGCGAAAATCAGTGAAATTCAACTGGGACAGCAGGCAGTTATAACAGGCAGCGGTTTTAAGGGGAGCGTTTATAAAGGGGAGGTTACCTCCATTGATAACGAGGCAAAGCAAACAACAACCACCGCCGGTAAGGAAACCACTGTTGATGTGACCGTCAGCATAAAAAATCCGGGAAAAGATATAAAGCCTGGATACACTGCCAAATGTACTATTACATCTGCTGTTAAGACAGACGCCCTGCTATTGCCATATCAGGCCGTCCTTGCCGAAGACAACGGAAAAGAATTTGTTTATTTATATGATGATGGAAAAGCTGCAAAAAAATATGTGGAAACCGATGGAGAATACACAGACGGGCTGGAAGTATTAAGCGGCATAGAACAAAACGACTTTGTTATTACAACACCGGATCATTTATCTGATAAAGCCGTTGTCAAATTAAAAGAAGAAAGCGCGGTGGTAGATCTTGCCTGACCTTATTTCTGCCGCTTTAAAAAACATATTGCGTAAAAAGGGAAGAAGCGCGCTTACAATGTCCGGCATCGCCATTGGCGTTGCATCTGTTATTATTATTAGCTGTATCAGTTCCTGTGGGACACTGGCCGTAAACCAAGAACTGGACAGCCTGGGGCTTGGCGGACTTACAATCAGCGCAGGCGATGGCAGCACGGCTCCGCTAACAGACGAAGAGCTTGCAATAATCACAGATTTTTCCGAAGTTACAGATGCAACGCCTGTTTTAATTCAGACAACCGAAGTATACAGTCAAAATCAAAAGCAGGATGCCTTTGTTTGGGGAATTGACAGCGCTGCAAAAGACACTGTATCCCTGAAACTTTTGTACGGCAGGTTTCTAAACCATGCAGATATTGGAAGCAATGCAAAGGTCTGTATGGTGGACCGGACCTTTGCAAATGCCATTTACAAAAGAGACAACGTGGTCGGCAAGCAGATTTCCATTAAAAGCGGCGACCTTATAGAAAACTACAGTATTGTCGGCGTTATCAGCACGGGCAGTGGACTTTTGCAAAATGCTATGGGAACGTATTTGCCTAATTTTATTTATGCGCCATATACAACGGTTCAGGAGTCAACCGGGACGAGCGGCTACCATCAGATTATTCTTAAAGTAAACGATGTATCAAATCTGGATGCGCTCAGTGAAAGCATTATAAAAAAACTCAACAATGCAAACGGAGTCTCAGATGGCTATAAAGCTACCAATCTTGCAAAGCAGCGCGATATTCTTTTAAATATTCTGGATATTGTTACGCTCATTTTAAGCGCAGTAGGCGCCGTGTCGCTTGTTGTTGCCAGTTTAAGCATTATGACTGTTATGCTTGTTTCTGTCAGTGAGCGCACACGGGAAATTGGTATAAAAAAGTCAATTGGTGCAAAAAAAAGTATTATTATGGCAGAATTTTTAACCGAAGCAGGCTTGATATCGCTTGTTGGGTGTATTGCCGGTGTAATCGCCGGAATACTGATTTCTTTAGCAGGTGCCAATTTATTCTCAATCACATTGAATTTGAACTATTTTATTATATTTTTTACTTGTATATTTTCTCTGCTGACAGGCGTTATATTTGGTGTATATCCAGCGCTAAAAGCAGCAAAACTCAAACCGGTAACTGCGCTCAGAGTAAACAGCTGACGGACTTAAACCACTTACATGTCGGAAAGGTTTTAAATTTATGCAGTATATAGAGCATGCCGGGCTTCCTAAAAATAAAGTCCGGCATATGGTCCTTTCAGGCGAATATCCGCTTTTTATTAAACGTATACAGGCGCTTGGGATATCTGCCATAAAGACAGCGCCATGCCATACTTTACCTTTTTATGAGCGTTATCACGCCGATCTGCAATATCTGCATCTGGGCGGGGCAAACAACATTCTCTTAAAAGAGAATCTGCATTTACAAAATGTTTTTTCAGCAAAAAATTTTGCTTTTATGCAAAGCAAATGCAGCGCCATGCCGGCATATCCGCACAATGTGCTTTTAAACTGTACTGTTGTTGGAAAATTTGTGCTCTGCCATAAAAAAGCAATAGACGCCAGGGTATTGGATATTTGTGAAAAAATTAACAAAGTGACTGTGTTTGTCCGGCAGGGTTACACAAGATGTTCCACAGCCGTTATTGCGCCAAAAGCCCTGATCACGGCAGACTCATCTATTTATCTGGCAGCAAAAAGACATAAGCTCGACGTTTTAAAAATACAGGAAGGGTACATTGATCTTCCAGGCTATACATACGGTTTTATCGGCGGCTGCTGTGGCTTTCTGGATCGGAACACACTTGGCTTTAGCGGCAACATTACAAAACACCCAGACTATTCAAATATAAAAGACTTTGCAAAAAATTACGGTGTGAATCTGTATAGCCTTGCAAATTGCAGGCTGACGGATATTGGCGGACTGCTGCCAATTACAGAGGCTTCAGCAAGCAGCAGAAAAAATTTGCAGGCATAGACAAATTGATATATAATAGTAGCAGTGTAGAAACTTATCTATGAAAGGAGGCGCTTTAGGCAAAATCTGGGATTTCACTCCCCTCACTTATACAAAATATTCATTTTGTATAAGTGGAGCTTTCTTTGCCACTCCTCTATGCATACAGAATATTTAACGCAATCGCCTCCTTTGCTGAAGGAATTTTTAGGTTATCTGCAAACAGTAAAAGGAAAATCACCCGCAACCGTTGACGAATATTTTATGGATCTTCGCACTTTTTTCCGTTATATGAAACAACTGCGCGGCCTTGTTCCAGCAGATCTTCCTTTAGATAAAATTCAAATTGACGATATAGACCTGGATTTTATAAAAAACATCTCACTCACAGATATTTATGTTTTTATGAATTACAGTATGCAGCAACGCGGCAACAATGCCTCTACACGGGCCAGAAAAACCTCCAGCATCAAGGCGTTTTTTTCTTATCTTACCAACAAAAAATGCCTGCTCCCCACCAACCCTGCCGAGGAACTTGAAACCCCCAAGAAAAAAAAGGCGCTTCCCCGTTTTTTAACATTGGAACAAAGCCTTGAACTGTTGCAAGCAGTAGAAGGAAATTTTAAAGAAAGGGATTATTGTATTCTTGTGTTATTCCTGAATTGCGGTATTCGTCTTTCTGAACTTGTAAATTTAAATTATACAGACATTCATATAGATACACACACCATGAAGGTCACAGGTAAAGGTAATAAAGAACGGATCATTTATTTAAACGAGGCCTGTATTGACGCAATCAGCAGATATCTGGCTGTTCGGCCTGTAGAGGGAGTTATTGATAAAAAAGCACTTTTTATCAGCAGACAGAACAGGCGTATAAGCCCCAAAACCGTACAGGCCATGGTTTATAAATATTTACAAAAAATTGGTTTGGATGCAAGCGGATATTCCGTACATAAACTGCGCCATACCGCCGCAACGCTGATGTATCAGCATGGTAATGTAGATATTCGGGTTTTAAAGGAAATTTTAGGGCACGAAAACCTGGGAACAACAGAGATCTATACCCATTTGACCAGCAGCCGCATGGAAAGCGCAGCAAATGCAAACCCGCTGGCGCATGTAAAACAAAAAAAAGCCAGGCAAACGTCCCCTGCTTCTAACGAAAATGATCCGGATGAAAAATCATAATTCATACACACAGCCCCTCAGCAGGTAAGCTTTGTTCTCTGCTGAGGGGCTGTATAACAATAAAAATATTAAAAATACTGTGTTAAATATCATTTTTAATCAGGTCTTCATAAGATTCTCTTTTAACAATTACTCTTGCTTGTCCGTCGCGCACCATAACAACGGCCGGTTTGGGAATCCGGTTATAATTGGAAGCCATAGAATAATTATAGGCGCCTGTAGACAAAACAGCCAAAAGATCGCCCGGCTCTGCCGATGCAATTTTTGTATCTTTTTGTACAAGATCGCCGCTTTCACAGCATTTCCCCGCGACCGTTACAACACAGTCGGCTGCTTTGTCTGCCTTGTTAGCCGTTACAACCGTATATGCGGAACCGTATAAAGCAAAACGAATATTGTCACACATACCGCCGTCTACAGAAACATAAGTCCGGATTCCCGGGATTTTCTTTACTGAACCCACTGTATAAAGCGTAATTCCCGCCTCTCCTACAATAGAACGGCCCGGTTCAATATAAACAAACGGTACGTCAAGACCATATTCTGCAGCTTTCCTCTTTACCGCAGTGGAAACATGGCGCATATAATTGTCGTATTCCGTTGGAGCGTCCTGCTTTGTATAATGAATTCCAAAACCGCCGCCTAAATTCAGCTCGCGGATGGTGTGGCCTGTTTGCAATTTAATTTGATAAATCAGCTCCATCATAATCTGCGCCGCTGTAACAAAAGGATCTATATCAAAAATCTGTGAACCAATATGGCAATGCAGCTCAAGCAGTTCTAAATTCTTGCAGGAAAGCGCTTCTTTTACAGCCCCCATGGCTTCTCCCGTTTCAAGCGCAAATCCAAATTTAGAATCAATTTGCCCCGTACGGATAAAATCATGCGTATGCGCGTCCACTCCGGGCTTGATGCGCATAGATATTTTTGCCACAATATTTTTTTTCTGCGCAAGCATATTAAGCTGTTGAAGCTCTGTCAAATTGTCAACCACAATCCTGCCTACACCCAAGTCCAAGGCCATTTGCAGTTCTTGCAGGGTTTTATTATTTCCATGGAAATGTATTTTTTCCATAGGGAACCCGGCCTGTTGCGCAGTGTACAACTCACCGCCGGACACAACATCAAGGCCCATATTTTCACTGGCAATGATTCTGCAAAGCTCTTTGCAGCTGAGCGCTTTACTTGCATACAGGGGCAGTCCCTGGCCGTCGTAATAACTTTCAAAGGATTGCACATATGCTTTACAGGTTTTTCGTATAACAGCTTCATCCATTACATAAAGCGGGGTGCCATATTGCCGCGCAAGTTCGACCGTATCGCATCCGCCAATCGTAAGATGCCCTTTTTCATTTATTTGCAAGCAGTCGTTTACAAACATTGCCCACATCCCTTTCTTACTTAAAATACCGTATCTGCGCTTTTTAGTTCATTCATGAAAATTTTCCACGTAGGTTGCAATGCATTCCTGTATTGCTTCTTTTCCATCCCCTTTAAGTGCCGAAAAAGGGAAAAGCGGAATATTTCTGTAGGAAGCCAGCTCATCCCTGAGCGATTTCATCCGTTGCATAGATTGGGATTGATTGAGCTTGTCCTTTTTGGTCAGAACAATAATAAACGGAAAACCGCTCTGGTACAGAAAATTTATCATTTGCATGTCGTCTTTTGTCGGGGGATGGCGCATATCTACAATCTGGACAATCAGGCAAAATTTCCGATCCTGTGCAAAATAGCCTTCAACAAGTTGCGCCCATCTTTTCTTTTCTGCCTGAGAAACTTTCGCATAACCATAACCCGGAAGGTCCACCAAACGGAAAGCGCCTGCATGATAAAAATTGATTGTTGCCGTTTTTCCCGGCGTTGCGCTCACTCTTGCAAGCGCCTTACGGTTGACAAGCTTATTAATTAAAGAAGACTTGCCGACATTGGAACGGCCTGAAAAAACGACTTCCGGCAGCGTTGAAGGCAAAAGTTGATTTGTAAGCCCAGCAGAGGCTTCAAAGCTTGCGTTACAAAAATCCACCGTATGTCCCCTCTTTTTATTTTTTATAAAATTGTTATTGCGGTAAACTGTTTTCCATCTGCTTCAAGGCTTTCTGCGCCGGGATAAGCTTATTGGTTTTCTCCAGCTCGGTTTTGGCCAGTTTGACCAGCGCGCAGTCAAGCACTTCATTTAAGCTGTTGACAGGAACAAAATGCAACGCATTTTTTACGGTACCGTCAATTTCAGAAAGGTCGGGCTGATTTTCGTTTGGTATAATAACCGTGTTTACGCCCAAACGATAGGCAGCCATAGATTTTTCCTTAAGCCCGCCGATCGGAAGCACTTTCCCACGCAAAGTGACTTCCCCCGTCATGGCAACATCGCTGCGCACAGGAATGTTGGTAAGTGCAGACACAAGCGCCGTTGCCATTGTAATGCCTGCTGAAGGGCCGTCTTTGGGAACGGCGCCTTCCGGAGCGTGAATGTGTATATCGTATTTTTTATAAAAATCTTCTTCTATCCCCCACCTGTTGGCATGGCTGCGCACACAGGTGACCGCTGTTTTTGCAGATTCTTTCATAACGTCGCCAAGCGACCCTGTCAACTCAATTTTTCCTGTTCCGCTGACAACAGCCACTTCGATTGGAAGGGTTTCCCCACCTACAGAGGTCCATGCAAGCCCGTTTGCAACACCAATTTCACTGGTTTTTCCAAGAAGATCTGTTTTAAATTTTCTTGGCCCCAGATAAGACACCAAATCCGGCTGATCAACTGTGATGCGTTTTGCCTTATGCTCTACAAGCTTTACGGCAGATTTCCTTAACAGTGCCGTAATTTTGCGTTCCAGATTTCTCACGCCGGCTTCTCTTGTATAGCTGTCGATTAAATCATAGACGGCACTGTCTGTTATACGGAACATATTGCCGTTCATTCCACAATTTTTCATCTGCTTTGGAAGCAGGTGCTTTTTTGCAATATGAAATTTTTCTTCTCTTGTATAGCTTGGAACCTCAATAATGTCCATCCTGTCCAGCAAAGGTGCGGGAATCATGCTTTTATCGTTTGCTGTTGTAATAAAAAATACGTTGCTCAAATCAAACGGGAGGTCTATATAATGATCATGGAAGGTGCTGTTTTGCTCGGCGTCAAGCACCTCCAGAAGTGCGGAAGTTGGGTCTCCTTTATAGTCATTTCCCAGCTTATCGACCTCATCCAGAATAAGCACGGGGTTATTCATTCCAGAAATTTTAACCGCATTCATAATCCGCCCGGGCATGGAACCGATATAGGTGCGTCTGTGGCCTCTGATTTCAGACTCATCATGTACGCCGCCCAGCGCAATTCTTGCAGATTTTCTGTTGATCGCACCGGCTATGGATTGTGCAATAGACGTTTTTCCCACCCCCGGCGGCCCAACCAGGCATAAAATTTGTCCCTTCACATGCGGCGCCAGTTTTCTTACCGCAAGCAACTCCAAAATATGTGACTTAACTTTGTCAAGGCCATAGTGGTTTTTATCCAGGCAGCGCTTGGCTTTTTCTATATCAATGCGTTCTTTGGTCGATGTATTCCACGGCAGTTCCAGGCATAAATCCAAATAGTTACGGATTACATTAGCCTCCTGCGCGCCATAAGGCATTTTTTCAAGCTTGCTGCATTCTTTTAGAAGAACTTTTTCAACATCCTCTTTTAGTTTCAGCGCAAGAACCTTCTCTTTATATTCTTCGGCTTCGGCCATAAGGTCGTCGTCTTCGCCCAGCTCCTCTTCTATTACACGGAGCTGCTCGCGCAGAAAATATTCGCGCTGGCCTTCGTCGATGCGCTCTCTGGCCTTATGATTAATTTTCTCTTCAATTTCAAGGATAAAAACCTCATTTGTAATATATTCTATCAGTTTCTCCAGACGTTTTTTTGTATCAAAAGTCTCCAGCACCTTCTGCTTGTTCTGATAATCCAGTATGATGTTGCCGGTAATAAAATCAGACAAAGCACCCGGTTCATTGCACATACCTACTTTATAAAGAATATCTGTTGCCATTTTGGGTGAAAGACGTACATACTGTTCAAAGATGCTTTTTGCTGAACGGATCAACGCAAGCTCCGTAACGGATGGTGCAGATGGTTCCTTATGTATTTTTTCGACTTGTGCAGTAAAAAAGGGGGATTCTTTTTCATATCTTAGAACAACCGCCCTGCAAATGCCCTCCACCACAACGCGGATTACATTTTCCGGCTGCTTGAGCACTTGTATAACCCTGGCAATCGTACCCACCTTATAAAGATCTGCTGTTTTGGGGTCGTGAATATTTACATCTCTTTGCGCAGTGATAAAAATGGTCTGGTTGGTACGCATTGCCTGATCGATGGCAAGTGCAGACTTTTTTCTCCCAATATCAAAATGCAGCATCATATCCGGAAACAGCACAAGGCCTCGTAGCGGTAAAACCGGGAGTGTAACAATCTGGTCTGCTCTATCAAAATCCATATACCTTAAACCTCCTTTTAAAAACAGGAGCTGTAACTTGCAGAAAGTAAGTTACAGCTTTGCAACAGAAATTACGACGCAGTATTCTTTCTTGGCGTCTTTTTATTCTCTTCTTGGTTAATACTCATTAACGGTTTGCGTTCCTGATTGTGTATAACCGTAACATTGGAAGGGTCCTTGATTGTTTCTGCAGAAATAATCACTTTTTCCGTCGTGCTGTCAGAGGGTATTTTGAACATCAGCTCTTTAAGCGTGTTTTCCATAATGGAACGCAGTCCTCTGGCACCCGTTTTTTCTTCAATTGCCTTATCAGCAATTGCTTCCAGTGCAGACGGTTCAAATTCCAGCACAACATTGTCCAAAGCAAAAAGCTTTTGATACTGCCGGACCAGCGCATTTTTGGGTTCTGTCAAAATACGGATAAACGCCTTTCTATCGAGCCCATTGAGCGCCGTAATCACGGGTAGCCTGCCAACCAGCTCAGGAATCAGCCCAAATTTTACAAGATCGTGTGAAATTACGCTGGACATCCAATTGGTTGTATTGAGCTCTTTTTTATCCCTGACCTTTGCGCCAAAGCCAAGTGAAGAGGAACCCGTTCTTCTTTCAACCGTTTTTTCCAGCCCGTCGAACGCGCCGCCGCAGATAAACAGAATGTTTTTGGTATTAATCTGCAAAAATTCCTGTTGCGGATGCTTTCTCCCACCCTGGGGCGGTACGTTTGAAACGGTGCCTTCCAAAATTTTTAAGAGCGCCTGCTGCACGCCTTCGCCGCTTACGTCTCTTGTTATCGAAGGGTTTTCTGATTTTCTTGCAATTTTATCAATTTCATCTACATAAATGATACCGCGCTCCGCCTTTTCAATATCAAAATCGGCAGCCTGGATTAAGCGAAGTAAAATATTTTCCACATCTTCGCCAACATAGCCGGCTTCTGTAAGCGTGGTTGCATCTGCAATTGCAAACGGTACGTCCAAAATTTTTGCAAGGGTCTGCGCAAGTAAAGTTTTACCGGTGCCTGTAGGTCCCAGCAACAATACGTTGCTCTTAACAAAATCTACTTCTTCGTCGTCATTGTTGATGCGCTTATAATGGTTATAAACGGCGACGCTCAATGTGACTTTTGCATCGTCCTGGCCGATAACATATTCGTCAAGCTTTTCCTTAATTTCCTGCGGCTTTAAAAGATTTGTAAAATCCGGAGCCTTTCCTTTTTTCTTCCCTTTTTCTTCTTCGCCGTCGTGCAAAATAGTCAGGCAAAGCTCGACGCATTCGTCACAAATATAAACGCCGTTGCCTGCGATCATGCGTCCAACAAGCTCCTGCGGCTTTCCGCAAAAGGAGCAATGGATTTCTCTGTTTGTATTTTCATCCCTGCTAGACATACGCTTTAACTCCTATCGTTTATCATCTATGGGAAATCACTTTATCAATCAGACCATATTCCATAGCCTGCTGCGCTGACATAAAATTGTCGCGCTCCGTATCTCTTGCAATCACATCATACGGCTGCCCCGTATGCTCAGACAAAATGGTGTTCAGCTTCTTTTTTGTCTGCTGAATATGGTCGGCATGGATCATAATATCTGTTGCCTGTCCCTGCGCGCCGCCGCTTGGCTGGTGAATCATAATATCGCTGTTTGGCAGCGCCAGGCGTTTCCCCTTGGCGCCCGCAGCAAGTAAAAACGCTCCCATACTGGCTGCCAGCCCCATGCAGATTGTGGAAACATCGCACTTAATATATTGCATGGTGTCATAAATTGCCAGCCCGTCTGTTACAGAGCCGCCCGGACTATTGATATACAGACTAATATCCTTGGAAGGATCCTGCCCTTCCAAAAAAAGCAGCTGCGCCACAACAAGACTGGCGGTTACATTGTTAACCTCTTCCGTAAGCATGATAATACGGTCGTTGAGAAGCCTTGAGTAAATATCGTAGGAACGCTCTCCTCGGCTTGTTTGCTCAATCACGTAAGGAACTAAACTCATAATTCATCATCCCTTTTTTTATTTATACTATGATAAGGATAGGCAGGAAAATACCATGTTATTCAAAAACTTTATGCAATCGCAGCGCTGTCCTTTACTAGGTCCATGGCTTTTTCCACCGCTAAATCCTTTGCAATATCTGCTGTTGAAACAATCTTTTTAATTTTTTCAACGGGCATTTTATAGCTTTCGGCCATTCTTTCATATTCCGCTTCAATCGCCGCGTCGTCCGCTGTAAGGTTTTCAAGCTGTGCAATCTTGTCAAGCGCCAAGCGCAGCTTTACACGCTGTTCCGCCTGTGGTCTGTACATTGCGCGAAGGCCGTCCTTGTCCATACCCATATACTGCATATACGTCTGCATGTCCATTCCCTGGGAGCGTAGGCGCATATCAAATTCGCGCAGCATATCGTCCACTGTGTTTTCATACATGGCTTCGGGAATTTCTGCTTTTAAAAGCTCTGTAAGCTTTGTGGTAAGCTGATTTTCCACATCCTGCTCAGATTCCTTTTGCAGGCGTTGTGCAACTTCTGATTTAAGCTCTTCCTTATATTCCTCCACCGTTTCCTTTTCGCTGATATCTTTGATAAACTCATTGTCAAATTCAGGGAGCTCTTTCGCTTTAATTTCATGCAGCACAATCTTAAACTGCGCTTCTTTGCTCTTGAGGTCATCCACCTGATAATCCTCCGGAAAGGTAACGGTAATGGTAAACGCGTCGTTTGTATTATGTCCCACAATCTGTTCTTCAAAGCCGGGGATAAAATTACCGCTGCCCAATGCAAGCGTATAATTTTCCGCCTTGCCGCCCTCAAAAGCAACGCCGTCCACAAAGCCTTCAAAATCAATCACAACGCTGTCGCCGTTTTGCGCCGGCCTGTCTTCTACCGTAACCAGCCGGCTGTTGCGTTCCCTGATTTTCTGAATCTCTTCCTCCAGAATTTCTTCCGTTACTTCCGTGGTTTTTTTTGCAATTTCAATCCCTTTATAATTTTCAATTTCCACTTCCGGCTCAACCGTTACCGTTGCCTTGAAAGTAAAGCCTTCCTTCCCAACGCTTATTACATCCAGGTCTATTTTATCGCGGACAAGCTTAAGCTGTGCTTCCTCCGCCGCCTGCGAAAGAGCCTCCGGGTATAAGTCCTGCATGGCGTCTTCATAGAAAATTTCTTCTCCGTACATTTTTTCTATAATCATTCGTGGAGCCTTCCCTTTACGGAACCCTGGAACATTTATATTTTTAACCTTTTTACGGTATACGGTGCTTACTGCTTTTTCAAACGTTTCCGCATCAACCTGTACTTCCAGTTCATAACGGTTTGTATCAACCTTGTTGGACGATTTAAGACTCATTTCTTTTTTTCCTCCTGAATTTCAGCAAATATTCAAAGATAATTATAACACAACAAAAAATTTTTTTCCATACTTTTAAAAAAAAATATTATCTATTCACCCTACCGGATTAACCTCGGCATAAATTTTAAATAGTCGCAGGCCACCAAATCAAACGATATTCCTGCGTAAACACCTATTTGCGCCCTTTTTGCCGCATTGCCGCCGTGCACATGGCCATAATAGCATTTACGAATACCGAAATGCAGCAGTACATCCATAATCTCTTTGCACGGGGTATTTGCATAAACCGGAGGATAATGTAGAAAAACAACCGGCTCCAACTGCAGGCTGCGCGCCTGCTCAATAGAGGTTTTTAATCTGCCTACTTCTCTGTGCAATACTTTTTTATCTGCATCGTTTTCCGCATCATAATACCAGCCTCTGGTTCCGCACACCGCATAACCGTCAACCGCATAGGCGTTGTTAAAAAGAATGGACATACTGTTAAAACCGTTTTCATAAAGGAAATCGTCCATTTTCTTTTTTGTGCACCACCAGTAGTCGTGATTCCCTTTCAGCAAAAGTTTTCTTCCCGGAAGACTGTGGATAAACCGAAAATCTGCGTATGTTTCCTGCAGCTTCATCGCCCATGAAATATCCCCGCCAATAACGACGGTATCATTTTCAGTAACAACGCTGCGCCAGTTTTTTTCTAAACGGGAAACATAATCTTTCCAGCCGCTGAACACATCCATCGGCTTGTCCGTTTCAAGGGAAAGGTGTAAATCTGCAATTGCAAACAAAGACATGACAATCAAAGCCCCAGGGTTTGCAATACATGCTGCGGCATACCTTCCGGCGTAGTAGAGCAGGTAAATCGCACAGGGTTACCTTTCAACCCGGACAGCGGAGCGGGAATCGCCACTTCTGTCATTGCGTGCAGACGGTCAACCATGGCAAATTCGTCTTCCGGCATCTGACAATCAGGCGCCAGCGCCTGCAAAACACTTTTTGAAAATTTATACGGACTTGCCGTGGAAGCAAGTAGCGCCGGTGTGTTCTGATCGCCCGTTTGTTCCAGATATTGCCTGTATACGTTAACCGCCACCGCCGTATGGGTGTCGCATAAATACCGGCAATCTTCAAACAACGCGCGGATGGTTGCCTTGGTCTGTGTATCGTCGCAATAGGCGCCAAAAAACAGCTGTGCAATTTTTTGATACACGTTGCCGTCTACCGTATAGCGCCCCTGTGTTTTAAGCTGCGTCATCCAGTTTTTCACAGCTAGGTCGTTCTGGCCGCTCAAATGATACAAAAGCCTTTCCAGATTACTGGAAACCAGAATATCCATTGAAGGGGAAACCGTTGTAAAAAATTGCCTGTCCTTATTGTATTCACCTGTACGGATAAAATCTGTCAGGACATTATTGGCATTGGAAGCGCAGATAAATTTTTTGACAGGAAGCCCCATGCAGTATGCATAGTAGGATGCAAGAATATTGCCAAAATTCCCCGTAGGTACAACCACGTTAATCTTTTCGTCTTCCGTTGCCTTTCCCGTGTTTACAAGATCGCACCATGCAGAAAAATAATAGACAATCTGTGGCAGAAGGCGCCCCCAGTTAATGGAGTTTGCACTGGAAAAAAGCATATTATTTTGTTTAAGTGCACGTATGATCTCCGGCGTGGTAAAAATTTTTTTGACGCCTGTCTGCGCGTCGTCAAAATTCCCCTGAATGCCGCATACATAAACGTTTTCGCCCTGTTGGGTAACCATTTGGTGTTTTTGCATGGGACTTACGCCATTTTGTGGGTAAAAAACAATGATTTTTGTGCCGCTTACATCTTTAAAGCCCTCCAGCGCAGCTTTGCCTGTGTCGCCGGAAGTTGCAACAAGTATAACCGCTTCCTTCCCCTTACAGGTTTTTCCCATGGATTTGGTAAGCAGGTGCGGCAAAAGCTGGAGCGCCATGTCTTTAAACGCACAGGTTGGGCCATGCCAAAGCTCCAGCATATGCAGTGTTGTCCCTCTGTTATCCAGGGAAACAATCGGTGCCGGGTTTTCATCGCCAAATTTTTCTTTTGTATAAGCTTGATCTACACAGCTGCTAATTTCTTCTTTTGTGAAATCCTGTAAATAATCCCGCAAAATTTTTTTGGCCCTGCCACGGTAGTCAAGCTTTAAAAGCGCATGCAGGTCCTCTTCTCCATAAACGGGAATCCCGGCGGGAACAAATAAACCGCCATCTTCAGAAATCCCCTGTGCAATTGCCTGCGCGGCAGATACAGATACTTTTTTATCAGTTGTGCTGTTATACGTCATTGTTTTCCTTCCTTTCCAAAAGACGCGCAGGCAGGGTGGCAAACACTGCCGCACAATGCGCTTTCTAAGCATACATTTTATAACATAACTTACAACTTGTCAAAGTTTTCACAAAATTGGGCCGCATTTTCAAAAAAAATTTTCCGCAGCAGCGTTTCACGGTAATTATGCCGCAAAAAATATGTATACAATGCCTCCACATCTGCAATCCCTTTTATTCCATCCGGCATATCCGTTCCATCAAAATCACTGCCTATGCAAACGGTATTTTCTCCTCCCAAAGATAAAAAATGTTCTGTATGGGAAAGAATATCTGCAAAACCGGCATTTTCATCCGCACGCAGAAAACTTCTGCAAAAATTGATCCCGACAATGCCGCCTCTGTCGCGAATTATACAAAATTGCGCATCTGTCAGATTGCGCGGATGGTTGCATATACGGCGTGCGTTGGAATGACTGGCAATAAACGGCCGGCCGGCCGTTTCCGCCACATCGTAAAATAAGCGTTCGCTTGCATGCGACAGGTCTGCAACTACGCCGTTTTTTTCCATCTCTTGCAATGCAACGCGGCCAAATGGCTTAAGGCCGCCTCTGCCGGTAGCAAGACATCCATACCCCAATTCGTTTTCACCGTTCCAGGTAAGCGTCATCATACGTACGCCAACTGCGCGGAGCTTTTTTATATTTTCAAGCTTTCCCGCAAGTGCAGCGCCGCCTTCTATTGTTAAAATTATTCCGGCAGCAGAGCTCTCCTGCACTTTTCTTATTTCTTTTCCTGTTTGTATTTTTTGTATCCGGTCACCTGTGCGTTCCAGTTCCGTTTCCAGTATTTCTGCGCATTGCAAAACAAAATGAAATGCCTGGTCTCCGCGCATAGTATCCGGAATCCAAACCGCCATGCACTGAATCCACGGCCTGATAGACTGCGCTTTTTTAAAAGAAACATGAAAAGAATTCTCTGTTAAGCGTTCCTTCTCTGTTGCCGCTCTATACAGTGTGTCGCAATGCAAGTCAAAAAGCTGCATATTCCTTCTCCTCCTGACCAAAAGCATTTATAATATACCGGATTTCCACAGGTTTGCCGTCTGATGGGGACACCCACACCTCTGCAACGTCAAAGCGCGGTTGCAGCGCAGTATTTTTCTGTTGCAAATAAACGAAGGCTGTTTTTAGCAGTTTTTGCTGTTTTGCCCTGGTAACTGCTTCTTCCGGGCGAACGGCCGCTCCTTTTTTTCTTGTTTTTACTTCTATAAAGGCCAGCACGCCGTTTTTTTCGGCGATCAGGTCAATTTCTCCATAGCGTGAGTGGAAGTTCCTTGCTTTCATTATATAGCCGTTTTGCAAAAGGTATTCCGCAACATACTGTTCTCCGTGTATACCGGTTTCTTTTTTCTGGTCCATACCTGATTACTCCGATAATATTTTTTTAAGAAAAGAACGTCTATGTACTGGGCTGGGCCCATAGGAAAGCAAAAGGTCGCGGTGCAGTTTTGTACCATAGCCCTTATGTTTTTCAAACTGGTACTGCGGATATGTGCGTGAAAGCTCCAGCATAAGGCGGTCGCGGCTCACTTTTGCAAGAACCGAGGCTGCGGCAATCGACATGGAAAGTCCGTCGCCCTTAATAACTGTTTTACACGGAATCTTCAGCGGGGGTTTTTGGTTGCCGTCTATCAGGGCATAATCCGCCTGCACAGACAACCCTTCCTGCGCTCGTTTCATTGCAAGCAGTGCTGCGTTGAGGATATTCATTCTTTCAATTTCTTCCACAGACGCCCATCCTACAGACCATGCAACCGCCTCGTTTTTAATCCTGTCAAAAAGATATTCCCGCTTTTTCTCTGTAAGCTTTTTGGAGTCGTTCACCCCTTCCAGAATTACCCCTCTTTCAAATATCACAGCGCCGGCGCAAACAGGACCTGCAAGCGGCCCTCTTCCGGCTTCGTCAATACCGCATACGGCAAGATACCCCTTATGGTATGCCTCTTCTTCTAATTGTAACCACTGTATCGGTTCCACAATCGTCCTCCTTACTTACAGTTTGATTCCTTTTCAGCAATTTCCAGCGTAATGGCGCCAAGCTTTGCTGATCTGTATTCGTCCAACAGTATATTTGCAGCACGCAGCGTATCCGCCTGCCCGCCGGCTATCAGCATTCCCCTCTTTTTGGCAATGAGCTGCAAGAGCGTATAACCGTCAAGCGGTGCAAGCTCTTCTTTTAAAAGCTTAAACCTCGCAAGAAATTTGTCTGTAGGGTATGCCTTTAAAAGCTCCAGCAAGCGCACTGCTAAAAGTTCAACGTCTATAATCTGATCTTTTACCGCGCCGGTAAATGCCAGTTTTTCCCCAACCTCCGGGTCGTCAAATTTGGGCCATAAAACACCAGGTGTATCTAAAATTTCAAAGCCGCGCCCAATGGAATACCACTGGTTTCCTCTTGTCACACCAGGGCGGTCTTCTGTTTTTGCGCGGCTTTTACCGGCTATTCTGTTGATAAAAGAAGACTTCCCAACATTTGGGATTCCTACGACCATCACGCTAATTGTACGTCCTGTTATGCCTTTTTCAGCCTGCTTTTTTATTTTGTCAGACAACAATTGCCTGACTGTTGGAATAAATGCAGAAATGCCTCTGCCGGACTTACAGTCAATTGCAATTGCTTTGGTCCCCTTTCTTTTGAAATATGCAATCCAACGCTGCGTTTCCCTGTTGTCTGCCATATCGCATTTATTTAGCAGAATCAGTCTGGGTTTATTTCCAATCAGCTTGTCAAGCTCCGGGTTTCGGCTGCTGTATGGAATTCTTGCGTCAACGATCTCCGCCACAGTGTCAACCAGTTTGAGAGAGGCCTGTATATTTCGTTTTGTTTTTGTCATATGTCCCGGAAACCATTGGATATTTTGCGTCGTACTCAAATAGAACACCTTCTTAAACAAACAGGGACGCACTACACGTGCGCCCGTAGTTATGTGTATAAATATTTCATATTTTGGAATGGAAAAATAACAACCTGTGCTTTTCCCAGTATATCATCCTGGTCAATAAGCCCAATCTGTACATCGCGACTATCCTTTGAAATAGTGCGGTTATCCCCCATAACAAACAGCATTCCCTGCGGTATTACATATGGGAAATTCCAGTTTACGCCGCCTATTGTCGGATCTTTAATATAAAATTCACTGAGCAAAACGCCGTCTACAATGACGTCGCCTGTTTCGCTGTTAATTTTTAAAGTTTGTCCCTGTGTTGCAATTACACGCTTAATCAGGGGTGCGTCAAAATTCTCTCCGCGGCTGATCGCAACAATATCGCCAGGCGCAGGTGTATAAAAAAGATTTGTAATCAAAACCTTGTCGCCGTTTTGCAGGGTGTCCATCATGGAAGGCCCGTCTACATTGATCATCCGTACTGCAAAAACAATGACCAAAATGGCAGCACAAAACGCGCAGATAATAGGTTTAAGCCATTCATAACAGACGGCTACAGCTTTCTTTTTCATAAAAAACTTCCCTATTCGTATATTGAAGAAAACCTGTGAAAAGGAAAAAGAATAAATTCCGCTTTTCCAATGATGTCGTCCTCTGCAATCAGCCCTACCTGATGTGAACGACTGTCCAAAGAATTATTGCGATTATCGCCCATTACAAAAACCATGCCCTCCGGCACCTGAATTGGGTTATCTGTTGTATAAATATCTTTTTTCAGCATAGGTTCCTTTATGTATGGTTCTTCAATAATAACGCCGTCGACAATCACTTGGTTTTTGGCATAGTCTATTTCCACTGTTTGCCCAGCCGTTGCAATTACACGCTTGACAATTGGCGTTTGATATTCCTGCCCATGGCTAACAATCACCACATCGCCGTTTTGAGGTGTATATAATAAGCTTGTAACAAAAAGCTTGTCCTTATGATGCAGCGTGTCCATCATTGATTCGCCTTCTACATCGACCAACCTGAATACAAAGGTAAGAAGCAAAACCACAATTACCAGTGCCGTTGCAAGGGCCTGCAACCATTCAAAGCATAAGCCGGCGGCGCTGCGGCGTTCTTCATCGCGCTTTGCCTGTTCTGTCTCAGGGCCAAAAACAGCCGTTGTAAGCATACCGTCTGCCTGTTCCTTTTCTGCGTAGGACAAGTCATCCTTATACGCCTCATCCGGCAAAATTTTAAAATCATATTCGCTTTTCTTCATACTGGCACCCCCAAATTATATGGATATAGCAAAAAAGGGACATAACGTCCCTTTGTGTGTTTGCTATTAGCGGATCTGTTCTTTAACCTTCGCCGCCTTGCCGACCCTGTCGCGCAGATAATACAGTTTACTTCTGCGCACTTTACCGCGCCTGACAACCTGTACATCCTTAACATTGGGAGAATGAACAGGGAAAACCCTTTCTACGCCAACGCCGTAAGAAACGCGCCTTACCGTAAAGGTTTCAGCAATACCGCTCCCCTTTTTGGCGATAACCGTACCTTCAAACATCTGAATTCTTTCCCTGTCGCCTTCGCGGATATTTACGCTTACGCGCACCGTGTCGCCGATGCCAAACTGGGGCAGATCACTTTTTAAAGAATCTGCTGCAATTGATTTGAGTGCGTCCATTTACTATATTCCTCCTAAAATTTCAGACATTCTTACCTGTTCGGCAGAGGACTGCCCGCTTCAAAGTCTCGGTAAAAACCGGGCCGTTGACCCCCATTGGTTCCCCAACGGATTTCAAATGCCCAATTATTATAGCATAATATACCATAAGTTGCAAGAGTTTTTTTGAACAGCCGCTATGTATCTTTTGCAAGCCTTTGCAAAAATTGCGTAAAGTACACAGGTAAAGGCGACGTAAACTCCATATAGGTTTCCAACAGCGGATGTACAAAGCCTATTTTCCATGCGTGCAGGCACTGTCCTTTCAATCCATTCGCTGGCTTTTTCGGCCCGTATACTGGGTCGCCCGCGACAGGATGGCCAATATACGCCATATGTACGCGAATCTGATGCGTTCGTCCGGTTTCCAAACGCACCTGCAAATGCGTAAAGCCTGTATAACGTTCTAAAACGGTATAATGGGTAACTGCCTGTTTTGCATTTTTTTGTGTTACCGCCATTTTTTTCCGGTCCACGGGGTGGCGGCCTATCGGCGCTGTAACAGTTGCGGTGTCTTGCCGGATATTCCCATGTACCACTGTCTGGTATTCTCTTGTAAAGCTATGCTCCTTAATCTGCGCCGCAAGGCCCCGGTGCGCGGCGTCGTTTTTTGCAACGACCAGCAGACCACTTGTATCTTTGTCTATACGGTGAACAATTCCAGGGCGCAGCACCCCGTTAATGCCGGAAAGGGAACCTTTGCAGTGGTATAAAAGCGCATTGACCAGCGTTTTGTCAAAATTACCTGCGGCCGGATGCACAACCATTCCCTGGGGCTTGTTTACCACAAGCAACGCCTCGTCTTCATATACAATATCAAGCGGGATGTTTTCTGCTTCTATCTTCAGTGCAACAGGCTGTGGAATCTCTATTTCCACCCTGTCGCCTTCCTGCAGTTTATCGCTTTTGTCTGTCTGCTTGCCGTTTACCCGCACATATCCCTTTTCCATAAGCTTTACAAGAAAACTTCGCGTCTGATCCGCCAAACTGTGCGCCAAAAATTTATCAATACGCACGCCGCTGTCGCCGGCCTGTGCAAAAAACACATGCTTATTCATTTTCTTTTAACGATGTGCGTAGCGTTTCTTTTTTTTGAAAAAAATCAGATATAAAGAAAATATAAATAACAAACAGGATTGTACCGGTTGTTATGCAATAATCGGCAAAATTGCATACAGGTGGAAAAAAAGAAAGCTGGATATAATCTATTACATACCCCAAAAAAACTCTGTCAATCAGGTTTCCTATCCCGCCGCCTATGATCATACCGGCAGAAATAAAAAACAGCTTGCTTTTTGTTTTTGTACGGAACAGCGCAATAATAAAAATAAGAATAACCACCGCAGTTAGAGAAATAAAGATCCATCGCTGATTTTCCAGCAATCCAAAGGCGGCGCCCTTATTTTCTACATATACAAAACGAAGCAAGTGGTCAATTACCGTCACTGCGCCGTCTACCTTAATGGTGTGGACGACAAGAAGCTTTAACAACTGATCTATCAAAACAACCGCGCCGGCAAGGATAAGGGCCAAAGCCGCCATAGTAATCCCTCCATAGAAACGCGCGGTGCATCCAGATATCTGTCTCAGACACACCGCACTTTATATATTATTTGTTTAAAACAGACGCACAACGTGCGCAAATGGCAGGATGCTCGCTGTTTTCTCCAACAGTCTCGCTATAGCTCCAGCAGCGTTCGCACTTTCGCCCTGCCGCCTTTTCAATTTTTACTGTAAGTTCCTGTGCATTAGCTTGTACCAGTTCTACTTCTGATACAATAAACGCGGCGGGAAGTTCTTCTTTTACAGACTGAATAAAATCATATTCCGCGCCGTTGCAGGAAAGCACAACTTTTGCTTCCAGAGAAGCGCGGATTTGCTTTTCCTTTACCGCAACCTCCAACGACTTTTTTACCGTGTCGCGCAGCTGGTGAATTTTATCCCATTTTTCCATAAAATCTGCATCAGCATTTATGCAAAGCAGCTTTGGCATTTCATTGAACAATATGCAATCCGGGTCGCTGTCGCTGCTGTGCGGCATATACCGCCAGATTTCATCCGAGGTATATGCAAGAATTGGTGAAATCAACCTTGTCATGGCGTCCAAAATGAAATAAATTGTTGTCTGCGCGGCTCTTCGTGCAAGACTGTCTGCTTTTTCCGTATAGAGCCTGTCCTTTAAGACGTCCAAATAGAAATTGGACATATCGACCACGCAGAAATTATGAATGCTATGGTAAACCTGGTGGAATTCAAACGCATCATATGCCTGCATCACTTTTCGGTTCAGCTCATCAAGCTTTACAAGCGCCCATTTGTCAATTGGCAGCAATGCATCCAGAGAAAGTGCATCCGCATCAGGATTAAAATCACCCAAATTTCCCAAAATATACCTTGCCGTATTCCGGATTTTTCTATACGATTCAGAAAGCTGTTTTAAAATATCCTTTGAAATACGGATATCTGCATGATAATCAGAGGACGCCACCCATAACCGGAGCACGTCCGCGCCGTATTCGTTCACAATATCCTGTGGATCAATACCGTTTCCCAGAGATTTGGACATTTTTCTTCCTTCGCCGTCTACAACCCATCCATGCGTTAAAACGGCTTTGTAGGGGGCTTTACCGGTTGTGGCGACAGACGTCAGCAAGGAGGACTGGAACCAACCCCTGTACTGGTCTGCGCCCTCCAGGTAGAGGTCTGCCGGCCATTGCAAGTAAGGTCTTTCCCGCAGAACTGCAGCATGTGTGGAACCGGAATCAAACCATACATCCATAATATCCTTTTCTTTGTCAAATTCCGTTGCGCCGCATTTTTTGCATTTTGTTCCTTTTGGAAGAATTTCAGCGGCGTCTTTCCGATACCACGCATCGCTCCCTTCTTTCCGGAACAATTCGGCGACAGAAAGCATGGCATCTTTATCAATATGCGGCTCCCCGCATGATTTGCAAAAGAAAATCGGGATAGGCACGCCCCATTTGCGCTGGCGAGATATACACCAATCCTTGCGTTCGCGCACCATGGAGGTAATCCTGTCTTCCCCCCAGCCCGGAATCCATTTGACTGTTCGGATAGCCTGGACAGCATCTTCTTTAAAATCTTCCACAGAGCAGAACCACTGGTCTGTAGCCCGGAAAAGCACCGGGTTTTTGCAGCGCCAGCAATGTGGGTACTGGTGTCTGATTTTTTCCAGCGCAAACAGCGCGCCCGTTTTTTCCAGATATTGCGCAATCGGCTTGTTTGCGTCTTCTGTCTTCAGTCCGGCAAACTGCCCCGCCTGCTGCGTCAGTCTGCCGTCTGCATCTACCGGAACAATGATCGGTAAATTTTTATAATTACAGCAAACGTCAAAGTCCTCAACGCCGTGGCCCGGTGCAGTATGCACGCAGCCAGTACCACTTTCCAATGTTACATGATCACCTACGATCACAAGCGAAGTTCTGTCCAAAAACGGGTGTTGTGTCTTCATGAATTCAAGCTCTGCGCCCTGCAGCGTACCTACAACCTCATAATTGTCAATTCCGGCCGCCTGCATGGCGTTTTTATATAGCTCTTCTGCTATAACAAAATATTCGTCATGGCCCTTTATCAGACAATATGTAAAACGTGGCCCCACACAAATTGCAACGTTACCGGGCAGAGTCCAGGTTGTTGTGGTCCAAATTACAAACGATACCTTTGCAGGATCTACGCCCATCGCTGAAAATTTGCCAAGATCGTCTGTCACCTTAAATTTAACATAAATAGAATGACAGGGGTCTTCTGCATATTCTATTTCTGCCTCGGCCAGCGCCGTTTTACAGTCAGAACACCAATATACCGGTTTTAAGCCCTTATAAATATAACCCTTACAGGCCATTTCAGCAAAAATTTCAATCTGTTTGGCTTCAAATTCTTTTAACAGCGTTACATATGGATGTTCCCATTCTCCAATGACGCCCAAACGTTTAAACTGTGTTCTCTGGTCGTCCAGATACCCCAAGGCAAACTCGCGGCAGATACGCCGCAACTCCACATCGGAAATAGTGGTTGAATTTCCAACCCCGGCTTTTGTTCTTGCTTTAAGCTCTGTTGGAAGGCCATGCGTGTCCCATCCGGGAACATACGGGGACTGAAAGCCCGACATATTTTTATAGCGTACAACAATGTCCTTTAAAACCTTGTTTAGCGCAGTGCCCAAATGAATATTTCCATTTGCATACGGGGGGCCGTCATGCAGAACATATAGCGGCTTCCCTTTGTTTTTTTCCATCAGCTTTTCGTAAATTTTCTCTTCTTCCCAACGGTTCAGCGTTTGAGGCTCTGTTTTGGGAAGGCCCGCACGCATCGGAAAATCGGTCTTGGGAAGATTAAGCGTTGCATTATAATCCTGTGGCATGAATTTTGTACTCTCCCTCTATATAATTCCCTGTACCAATCTAAATACCAATCCAATGCGGATAATCCGTCATGGGATTGGTATTTAGATTATAAGCTATGTATTTTTTATTTTTTGTCGGTTACGCTGTAATTGTCGCCAAACTTCAGGTTGCCAAACTTACTTTCCTTCTCTTCTGCATCCTGCGGCGCCTGTTCGGCCTCCTGTGTAGCCTGAGAGGAAATATCTATAACTTCTTCCTCTTCCTCGCTGTCTGCCGCAGACTGTGCTTTGTCTGGTTGTTCCTGTTGTGCCGATACAGCCATATTCTGTGCAGATGCATTGTTAACTGGATATTTTTTATCAAGCTCTGCCTTTGTCTTACTGATTTCAGAAGCAGTCGGAAGATCCTCCAGCATCCTGATATGGCTGTTATAGGTTTCAAGAAGCTGTTCCCTTAAAACAACGGCGTCAGCCTGCAATTTTAAATAATTATTTTTTTCATTTACAATGGAGGCGTTGGCGTTCATAATAATATCCTGCGCTTTCATCTTTGCCTCTTTAATAATCGCCTCTGCCTTCTGATTTGCCTCTTTTACGGTGGAATCCATCACTTTTTGTGCATTTAAAAGAGCGCCCCGTACATTTTCTTCGTCTTTACGATATTCTTCTATGCGCTTGGCAAGGATATCCAGCTTTTTTACAAGCTCAATTTTATCTTTTTTATTCTGCTCAAGCGTTGTAACAACCTCATCGATAAAAGCTTCGACATCCTCTGGACGGTAGCCGCCAAGATTTGCTTTTCTAAAGCTGATGTTTTTTACCTCGTCAATTGTCAGCATATCGATCTCTCCTATCTGTATTGTTTAATAACCAGCTTAACCCTGCCTTTTTTCGTCAGGCCTGTATAATCGCCAATTATATATTTGCCATATCCTCGGATGGACAACGTATCCCCTTGTTTAAGGTGCATACTTACATTTTGCCTGCACTGGTGGTTTAAAAAAACGTTCCCTGCCAGTATCAGTTTCGCACCTTTATCCCGGCTCAAGCCTGTAAGTGCACTTACCACGCTGTCAAGCCGCACGGAAGCCATCGTATAAAATTTTTCTTCAGGTTTCTTAATGGGAGGCAAGCGGTCCGTGTTCTTCAAAACGGAAACCGAAACGCCAATGTTTCCCACTTTTTGGATCTGCGCTGTAATATAAGCGCTCAGCTCCTCCTTGACAAAAACAACTGCACGCCCCGGCTCAGTCAGAATATCGCCCAAAGCCTCTCTTTTTATCCCGCAACTCATCAGCGCGCCTAAAAAATCCCTATGGGATAGATTATACGCCTGTCTGTACATAAACGCAAGCGGCGTTATAGGAAAAAAAGAAGAAGAATACTGTTGTTCTTTTGGGAAAATCCCCAGAACCGCCCTTTCACTTTTTTCATACCCGCCGTAAAACAAATAATTCTCAAAGTGCGCCTGCTTTAATATTCCCTTTGCGGCCGCCTGCTCTTCCAGAGCCAGAAATGAAGTAAAACACGGAGCCCGGCGCTGTTCAGACAGGTAAAGCGTGTCGTCAATTTTGGCTTCTAAAAGCGCATATGCATGTTTTTCTTCAACAGACATACAAATTAAAAATAAACGCCGTTATTTTCAAGCTCATCCAACAGGTCATCCCCGGTCAAATCCACGTTATTGGGTATAATAATAAACGTGCTTGTCGCAATTCTTTTAATTTTTCCCTTATTTGCATAAGCACAGCCGCTTAAAAAATCTATAATGCGCCGGGACATATCCCTGTTTGTGTTTTCCAGGTTCAAAACAACCGTATGCATCTTAATCAATTCGTCTGCAATTGCCCTGGTTTCTTCCCCAAACCGTTCGGGCTTAAAAAGGACAACCTGCAATTTGGCAGTTGCATTGATATTAACAACCTTATTCCGTCTGGGTGTAGAAGCCGCATTTTCCCGCTGATAAGAATAATCGGGCGCCGGTGAGGATGAAGCGGCGTAATCTTCCTCCGGTTCATCGTCATAGCTGTATTCATCATAATCATCATATTCGTCGTCCGGTGCATCCCACATACGTTTAAACTTATCCACTAAACCTGCCATTTTAAAATACCTCCAATTTTATATATAAAGCCTGGGACCAAACAACGAGGAGCCGATCCTCACCATGTTAGCCCCTTCCAGGATAGCTTCGCGGTAATCCGCAGACATCCCCATTGACAGATAGTCCATAAATACATTATCCATTTTTTTGGCCTTCATGTCAATAAACAGTTTGTACATCGCGCAAAAATATTTACAAATTTCCCCCTTTTTGTCGCAAATGGGAGGAATTGCCATAAGGCCTTTTACAGAAATACCGCGCATTGTTCCAATACGGAATAATAGCTCTTCAAGGCCCTGTGGTGCAACGCCTGATTTACTGACTTCGTTTCCTATATTTACCTCTATTAAAATATCCGTCGTGATCCCATTTGCAAGCGAGTGCTTTGCAATCTCTCCTGCAAGTTTCTCGCTGTCTACCGACTGGATCATATCAACCTTTCCCACAATCTGCCGTACCTTGTTGGTCTGCAAATGCCCAATAAACTGCAAAGATGCGCGCGTAAGGTCATAGCTTTCATATTTTGCAAGGAGCTCCTGCACCCTGTTTTCCCCAATATGGGAAAGTCCCAGGGAAACGGCATAGTTAATCCTGTCTGCATCTACCGTCTTTGTGGCCGCCAGAAAGGTAATATCCTGCCTGTTTCTGCCCGATTGCAAAGCAGCCTTTGCAATTGTCTCTTCTATTGTTTTATAGTTGTATGCAATATCCTGCAACGCCTGCTGCTCACTGCTTGACAATTTTTCCGGCATATAAATCTTCCCCTTCCGTGACAATTTTATCATAAAGCTCAACAGTTGTTCCGTTAAAAAGGACGCCTTCTTCCGGCTGCGGGTCACACAGTACAAAATCTTCGCCTGCATACAGAATCGATACCTGCTTGAAAATAAGCTCGTTTCCATATACAACGTACACGCCCTGCACCTTTTTTTCTTCTGAGGTTGTTGTACCGTCTTCATTTTCAATGGTTTTAACCACCGTGTCGTCATGCAGGGATTTTTTGCTGACCCGTATTCCCCTGTAGGTCTTTATATCAATTTTAACCGTTTCATTGCGCAGGCTGGCAAGTTCCGGGCTCATATAATTGCATTCCAGCACAAGCGCAGCGTCCGACGTTTTGTTTCCCTGGTTTACCGACGCTATTTTTACCGGCACGCTGCCCGTTGTGGCATATGGCATATTTACGCTGACGTCATCATAAATGGAGCTTAACTCAATAGATTCCTGTGCGGTAATTGGACAAGCAATAAACCAATTGAGTTCGCTGATCACTTTTCCAATTACATTGTCCGCTACTTTTTCAGGCTCTTGCTTCAGTATGGTATTCAGACTGTCCAGACTGATCTCTGAAGCCTTTGCATAATCATACGCGCTTTCACAGCCGTCCGTATAACTTACAAAATAGCCGGCGACCGGCGAGGTAATCTGGGCAACCGCCTCCCCGCAGGAGGCCTGAATTTCTTCCTTTTGCGCCTGCAGCTGTTCAATTTTTTCATTATAATTGACAACTTCACCGGTCACAATCATACGTTCGTTAATTAAATATAAAAGGTCTTTGCTGGTATCTTTTAAATTGTAAAGCTGGCCTTCGTTTATATTTTGCAGTAAATCGACTATTTTCTGGTTCATTTGATTATTAATGGAATCCAAACCTGTCGACATCGTATGCGCCGCCATATTAATTTTTTTAAGCTGGTCAATCTGGTTGTTAAGCTGCGCAATTTCCTTATGCGCCGTAGCGTCGTCTTCTGTTTTATACACAGTGGCCACCACGCCGCCTGCCGCTACCTTTCCACCGTCGTCAAACGCATAGGCCACCACGCCTTCACTGTCATTTCTAATCAGTGTTTCATTGCGGATAACATAGCCAGTGGAATAGATAGAATCTGCCGTTTCCTGCATAACGGCGGTTTCTGTTTCTACCATGGAAAAGTTCGCCCCATAAAATAAATACGCCAAATATACAAGTACCAGAAACGCCGCCACTGTTATAATAATTTTTTTTGCCAGTGTTTTATCCAAGCCGTATTCACCACATTCCATAATTATTGCAAAATCCCGCTTTGCTCTATATATGAGCAAGCCGTGCGTGCAACTTCTTCTTCATTTTTACAAACGTCTGTTTCAATCCAGCGGATGCTTTGATCTTTTTTAAACCAGGTAAGCTGCCGCTTTGCATACTTTCTTGTTTCCCGTTTTAGCTTTTCCGTCGCATCCTGTAACGTACATACACCGTCAAAATACGGCTTAAGTTCCTTATAGCCAATCGCCATTCGCGCCGTTTTGCCACATGGCTGTGAAAGGATATATTCTGCTTCCTTCAAAAGTCCCTGCTCCAGCATTTGGTCAACTCTTCGGTCGATCCTGTCATATAAATTCCCTCTGTCTCTGAAGGTAAGCCCAATGCGTACATCTCTATATGGGCTTGGGTTCTTCATTGAGCGCGCTACATGCTGCGTCATTGTAATCCCTGTCGTTTTAAAAATTTCAATCGCTCTTATAATTCTCTTTGCGTTTTTTGTCTGCGCAAGGCGCTCTGCGCTGTCCGGATCAAATTGCGCCAGCTCCAAAAGCAGAGAATCCATTCCTTCGCGCTCCAGCCGGGCGAAAAGCTCCCGGCGCAAAGCAGGATCCTCACCGCCCGGCGCAAATTCCAAATGGTTTAAAAGCGCATGAACATAAAGGCCTGTCCCACCCACGAGCACGGGCAGTTTTCCTCTTTTGTATATATCGCAGATAACATTTCTTGCGCGCTGCGCATACTGTGCCACGCTATAGGTTTCCTGGGGATCTAAAAAATCCATCATATGATGAAGAATGCCCTGCCGCTGAATCGCGTCCGGCTTTGCCGTTGCAATTTGCATTCCTGTATAGATTTGCATGGAATCCGCCGAAACTACTTCCCCGTTATAACGCTTTGCAATTGCAACGCCAAGCGAGGTTTTTCCAGACGCCGTGGGTCCCACAATTGCCACAAGCGGAATAAAGGCTGCCTGCTGCAAAAAATCACACCCTGCCAAACTGTTTTTCTATTTCTCTTTTCTTAATGACAATCTGTACCGGCCTTCCATGCGGACAATAACGCAGCGCCGGGTCTGCTTCAAGCCGTTCTGCCAGCGCAATAAGCTCCTGAGGGTGGTTAATATTGCCGGCTTTGACCGCCGCGCGGCAGGCAACATTGTGGTAAATCCAATCCATTTGCTCTGCGTAAATATCATTTTTATGTTCAAGCAGATACCCAGCCATTTCCATTACAATAGATGCAATATCCGAATGTTCCAAATATTGCGGTGCGCTCCTGACAAGGATATTTCCCGTGCCAAAATCCTCTATTTCAAAGCCTGCTTCCAAAAAAGCTTTGGCGTTTTGCAGCGCTGCGTCGTATTCCAGTTTGTTCAAAGCGACGGTTATCGGTTCCAAAAGGTATTGCATTGCGCCGGCGCCTTTTTCCGCTTTCAGCTTTTCATAAAGAATTCTTTCATGCGCTGCGTGCTTATCAATAAAAACCAGTTCATCTTCGCCGCGCTCCATTATAATATATGTGCGGAACGCTTCGCCGATAAATTTTGTCGAACTCCCTTCAAAAGGCTCTGTGAAAGCCTTTTTCCCGTCTTCCGGTGCAGAATCAGTCTCTTTTGAAACGACCGGTTGTGGTTTTGGCTGCTGCGCGGTCTGCGCTTTTTTTTCAGTGTTTGCATCAGCGGCAGGTATAAAACTTTGGGATACCTGCAAACGCCCCTTATATAAATCAAATGGGTTTACGCCGTCTGCCACATAATTTTGAAAAGCGTGCGTTTTGGGGATAGAAATCTGCGGCTGACAATCTTCTTTCTTTTCCAGAGCGGCAGGCGCCGCTTCTTTTAAAGAGGGCTGGTGGTTTACATGCAACGGGTTTGCAGGTTCCTGCTTAGATGCAAACTTGGATTTACAGGTCTGCTCAAATTCAAACGGATTGGATGGCCGGGCCGAACGGGTCATATCACGCGGCTTTAAAGAAACCTGCTTTGGCTGGTCTCCGCTTAGCAACGCCGACTTCACCGCATGATACAGCGCGTCAAAAACGGGACGTTCCTGAATAAAACGGACCTCTATTTTTGCCGGATGCACGTTTACATCCACCGCCTGACAAGAAAGGGAAATATGTAAAACACAGGCGGGGAATTTTCCAGTCATAACACTGCCTTTACAGGCCTCTTCTATCGCCGCCATAGCCGTGCGACTTTTCACAAAGCGGCCATTGATAAAAAAGTTTTGCATATTTCTGTTAGGCCGCGCGTTCTGCGGACTGCTGACATAGCCCCTGACCGCAACGCCTTCAAGTGAATAGTCCACAGGTATCAGACCGTTTGCAAACTCCCTGCCATATACCGTGTAAATGGAAGAAAGCAGCTTTCCGTCCCCCGCCGTATGCAGCGTCTGCTTTCCGTCGCGGATAAAGGTTACCGCAATTTCCGGATGCGAAAGCGCAATTTTATCCAGTACGTTTGCAACGGCATTTGCCTCTGTTACATCTTTTTTCAAAAATTTCATGCGCGCAGGCACATTATAAAAAATATTGCGCACAATGATGGTGGTTCCTTTCGGGCATCCTGCATCTGTCAGGCTTTCTTCTTCCCCACCGCTTATACTGTATTTTGTTCCAAGTGCTTCTCCTTCACTGCATGTCAGAATTTCAACATGAGAAACAGCGCATATGGACGCGAGCGCTTCGCCGCGAAAGCCAAGCGTTGCAATACTTTCCAGATCATTTTCCGCTTTAACTTTGCTGGTAGCATGGCGCAAAAACGCCTTTGGAACGTCTTCTCTTGCAATGCCGCAACCGTTGTCTGAAACACGGATATACTCGATTCCCCCATTTTTAATTTCGACCGTTATGGCGGTAGAGCCTGCATCAATCGCATTTTCTACCAACTCTTTTACTACAGAGCTGGGGCGTTCTACAACCTCTCCGGCTGCAATCAGCTCTGCAACATGCCTATCCAGTACATGAATTTTCCCCATAACAGACTCGCCCCCGTTATTTTATTCTTCTTCCTTTGCCTGGCGGATCAGGTCAAAAAGAATGTTCATGGATTCAATCGGCGTCAATGTATTGATATCAACATTTAAAAGCTTCTGCCTGATCCTGGAAGCAGCAGTATCCAGCAGAGAAAACTCCGCAGGTTGTTGCTGCACAGCCTTCCTGTGTTGATCAGGCGCTGTATTTTGTATCTTACTGCCCTCAAGTTCTTTTAAAATTTGTTTTGCTCTGGTAATAATCCAGTCTGGAAGCCCCGCCAGCTTTGCCACCTCTATGCCATAGCTGTCGTCCGCCCCGCCGGGAATAATTCTGCGCAAAAAGGTAATGTCATCTCCACGTTTTTTTACGGCTATATTATAATTTCGCACCCCGTCAAGCAGTTGTTCCATTACAGTCAGTTCATGGTAGTGCGTTGCAAATAAGGTTTTCGCGCCCAGCCTTTTTTTATCCGCCGCATATTCAAGCACCGCACGGGCAATGCTCATCCCGTCAAAAGTAGAGGTTCCACGGCCGATCTCGTCAAGAACCAACAAGCTTTTTGCCGTTGCATTTTTAACAATTGAGGCTACCTCGTTCATTTCCACCATAAATGTAGACTGCCCGGAGGCAAGATCGTCGGAAGCGCCTACGCGTGTAAAGATGCTGTCAACAATGCCAATTTCTGCACGGGAGGCCGGAACAAAGGCTCCGGTTTGCGCCATCAGTACAATTAATGCTACCTGACGCATATATGTTGATTTCCCCGCCATATTAGGGCCTGTTATAATGGCAACGCGGTTATTTGCATTGTCAAGGTCAACATCATTGGGAACAAAGGGCGCACCGTCCAGCAGTAGCTCCACCACTGGGTGGCGGCTGTCCTTTAAACGGATTACGCCGCTTATATTCACCTCAGGCCGGCAGTAGCGGTTTTCGGCTGCGACAGCTGCAAAAGAACACAATACATCAAGCGTTGCAATGCATCTGGCTGTTTGCTGAATACGGGAAAGCTGGTCCGAAACCTTCTTGCGGACTGTATCATATAGTTTATATTCCAGCGCTACCGCTTTATCCTTTGCGCCAAGTATCCGTCCTTCAAGCTCTTTTAGTTCCTGTGTGATAAAGCGCTCGCAATTTGTAAGCGTTTGCTTTCTAATGTAGGTATCCGGCACCATTTCTTTATAAGAATTGGAAACCTCAATATAATATCCAAATACCCTGTTATAACCAACCTTCAGTTTGGGAATTCCTGTTTTTTCTCTTTGATCGGCCTCAATGGCCGAAAGCAGCCCGGTAGAATCTGCCATGTCTCCGTTTAACTGGTCAAGCTCTGCATGATACCCCTTTTTAATAATACCGCCCTCACGCACAGAAAACGGCGGGTCCTCCACAATTGCGCTGTCAATCAGCGTATAAACATCCTGCAGCGTATCAATTCCGCGGTAAATTTCCTGCAATAAAGAAGCGCTTGTCCCCTCAAGCAGCTGTTTTAGCGCCGGCAGTTTTTGCACGGCGCTTGCAAGAGAACGCAATTCTCTGCCGTTTGCAGTTCCGTAAACAATTCTTGTCATCAAACGTTCCATATCAAAAATGCCTGTCAGCGCATTTATAATTTCCATACGCCGCACCGTATCAGTTACCAGCTCTTCTACCGCATTCTGACGTTTTACAATTGGCGCACAGCTAACCAAGGGCTGTACAATCCATGCGCGGATCAGGCGTTTTCCCATCGCCGTCTTTGTTTTATCCAGCACCCATAAAAGAGAACCTCTCTTCTCTTTGCCGCGCATGGTTTCCAAAAGCTCCAAATTGCGTCTGGTATGAAAATCCAAATTCATAAACTGGTTTTCGCTGTAGATATCCAGTGTGTTTATTCGCTCCAGCCCGGTTTTCTGTGTTTCCTCCAGATAACGCAAAAGTGCCCCTAGGCAGCTGATCAGTTGGGTGTTTCCATCCTCCCGCAGCGCACAAATATTTTTTTCCCCAAACTGCATTGCGGCGCGCTGCGCGCAAAGCGCTTCGTCAAAGCGGTCGTCTGTCAGCATTTCAACCCCTGCGGAAAGTCTGTCGCGGATAAAGGCGGGCAATTCCTGAAAGCGCACCGTATCCCCGCCGATTAGAATTTCGCGCGGTGAAAAACGCGCCAGCTCGTTTTTCAGCTGTGTAAAAGCATCCCCGCCCGCAAGGCTTGTAGCATGCAGCTCACCGGTTGAAATGTCGCAAAAAGCAACCCCTATTTTCTGATCTTTCGTAAAAATGCAGGATATGTAATTGTTTTTCCCTTCGTCGAGCATACTGCTTTCCATAACGGTACCAGGTGTGATCACGCGGATAATATCTCTCTTTACAAGGCCTTTTGCAGATGCAGGGTCCTCCACCTGTTCGCATATGGCAACCTTATACCCCTTCGCAACCAGACGGGCTATGTACGCTTCACTGCTGTGAAAAGGAACGCCGCACATCGGCGCGCGCTCCTCCTGGCCGCAATCTCTGCCCGTAAGCGTAAGCTCCAATTCCTTTGACGCAAGCTTTGCGTCGTCGTAGAACATTTCGTAAAAATCGCCAAGGCGAAAAAACAAAATGCTGTCTTTATTTTCTTCTTTTATTTTAAAATACTGCTTCATCATTGGCGAAAGTTCAGCCATTGTGCTTTTTCACCTCTTTACCGCTGGTTTTTATCAATGGCAGCCGGAACAACTGGAACAGCTTCCGGAACAGCCTGGCGTGTAGTCTGCCGTCATGGGGTCTTCTCCTTCCGAAGATTGCGTAATAATGGCAAAAATTCTTTGCAAAAGCGTATCCAGCGTCTGCTTATGCGTATTATATGCCTGCATGTTTTCATTTTTCATAATCTCTGCATACACAGCACGCATTTCCCTGTTCAACTCCTGCAGTTTTTGGTCGTCCCTGTCGGGTTTGGAAGCTTCATTGTTGATCGCCATGCGTTTTAAATTAAATTCGCCGATCATCTGCTGAAGCTGCTGGTCCTCATCACTTTGCTGCTTTGCAATCTGCAGTTTTACAAAACAGTCCTCCTGCTGAAGCGCCTTGCCTATTTCCCTTGCCAACTCTATCGTATCCATTTTTCTTCCTCCTGTTTTAAACCAGTATGCCTTTTAATATCCAGTTGCGCGCCTGTGTAATCTGCACGCTTGCAAACGTACCAATCAGCGCATCGTCACCTTCCAGCTCCACAATTATATTGCCTGATGTACGGGCCGATAATACGTTTCCTTTCCCTGTTTTTCCTTCAATCAGCACTTTTTGCGTTTGCCCGACCATAGAAGCGCACCGCTGCGCCGCGATTTCTTCCTGTACCTGCAAAAGCTCGCTGAACCATTTGGATTTTTCCGCATATGGCACAGGATCCTCCATTCTTGCAGCAGGCGTGCCAACGCGCGGCGAATAAATAAATGTAAACAGCGACGTAAAACCAACCTGGCGCACCAAAGAAAGCGTTTCCTTAAAATCTTCGTAAGTTTCACCGGGAAAACCCACAATAACGTCGCTTGTAAGCGAAAGTCCGGGAATTTTTTCCTTTGCGTAATTTACAATGGACAAATACGACTGGCGCGTGTAACGCCTGTTCATTTGCTGCAAAATTTTATCGCTCCCCGACTGAAACGGCAAATGCAAATGCTTGCTGATATGCCGGCTTTGCGCAATTGTATCAATCAATTCTTTTGTGCAGTCCTTTGGATGCGACGTCATAAAACGCAGCCAATATTCGCCATCTATCTGATCAATTTTGGAAAGAAGGCTGGAAAAAGAAGTGCGCTCCGGCAGGCCTTTCCCGTAGGAATTTACGTTTTGCCCAAGCAGCGTAATATCCCTGTAGCCCGCGCCAATCAGCTCCTTTGCCTCCTGTAATATATCGCACTCACGGCGGCTGCGTTCCCTTCCGCGTACATAAGGAACAATACAATAGGAACAAAAATTATCACACCCATACATAACAGGCAGCCAGCCTTTGAAGTCTCCGTCGCGTTTTATGGGAAGCCCTTCGTGCACAAGGCGGTCGTCTTCACCGCGGACAAAAATACGCTTTCCGATAAACAGGCTTTTATATAAAAGCTCCGGAAAGCGGTGCAGAAAGTGCGTACCAAAAACAAGGCCTACAAATGGAAAGCTTTTATATATCCTTTCGGCTATATGCGGCTGCTCCATCATGCAGCCGCATAATGCAATTAAAACGGAAGGGTGTTTTTGCTTGATTGCCTTAAGCGCACCTACATTTCCAAATACCCGGTCTTCGGCGTGTTCCCGTACCGCGCAGGTATTAAAAATTATAAAATCCGCATCCTGCGGCGTTTCGGTAAAGGTATACCCCATTTTTGCCAACATTCCCCTGATCTTTTCACTGTCTGCGACATTCTGCTGGCAACCGTAGGTACGTACATAGGCAAGCGGACGCTTCCCTCTGGCGCGAACGCACATAATCTCCGCAACAAGCTGCATATATTCTTCCATGCTGCCCGCTATATATTTTTGCTTTATATCCTCAGGCAATACATAATGCCCCCAATCTGTCAACTTTATCGTTTATCATACCATATATAGAGTTTATCTTCAAGGGTTGACAGGGAATTGCAGCATAAATTTACAATTAAGACATGAATCTGCTGGCATACAATGTAGGCGTTGTTCCAACAATAACAGTCTCTGCAACCGGCACATTTGTAACAACCTCGACATTGGGGATCGCTCCATCGGAGGTCAGGTATATCTCCGCTTTGATTTCCAGTTCAATAATATGCTGCGTCTGATTGATTCCCGCAGAAATAAACTGGCTTGTCACGTTCGTTTCAATACTGCTCGAAAAATTCAACCGGACTTTGATGATTGGGCCGAGCCCGCGCAAGAGGTCTATTCCCGACAAATCTCCTGTGTAAAATTGAATTTCCCTATGCCGCAGCTGATCAATTTCTTCCTGTGCGCTTAAAGAATATGCGGCCTTTAAAGCGTTAATGTTTACCGTATTGGCAGAAATGCTCTGAACCGCGTTACTGCCTGAATACTGAACTTCCACCAGGTCTTCATATGTAAAATCTGATTCCAGCTGCTGTGCTTCAACCGCCTTGTTAACGGCTTCAGTGGCAAGCGCCTGCGCTTTAATTTCTGTCAAATTAAGAATCATAGGCCTTACCTGCAATTCCAAAAACAGAAACGACGCCGCAGACAGCAGTACTAGCAAGATAAAGATGCGTTTGAAAACACTGGTTTTTCGCCGTCTTTTTCTTCGTCTGCGCATAAAAACACCCCTCGAATATAGTATTCGAAGGGTGCAGATATGGTTCGTTTTTGCACAGGGGGTTTTTAGGCTTCTTCATGATCCGGCTGTGTGCAGCAGTCGCACGAACAGCCTTTTTCATCTTCATCCTCTGTAAAAAGGTCAGAAAAATCAAATTCCAGTTTTTCGCCGCATTTGGGGCATTCTGTCTCTCCACAAAGCAAAACGTCTTCCTGCAGACAAATTTCTTCCCCACAGGTGGGACAGGTCACTTCATAAAACTGTTCGTCGTCCGTGTCGCAGCAGCTGCATGGCTGGTCGCCTTCATCATAATAATCTTCTTCCAGATCCGCCAGATCTTCATCCACGGCATCAAGCTGGTCGCATACATCGTCAACGCATGTTTCAAGGTCTGTAACAGACAACGCCATATCCTCAAGCAGCTCTAATATTGCTTTTATAACCTTAACTTCGTCCTTGTTTTCATCCAGCTTCAGGCCTTCTGTAAGGCCCTTGATATAAGAAATCTTTTCTGTAAGCGTCATTTTATCCTCCATTATTCTGCGCTTATGCGCGTGACATATATTCGCCTGTGCGGGTATCTATCTGAATTCTGTCGCCTTCGTTAATAAAGATCGGCACTTTGATCTCCGCCCCGGTTTCAACTATTGCAGGTTTTGTTACGTTTGTTGCCGTATCGCCTTTCACACCCGGCTCCGTTTTCGTTACTTCCAGCTCGACAAAATTGGGCGGTTCTACGCCGAACACATTCCCTTTATAAGACAAAACCTTACAGGTCATATTTTCCTTTACAAACTTAAAGTTATCGGAAAGAATGTTTTGGTTAATTGGAATCTGTTCATAGGTTTCGCTATCCATAAAATAATACAGGTCTCCATCACTGTAAAGATATTCCATATCTTTTCTCTCAATAAAAGCTGTGGGATATTTGTCGTTGGGGTTAAAGGTTTTTTCAACAACGGCGCCCGTGATTACGTTCCTGATTTTGGTTCTCACAAAAGCAGCGCCTTTGCCCGGTTTTACATGCTGAAACTCAATAATAGAAACAACCTGCCCGTCCATTTCAAACGTAACGCCGTTTCTAAAATCACCTGCTGAAATCATAGATAAATCCTCCTCAATATACATCGCAGCAATGTACGATCCTGTTACTGTTTTACAGATTATCATTATACATATTGCACCGAAAAAATGCAACAGCTAATCGCAATTAATTTACAGAGTTTTCCAGAAGATTTAAAGAATAAGCAATTCCTTGCTGACGCCGGTCAGGTTTGTACAACCGTTTTTGGTTACCGCGACCATATCTTCAATACGCACGCCAAATTCTCCCGGCAGATAAATACCCGGTTCCACCGTAACAACCATACCGCTGCTTAAAATTGTATTGCTTCCCTGGGAAAGGCGCGGTTCTTCATGGATCAGCAATCCCACCCCATGGCCGGTAGCATGCCTGTAGCATTGTCCGTAGCCCGCCTGTTCTATGACATCTCTTGCAGCCTGGTCAATACATTTTCCCGTTGTGCCTGATTTTATTTTTACAAGCGCACTGCGCTGGGCCTGCAAGACAAGATTATAAATTTCTGTTTGCCTGTCTGTTACATGGCTAACGGCTACCGTTCGCGTCATATCGCTGTGATAACCCTCATACACAGCGCCAATGTCCATTGTAACAAAATCGCCCGCACGTACAACGCTCGTTCCCGGAACACCATGCGGCAGAGAAGTTTTTTTGCCCGCTATTGTGATCAAATCAAAAGCCACGCGCTGCGCTCCGCGCCTGCGCATGGAAAATTCAAGCTCCAGGGCAATATCTTGCTCTGTAATACCAGGCCTGATAAAGTTTAAAATATCCAGATATGCTTCTTCGGTAATACGCTGCGCTTCCTTTATTTTTAAAATCTCAGCCCTGCTTTTGATCATACACATATTGGATAAAAGCAAATCAAGCGTATCGTCACAGACCGTTTTAACATCTATTGTGCGAAAACTTTTTTTTAATGTATTTGCCTGTTTTACAGAAATTGTTGCACTTTCCAAAAACACCTTTTTGACGCTGTACTTTTTTGCAAGCGTACACAGCTGCTGTGAAAGGTTGTCAAAAACGACTACATCCAAATCTTTTACCCGCCTTTGCGCTGCTTCGCCATAACGAAAATCCACCAGCAGACAGGCTGCTTTTCTGGTGATAAAAACGGCGCCCGCCGAAGAAGCAAAGCCAGATAGGTAAAAACGGTTAACGTCCGAAAGCACCAGCGCCGCTTCGCCCGGCCGGGTCAGCCCCTCCTGTAACTTTAAAATTCTACTTTCCATCCGTTATACACGCCCTTTTATCCCACTTCCTGCTTTTGCAGCAGAAGCACTGCGTCAATCCCTAAAAAATAAACATCCTTACCAAAACCCGCAATCTGCCCTTTGCAGACAGGTGCAATAACAGAGCAGTGGCGAAATTCTTCCCGGGCATGAATGTTTGACATATGCACTTCAATAAAAGGAATATCTACACAGGCAATTGCGTCGCGCAGCGCATAGCTGTAATGTGTAAGTGCCCCCGCGTTGATCACAACTGCGCCATACTGCTCTTGGGCGGTATGAATTACATCTATCAGCGCGCCTTCATGATTGGATTGAAAAACGTCGATCAAAACACCTTTTTCTTTTCCATAAGCAATCACCTGATCTTTTATATTTTGCGCGGACTGCGTGCCATAAATATTTTTTTCACGAGTGCCGACCATATTGAGGTTTGGCCCCAAAAGCAGTAAAATCTTTTTATCCATTTTGGTTTCCTCCTGTTAAAAAGGCTGTTTTCCACTGATAATTCTTCTTTTTATCCCGCCAAGCAGGCGTCTGCGCAACTTTACGGTAGCCGCTTCCCTGTTGGGATCCACCGGCTCGACAAGCAAAGTTTTCATTGCCAATAGCTTTGCGCCAAAAATATCTGTAAAAAGTTGGTCTCCCACTACAAGGATGTTTTTACGACTTATATGAAACCTGCGTATGGCCCGCAAATAACCAAGCGGAGAAGGCTTTAAGCAAAACGCAAGATAATCAAGCCCAAGCGTATCTGCAAAAGGCGCAACCGCTTTTTTAAAATTATTGGAAAAAAGTAAAATATGCACGCCATATCCCCGCATTTGCGCTACCCATTCCTCCACACCTGGAGCGGGCTTTGTATCGCCGTACTTTTTTATTGTATTGTCAATATCAAGTAAAATACATTGCACGTCCAGCTTTGAAAGTATTTCCATATTCAGGTCGGTTACCTTTTTCAAATACGCTGTATGCATCGTTCCCTCCCTCTGAAAAAAATCGAGTAGGGGAGAATTTCTCTCCCCACTCACACCACCGTACATGCCGTTCGGCATACGGCGGTTCAACATAACTTCAAAGTATGGCGTTCCATGTAATAATTGTAACAACTGACAAGTCCTGCCTGTGTCAGCTTTTCTTTTGAGATTGCTCTGACAACACACGTTTTGGTCACTATCCATTGATAGTGGTCTCCCATGTATGAGGTCTGTTTTGCAAGGTCTTTTCCTATTCCGAGTTTTTGCAATCCCCATTGCCGTTTGCCCGGTACTTTCCATTGTTTCCAGATAATTACACGCAGTCTTGTACGCAAATGTACGTCTATGTCATTCATTGCTGTTTTCATTGCGCCTAATGCAAAGTAATTTATCCA